>JBEKIA010000008.1:0-33252 GCA_050011995.1 Verrucomicrobiota bacterium
CGGATTTGTCGAGAAACGCGAGATGATGGCCGGGATGTATGCCGAAGCAATCCACGCGACTGGCTGCCCATGGCTGGCCGCGCAAAAGACGCCGGCGGGAGATCGAAACAGCTACTACACCTTCGCGGCGCGATTCCTGCGGGAAGATGTTCCGTGGGAAGTATTCCGCAAGAAATACGTCGAGCTGGGAGGCGATGGCATTTATGCCGCGTGGACGTTGTGTTACTTGGAAGATTCAGTGGCTGATGTCCAGGCAATGCTCACTTCCATTGGTCTGGAAGGCCGGCTCAACGCCTCCTCTGGTTTATGCCCGACCGCCGAACGAATTCAGAAGCAGTTGATGCAGTTTACGACGAATCAAAAAAACAAGGACGAAATGAAGAAGCAAGCAGAGTCTCTCTACAACACGATCCGTTATTTCTCATGAGAAGTCCGCAAATCGCCATGAATGTATTAGGCGGAAAAGTCGTGCTTGTTGCCGGCGGCGCCGGGTTGTTGGGAGCCGGGCTTTGCCGCGGCATTGTCCAATACGGGGGAGTCGTTTGCATCGCCGATTGCAATGAAAAGGGAGCGCGCGCGCTGCAAGAACAGATTGCGCGTGAATTTGGCGCGACGTCGGCCGATTGGGCTTGGATTGATATTACCTCGAAAGCGGCGATAAACTCCTGTCTCGAAAAGGTTCGCGCAACGCATGGACGGCTCGATGCGGTGGTCAACGCCGCCTATCCCCGCACCGCCTCCTGGGGAAAGGCCTTCTTGGATGTGGAATACGACGATTTTTGTGAAAACATAAATATGCAACTGGGCGGGGCCTTTTTGCTCTCGCAGCAGGCGGCGGCCATGTTTATCCGGCAAGGCTACGGCAACATCATCCAGATGGCCTCCATTCAGGGCATTATGGCTCCGCGATTTGACACCTACGAGGGAACCTCGATGACCACTCCGGTCGCCTATGCGGTTCTTAAAGCAGGTTTGATCCACCTGGCGCGATATATGGCCAAGTACTTCAAAGGCCGGAACATCCGCGTCAACACGATCAGCCCGGGGGGCATTCTGGACAATCAGCCGGAGAGCTTCCTGAAGAAATACGAGGCCTACGCCTCCAGCAAGGGCATGCTGGATCCAAAGGACATCGCGGGCGCGCTGGTTTTTCTCCTTTCCGACGCGTCATCGTTTGTCAACGGCCAAAACATCGTGGTTGATGACGGCTTTAGCCTTTAAGGCCTTTGACAAACAAGTTCCAACCCAGTGTCACAAAATGTCGGGCCTCCTTTCCAGAATTAAACACGGCTCATCCATTAGCCGGGCAGCGCGGTACCACACCCGTGAAAACTATGAAAACTGGCATACTCATCCTCGCCCGTTGCGGATCAACGCGGCTGCCGCAAAAACATCTCCAGGCTGTCGGCGGCCAGCCAATCATCAGCTATTTGCTCCGCCGGATTGACCAACATTTCAGGATGGAAATCGAAGCGGCCTCGCTCCGCGTTGTGGTGGCCACCGGAGACGAGCCTCAGAATCGCGCCTTTGAGGATGTCGTCGCCGGCTTGGCGCAGGTTTTTTATGGTTCAAGCCGGAACATCCCGTTGCGTCAGCTCCAGGCGGCCGAAGCCATGGACTTGGACTGCATCATTTCCGTGGATGGAGACGATATTCTTTGCTCTCCCACCGCGATGGGCGCGGTCCACGAAGCGCTTCACGATGGAATACACTATGCCAAAACCGCCGGCCTTCCCCTCGGGATGAATGCCTTTGGCTACACCCGGGCCTTTCTGAAGAGTTCACTGCAGAAAGCGCCGCGCGGTGTCTTGGAAACCGGCTGGGGGAGAATATTCGATGAAGCAACGGCCAAAACAATCGAGTTCAATCAGCATCCGGGCGACCGGCGGCTGCGGTTTACCCTCGACTACCCCGAAGACCTGGAATTCTTTCGCGGTGTGCTGGCCGCGTTGGGCGGGAGTTATCTGACGTGCAGCGATGAAACAATCATTCGGCTCGTTTTGGATCAGCAACTATTTTGCAATGCCAACGTTGTTGACAAGTACTGGGAAAACTTCCACAAAGGCAAGGCGGCAGAAGACTCCGTGCCAAACGGAGGACCCGGCCCGGAAAGCTCCATTTGAGCCGCGCAGACATGAACACGGGGCCAAATCAATATGTCGAGTCTCTTGCTATAGACGAGGAAGCCCGACAGCGCAGCCAAAACAGCTTCCTCCAGGCAAAGTCGCGGCAGCAGTTGTTCCTGGAAAGGCTGCTCAAAGAGGATGGTTGCGATTTCGCGGAGGTCGGGGACATCTGCTGCGGAAATGGGGCGCTCTCCTACTGGCTGCAAAAGGAATATCCCCGCTGTCATTTTCATCTGTTCGATTTGAACCCGGCCATGCTGAAGGACGCCGCAAGAATCTGCCCGGGCTCCGAGTTTAAGGTGTCGGAAGGTGACATCTATGATCTGAAAGGCGTGGCGAACGGGGCCTTCGACCTGACGCTATGCTGGCAAACGCTTTCCTGGTTGGAACATCCGCAAGACGCGCTTCGCGAGCTGCTGCGGATAACCAAGCCGGGAGGCCGCCTTTATTTAAGCTCCCTGTTTAATCTGCACCATGACGTTGACATCTATAACAAAGTTTACGATTGGACGCGGGAATCGGCCAAGACCGGCCATTATGTTTGCTATAATGTCTATTCCATGCGGACGGTCCGCCAATGGCTCGAAGCCGGGACGGCCCGTGCCCAGGTCATCCCGTTTGAGATTGATTTGGATTTGCCATGCAACTCGCGCGGTCTTGGAACTTATACAGCAGCCCTGGCCGATGGCCGCAGACTTCAATTCTCGGCTGGAATGCTTATGAATTGGGGCGTGCTGAAAATTGTGCGATGAACCTATTCCGCGGCATCTGCCCGGGTCCGCTGGAGTGAGAATGAGGAAAGATGCGGTGGTTTTTAGTGGAGCGGGTGAACCCTCCCTCCCTGCTTGTATCGTGAAGCCTCTCCTGAACCGCCTGGTGTGGACGCTGTGGAGACGCCTGCGGCTCGCACATGCGGTTGAGGGCTATTACGCTCATCCATGGACCTACGCCGATACGCGCTGCACGTTCGCTCCATTTTGTCAGTTGCACAGATCGGCCGTTCTTTTCGACACTCACCTGGGCCTGGCCTCATACACTTCTGCCAGGATGATTCGCGTGCGGGCGGGAAAATTTTGCTCGATAGGCTTTGCGGTCGTGGGCGGTCAGGGGCGTCATCCGACGCATTTGTTGAGTACGCATCCGGCCTTCTACTCCAGCAGGCAACAGGCGGGCCTGGTTTTGACGGATCGCCACCTGTACGACGAAGAGCCTCGCCCGGTGGCTGTCGGAAGCGATGTCTGGATTGGGGACGGCGCGGTGGTCATGGAGGGTTGCAGCATTGGAGATGGCGCCATTATTGCCGCGTCGGCGGTCGTAGTGGATGATGTGCCTCCCTATGCCATTGTGGGCGGCGTTCCTGCCAGGCTTATTCGGTACAGGTTTAACGACGAAGTCATCGAAGCTCTGCGACAATGGAAGTGGTGGGATTTGCCCATCACCACGCTGAAGAGCCTCGCGCCAAGACTCTCCTCCAACGGACCATTGACGCTGGAGTCTGTCAAAAAGTTACGCGAGCATGAAGGATAGGCTGCGCTCGGTGCGCGCATTCGCTCGTCGTACCTGCCAGCGCTGAAGCCCGTCGTTTATGCATCATGGAACGAATCCCCTGGATGCTCTGATTCACGATCACCGCCCCGCACCTGCCGCGCCGCCATGGACCGGGCAGGAACGTTGAAAGCATCTTTCCCCTATGGATTTTCAATTTGCCAGGCGGTTGGCCGCGACCTTGGGCACCAACGTGCTGGCTTTCTTGATCACCTTCGTCGCCTCGGTTGTTATTGCGCGGAGTGTGGGTCCCGAGGGCAGAGGAGTGATCGCCCTGGTTGGCCTCTTCGTGCTGGTGGTGGTTTCGTTGTCCAATCTTGGCCTGGGATACGCCGCCATTTATTTCTTCGGGAGCGGAAGTTACCCGCGCAACGTTGTTTTCGGCTATGTGTTGAAACACATCGCCTTTAGTTGCCTGCTGGCCTGGGTGATGGGCGGCGTGGTGCTCCAATGGCTGGGGCCCTACGTGACGCCCAATGTGGCCAGGGAGTTCCTGTGGCTTGGCATGTTCGTAATCAACGCACAACTTATTTATAACTTCATGAGCTCCTCGGCCTTGGGTTGCCACAGAATTGCGGCCTACAATCTGGCGAGTCTGATTCGGGCCGGCGTGTACCTGCCGCTGTTTTTCGCGTTGGCTTTGGTCCTGCGGAGCAAAATCCAGGCTGCTTTGCTGGGGGATGGTCTCGCGCAACTGGGCGCCGGGGGATTCTTGCTCAGGGACCTGGCCCGTCAGTCCGGCGCGCCTTCCCTCGCCCGCGTGAGAGGTTACACGCGGTCTGCCATCGTCTTCGGGTTGCCGGCGGTTTTGAGCGGAATTCTGCTCCTGCTCCAGAACCGCATCGGACTTTGGTTAACCAGCAGGTACCTGACGTTGTCTGATGTGGGTTATCTATCGGTCGGCCTCGGCTTGGTGGAGCGCGTCCTCATGGTGCCGGCCACAGCCAGCAACCTGCTGTTTCCGCACGTCGCGGCGCAAAATGTCCTGACTTCCCGGGCGCCTCAGACCGTCTGGCTGGTGCGGGCGGTGGCGGGCGGGTTGGCGGGTCTGTGCCTCGGCTTGGGCCTGCTGGCCGGGCCGCTCATCCGCACTCTGTTTGGCAGCCAATTCGAGCCTGCCGTGCGGCCCTTCCAGATTCTTCTGGTGGGAGCCGTGTTTTTGGCGCTCTTTCAACTCATGAACAGTGACTTGCAAGGGCGCAGGCAGTCCAAGCCCGGCGCCGTGGTGATGATGATTGCTTTGGGGGTGAATTGCTGGCTCTCCTGGCTTCTCCTCGGCCGCTACGGGATGAACGGCGTCGCCATTGCCAGTTCGGCCTCCTTTATTGTCTCGGCCCTCCTTTTGGTGCCGGCCTACTTGGCTGCCAGCCAAACGAGCTTGCATTCCCTGGTCATCGGGGACGGCAAGGAAACGAGATTGGTCAGGCGTCTTTGGCGCAAGGCGCTTGGGCGGACAGGATAATGCAGCTACTTTTACAATCGAACGCTGCTTTAACTGTACGAGGCGTCGTTGGGCAGTTGAAAGGCGCGATCATTGGTGTTTGCTTTCCATTGGGCTGCAACACCTAAGACGCCATGCATAGTTCAGGCGAATGCCAAGTTTTTCCAAAGCGCAAACGTTAAGGGAATTCTCCTTTAAGGCGGGGGCCAAGCTGCTCAGGCTGGCCGGCGCCACCGCGAACGATGCGGCCTGCTTCCTGGAGCAGCATCCCTGGCTCACCCGCCGGGAGAAGAGCATCCTGGCCCGCAATCGGCTTTGGCAGAATAAATACCGCGGCAGACGCGGTTTTGTTGTGGGTAACGGACCCTCTCTGAACAAGATGCAACTGGCGGCGCTCAAGTCCGAACTCGTGTTCGTGCTCAACGGGTTTGCCTGCCATCCGATCCTTGACCTTTGGCAGCCGGTCGCTCTCTGCCTGGCGGACCCGCTCTACTTCGACAGGCACGAACTTCTCCTCGGCGAGTTCGACCTCATGCGCAAGCGGCTGCCCGGCGCCAGCTTCTTCCTGCCCCTGGCCGCCTACGAAGCTTCCAGAAAACACTCCCTGCTCCCGCCCGACCGCTCCTTCTTCTGCTGCCAGCGGGGCAGCATGGCCCTGCAGCGCGCGTTTAATGTTGACTTGACCCGGGCCGTGCCCGGCGTGCAGAACGTCGCTCTCCTCGCCATTACCGTCAGTCTCTATATGGGTTGCAACCCGGTCTATTTGATCGGCATGGACCATGATTTTCTCGCCAGTCCAAAAACGCCGACCTATTTTTCCAATGACTACAATTCGCGCGCCAGCAGCCAGGCAAAGGCCTACGGTATTGATAACTGGGATTACCTGAGTGTAATCAAAGCGGTGGAAAGGATCTTCGCGGGTTATGTGAACATCAATCGCTCCGCCCAGAAGCGGGGCCAAAGTATCATGAACGCCTCGGTGGGAGGGTATCTGGATGTCTTCCCCAGAGTGGCCTTCGACAGCCTTTTTTAGCGCAATTTCGCGATGCGGTATTTTATGAAAACCCTCTTTCCAGCGCGCGCCTGCCCGGAGTAAAGTTATGACGATACGTGAGTTTGCTTATTACGGGATAGTTCTCATTGGGGCTGTCGGGTACTTTTGGGCCCTGCGCTGGTGGAAACTTCGGCTCTTGTCGTTTTGCACGATTAACTACGTCCTGGCGCTGATTCTGGCCTTGCTGCCTGGGTACTCCATTGCCGCAGGAGAAGCAGTCGGCGGAAACGGCCACGGCTTTGACGAAACACTTTACACCCTGTATCTTCTGTTTGCGATACTTACGCCGATTGGCATTGTCGTCGGACGCCAATGGGGCACACGCATGCATCTCTCTGGCGAGGTGAGACCGCACGCATCCGCCCGGATGGCACTGCTGATGATCTTCGTCGTGGCTTACACGCTGGCTTATGTGGTGTGGCTGCCGTACGTGCCGTTCCACGACCTGCTGCTGCAACGCATTGACGTCTCGGAAGCGGCCTTCGAGCGCGTTGACATCACGCACCAGTGGGCATCGGTGGCCGCGAACCCGCCGTTTGTGTTCAGGTACTGGCGGCCCATCATCCAGGAACTTTCGCTGTTGGGGTTCGCCTACTTTACTGCTGTTCATTATTCTGCCGCACGTCCCAGGCTCCAAAAGAGAAACAGTGTCGGATTATTGCTTCTATTCGGGTTCACAGCCTACTGTATGGTTTTCACCTTGGAAAAGGCAACATTGATATATCTGGTGTGGTGCTATTTTCTAATCAGGCATATGATTGATCCCCGCCGTGTCCTGAAAAGGATGGTTTTCCTTTCCGTGACTGTGCTGGCGCTCTGCTGCGTAATGTTGGTTGTATTTATGGGTGTAGAAACGTTGCCGGACACCCTTTCGGCCATTTGGTTTCGGATGCAGGGTCAAACCGCTTCCGTCTATGTGCAGAATGAGTACATCATGTCACATGGATTTCTGGGTTTGCATGGAATTCACATGCCGGTGCTTTCCAGTCTGTTGGGCGCGGACTATTACGTCAACCTGCCGGGTTACGCCTACGAGGTGCTCCTTCCTGAGTTGAGCGCCAATGGGCGTGTGGGTTCCGCCGCAGGCTTCTCGATTGCTGAACTCTATTTTGCGTTTGGCTGGTGGGGTGCCGCACTATTCGGCGTCGTGGTCACTGCCTATGGGTTCCTGGATCAGGTAATATTGAACTCCTGCCAGGAAGCTTCGCTGGGGATTCGGGAGCGCGCCATCAACGTTGGCTTTTATGCGGCCACCAGCAGTTGGTACTCCCTCTTGCTGGTTGGTTCGGTGCTGGGGATTCTGTCGTTTCCTTTTGTATGCAGCGAAACCTTCTTTTTCTTCCTGGCAGGCTACCTCCTGGTGATGAAAGTGCATGGAATCAAGATGCGCAGCGTAGCGGCACGCTGGCGATTACTGGGCCGCGACGCGCGATCCCCTCTCGCAGGAGGCGCGGATGCGTAGATTATGGGCCCGCTGGTCTGAGAATCATTTTCACCAGGTCATGGCGAGTGTCGTCTGGCGCAAGTTCCCAACTTGTGGCCTGTTCAAATCGAATGCTGGAAGCGAGCGCCGATTGGACCCTCATATTTATATCGTAGTGCCGACATTCCGGGAGACGGGAAAGGTGGAATCGTTTCTCGGAAGTTTTAACAACGTCGGCTGCCAACCTTACACTCTGTTCATCGCGAACGGGAACCCCGGCGATGAAACGTCCCTGCTGTTACGCGTCTCAAAAGTGAAGGCTTCCATTCAGGAGTTGGAGGGCAATGCAGGACTCTACTGGAGCGGGCTCCAAAATCTCGGCTTGCGCGCGGCTTCGCGTCAGGCAGGGGCCGGAGATGGGATACATGAAAAGCGTTGAAGCCTGCGGCCAGTCCGCCGCCGAAGCGAGTCAGAAAGTCCGTGAGGATCTCCTGGCGAGTCTTGCTGGCCCGGCCGGGATGACGCTGAGGCAGACAGAAAAATGCAAAATCTGCGGCGCGGAGGCTCCTTTGTTTGAAGTGGTGGATTTTAACCGGAATTGCCATCCACAAAAGTACTCCCACGGCCTGGTCGGTGTTCCGGTATATTTTCATCGCTGCAACCAGTGCGGATTTGTCTTTACTCGAGCATTCGATGAATTCAGTGCCGACAACTGGCGCCGATTTGTCTATAACGAGGAGTATTTCGCAAACCTGGATCCGGATTACAAGGCGACCAGGCCTAGGCTCAATGCGGAGGTATTGATGGCGATTTGCAAAGTGTTCGGCCAAAAAAACGTGCTCGCAGCGGATTATGGCGGAGGAAATGGAGCGTTATCCACAATCTTGCGAAACAGGCAGATCGAATATTACACACATGATCCCTATGACCTGTCAGACATTCCAGAACAATATATTGGCAAGTTCAATGTAGTTTCGTCCTTCGAGGTTCTGGAGCATACAACAAATCCCACCGGCACATTCAGGGCTATCCTTAAGCTTGTTGGCGCCCGCTTTTTATTAGTGCTGTCAACGCAATGCTCGCATGGCTTGATTGATGGAACGAGACGCCTGGCATGGCACTATGTCGCCCCGAGAAATGGGCATGTTTCTATTTATACGCGGCAGTCGCTGCGGCATATTGCGACAACATTCACGTTGGATTATCTGCCCGTAAGCAGGGGCCTGCATTTATTCGGCAGGGGGCTTTCACTGCAGCCGTTCAAATACGCTGCCGGCCTGGTTAAATTAAAGCAAAGGGTCATGTCAATGATAAGCCGAAAGCACCGCTTAAACGTTTTTGACGGAATTGAGACCTGAACGCGACGTTGCGACTATTCCCGTTATGATTATCCATCTCAAACCCGCAGTTCCACAATTCGACTTTTCGTTCATTCTCACGACTCTCAATAATGCCGACGAGCTAGTAAGGACGAGTAATTACTCATCGCCGAGGCACCGGACAAAAGTGAGATTGTCATTGTTGACATGTCCGACAACCCTCTGGGCAGAGAGTTGGTATTTAAGAACTGTGCCTTGAACCATATTCATTTTAAGTACACGTTGGATATTAAGATTTAGAAAGGAGAGTATTCCTGCTTAGGAGCAAGAGGTGTTGTCGATTACATATATCTCGACCGTTTCAGGAAACCAATTGTCAACAAGGTCGCATTCTTTATTGAACAGACGGCGGTGACTTATGCGAGAACTGCGGCAAAGAAGCAAGCAACCCTGCTTTTCAGTTCAAGCCCCACTAGGAAAGAGTCAATCAATAACCTTTAATTATTATGACATTAAAGCAATACACCGGGCGCCGTGTGCGCGATGTTCTCAACAAACTTTTCTCTGTCGTCTTTATAAACCCGTATCAATTCCAACTCGCCCTTAACAGCGAGCTTCGGGAGATCAAAAGGGAAGTTCTTAACTCCTCCCCAGACAATCCTGCGCTGAAGGGGAGAAAGGTCTATTCGCAGTTCGATGAAGACGGTATTATTGAGGAAATCTTTCGACGCATTGGAGGCGGGAGGACGTTCGTAGAGATCGGCTGCGGGGACGGCTTGGAGAACAATACCCACTACTTGCTTTTGAAGGGGTGGAGCGGCAGCTGGGTTGACGCGAGTTTGGACAACGTCCGCAAGATCAATTGCAATCTCCCTGATGGCAGGTCGCGCTTGCGTGTAATTCATGATTTTGTTGATGAGATTAGTGTGCGATCACTCATCCACGACAATGAAGCGATTGACTTGCTTAGTATTGACATTGACGGCAATGATCTGAATGTGCTCCTCGGCATAACAGCCTTCTCTAAGCCAAAAGTCATTTGCGTCGAATATAATGCCAAGTTCCCGCCGCCGCATATTGTCTCAATTCGCTACGACCAGCAGCACCGATGGGCGCAAGACGACTACCACGGCGCATCTCTTCAAGCATTTGTCAATGCGCTTCCCGAGTTTCAGTTGGTCTGCTGTGGACTCAGCGGCATGAACGCCTTCTTTGTTCGCCGCGATCTGGCTGGCAATTTCACTGAATACCCAACTGAGGTTCTATTCCAGCCTCTCAGGGTTCCGTTTATCTATTTTGAGTCCGGCCACCCACGGTCCTATAAATTCCTGGCTAACGAGTTGAGCAAAACAGTCCCCTCGGTGGGGCTTCCGTATGAAGGTCAGCAAATTTCAGCACCTCATTGAATTTCGCGTTTTCTGCCTTCGTAGTGGCTAATGCCAATTGCGCGCAAAGGAGGGTGACGACATGCCTCGCCGCATTGTGCCGGAGGACTGCGGGAAGCCAAAAGCAGCGCCTGAACGTCTTTCACGAATCCGAGGTTTGAGATTAAGATTGCAAACGGATTACATTATTATTATGCTTCTGAAACCCACAGTTGCGCAATGTGACTTTTCGTTTATTGTCACGACTCGTAACAATACCGGCGAATTAGTGAGGACCATTAAGACGCTCATCGCCGAGGCGCCGGACAAGAGTGAGATGGTCATTGTTGATGGGTCCGACAGCCCCCTGGGCGAGGAGTGGGTGGTTAAGAACTTCGTCTTGAAGCACATTCACCTGACATACACGTTGGATAAAGGGAAGGGGGCGTATCCGGCGATGGGGCTGTATGCGGCGATGAATGACGGCATCGAAAGTAGCTTAGGTTCGTGGCTCATAATCATGACAGCCGGAGATTGCTTGGAAGCCAAGGCAAAGACTCTCCTGGAGTCGCTACGATCAGAGGAGAAGGACGTGGTGGTCTTTGCGCAGAATGTTGTGGATCAGTCAGGGAGAGTGGCATTTAAACATATTCCCTCAGCAAAATCAATCTGGCCGCATCAATCTGTGGTGTTGAGAAGGCAAGTACATGAAAAGGAGGGGCTTTATCCGCTTAATTACCGTTATGGAAACGAGCAATACCTGTTTGCGAGGATACGGAAGGCCCTTCCATTTATAATCAGGGACGAGGTGCTGACTGCTTTTTACTTGGGTGGAATTACCAGTCAGTCTTCATTGGCCATATCGAGAGATGTCTTCGCTATCAGGCGGCATCTCGGCCATGGAGTCGTTTCAAGCTTTGTCCGCTCGTACATAACTCCTCCGGTTCGCTTCAATTTGGAAAGGAGCGCCCTTTTTAGGCCCCTCGCTACACTCATTAGGCGACGACTGTTGTCGAATTATGGTAAACCCAATGTGAGGCGTGAAAAGTAGTTTAATCTATGAATATTCTGATTACAGGTGGAGCCGGAATGATCGGCTCGAATGTGACGAGGAGGCTGGTTGTGCTGGGACACAGCGTAAGAGTTGTTGACAATTTGTGGCGGGGGAGGCTTGAATACCTAAATGACGAACACGGAAAGCCCGTTATTGACGTGGATTCGAGTTTTTTCAAACGGGATCTATCGGTACCTGGAGCGTGTGATGACGTACTGGATGGCGTTGATTACGTGGTTCATCTTGCAGATATCGTGGCGGGAATCAATTATGTATTCCAGAATCAGGGGAGTTTGTTTCGGCAAAATATATTGATCAATTCGAATCTCATTGATTCCGTCCGAAGGAGCGCTGTAAAAGGGCTGTTGTACATAGGAACGGCCTGCAGCTTTCCAGCCAGCCTGCAGAGCAGTTTGAAGGCGGTGCCCTTGAAGGAGACAGATTTGTACCCTGCTCAACCTGAGTCTGCCTATGGCTGGAGTAAATTGATGGGGCAATATGAAACAGATCTGTTGGGCTTGGAAACAAGCGTGAAGACGTGCATCTTGATGCTGCACAATGTATATGGCGCACCCTGTGACTTTGGAGTTGAAAGGAGCCAGGTGATTCCATCGTTAATCCGAAAGGCGATTAATTATCCGGCGGAGGAGTTTATTGTCTGGGGAAGCGGTCGGCAAGGGAGAGCGTTTATTCATGTGGATAATGTGGTAGATGGGATTGTGCTGGCCTTGGATAAGGGCTGGGGCCACGGTCCTATTCAGTTAGGCCCCAGTGTTTGCACATCGATAAGAGAAATTGCTGAGAGCATCGTGCGGATCTCTGGGAAGAAGATTCCGATTATTTACGATACCAACAAGCCGGAGGGAGACAAAACAAGGTGTGCGGATAATAGAAAGGCCGCGAGCATTTTAGGGTGGGAATCCCGGATGTTGCTTGAGGACGGGTTGCGAAAGCAATATCAATGGATTGAAAGCCAAATCCGCCAGATCGCTTAAATCAACTTTAACCTGTGGATGGACACAGCAATGGACAGACGCATCAAACGATTGATCAGGGCCTATAGAGACATAGCTAAGTACGTCTTAAGATCAGTTAGATCTCCTAAATGGGCTCGGAGTTTTCTTGCTTACGTGTACTTATATGACCCCGCACCGGAAAGCGAATATGTCCCGAATAGGGGCTTGTTCGACCTGTTCCCTAATGCGGCGGATGAACCCGTTGTCTTGAAGAAAGCCTGTGTGGAGCATGGCAATATGATGCATGAGGAGCTGTATTGTCTTGCTCTTTTAGTCAGATGTGCTCATTCAAAAAGTCAATTTGTGAAATTAGCACATTCAATGGGAATACTACTCTTCATCTGGCTTTGAACACGCCTCCTGAAAGCAGGATATGGACTTTGAATTTACGTTGTAATCTATGAACGAGAGCGACCAAGACATTTTGAAACGGCATTCTATCGAGGAGGAATGGCATGACGGGCAAATCAGCGTGAAGTTCACCGGCTCTAATTTCTATAAAATGGGAGCCCTTGACGCCGCCAACCAATATGCTTGGGAGCTTGTCGGACAGTTGTCCGGCAAAACGGCCATCGATTTTGGCTGCGGCAGGGGGGAGTATTCCCTGGAATTGGCGAGACGGGGCGCAACCGTATATTCCTTTGATATCTCGACTGAAATGGTCAAGGCGACGCAGAAGGCTGCTCTGGCGCACGGATTCTCTGGTAAAATCACAGCAGAGAAAATGGCCGGAGAGAACCTGAAATACCCGGATAATTTTGCTGATCTTGTCTTTGGGCACTCTGTGTTGCATCATACGGAGTTAAAACTGTCGCGGGACGAAATCCACCGGGTGTTGCGTCCGAAGGGGCGGGCCGTCTTTCTGGAGCCTTTGGCGCACAATCCGCTTATTTCGATATTTCGCAAAGTGACTCCGTCACGAAGAACCCCGACGGAAAAACCATGGCTGTTCAGCGATGTTTCGTTTTTTAGCGAACCTTTTTGCAATGTGCGCCATCGGGAGTTTTATTTTTTGGCGTTGGCCGCATTTATGTTTTCAGCCTTAGGTAATGAAAGGCTGTTTCGTGGCGCGATGGAGAGGTTGAGCCGGCTGGATGGCAAACTGTTCTCCATCTGGCCGGCGCTGCGCAGATACGCGTGGGTGACTGTTATTGAGGTGACAAAGTAGTCGAAAGGGATTATCCGTTGCATCACGGACAAGTAGCAAAGGCGGCCAGTACCTGCGCTTGACACGGGGTTGGCGCCAGATTCCATCTCGTTTTATGGGCACAGATTCGAAATCAGCACCGCCAAATAGGGGACCCTCCAGCGTTGGGCAAGCGGAACCCGGGACGGCCGCAATGACTGCCGAGCCATCTTGTGTTGAGGTTGACGCGGGGAGAAGCAGACCCGCGAAGCACACGGTCTCGCAGCGGTGGCGACCCCGGTTCTCAGAACACCGGCTGATACTCCTCCTCGGGGACGTCATTCTGCTCAATGGCGCCTTGTTCGTGGTACTGCTCCATCGCCAGGAAATCATGACCCGCTTCATCAGCCCTGGCTTGTTTGTGTCCTGGTTCATCGTGCTCACGCTGCTTTGGATCGTCATCGGAATGAGTTTGGACATTTACGACCTGACCAAGGCGGCGGATCAAGGCAAATCGGTCTGGCGCTCCGCTGGGGCCGCCGTGGTTACGGTCATGGTTTTCCTGTGCATTCCCATCCTGACGCCGGTGCTCCCCACGCGCCGGGTGGAGTTGTTCAGCCTGCCCTTGTTCGCCGCTTTGGGGATCAGCGCCTGGCGGGCGTTCTACGCCCACGTCTTGTCCCGAGTCGATCTGCAGCGCCGGGCCTTGATCATCGGAGCGGGTTGGTGCGGACGCACCCTGGCGCAGGCGCTCGCGGGGACCGGCAGCGGCGGGCAAACGGCGCATGGCGGCGTCTGCTACCATGTATTGGGCTTCATTGATGATGACCCGGCCAAACAGGGGCAGGTGATCGCCGGCGTTCCGGTGCTTGGCATGCACCACGAGTTGGCGCGGTTGAGTCATGAGCTGCACCCGGATGAACTGGTGTTCGCCATTACCCATACTCAATTGGTAGAAGAGAGTTTGATGGACGCGGTCTTGCGCTGCCGGGAGGCAGGCATGGAGGTGACCACCATGTCCAGCTTCTACGAGGCGTTGACCGGGCGCGTTCCGGTGGAGCATGCCGGGCGCATGTTGGAAGTGGTCATGCCGGTTTCTCAGTCGGCCTTGGATCGGCTGTATTTGCTGGCCAAGCTGGCGACCGACATCGGGTTTGGCCTGATCGGCTGTCTCTTCTTGCTGGTGGTCATGCCGCCGATCTGGCTGGCGAATTTGCTGACGGATCGGGGCCATCTCTTTTTCACCCAGTCACGGGTCGGCCAAGCGGGACGGACTTTCATGGTCATGAAGTTTCGGTCGATGAAAATGGAGGCCGAAAAGCAGACTGGGGCGGTCTGGGCGCAGGAGAAAGATCCGCGGATTACGCCGTTGGGCCGTGTCTTGCGCAAGACCCGGCTCGACGAATTGCCCCAGTTCTGGAATGTCCTCCGGGGAGAGATGAGCCTGGTGGGGCCGCGGCCTGAGCGTCCGGAGTTTGTTTCGCGGCTGTCAGAGCAGATTCCGTTTTACCGGGCGCGCCACGCCGTCAAGCCAGGCATCACGGGTTGGGCGCAGGTGAAGTATCGTTACGGGGCCTCGCAAGAAGACGCGTTGATCAAGCTGCAATACGATTTGTACTACATCAAGCATCAGAGCCTGTTCCTCGATCTGGTGATCCTCCTCAAGACCATCCAGGTGGTGCTCGGCTTCAAGGGGAGATAGCCAGGATCGTCTCTTTCTGATCGGCGAACGGAATCGCCACGACAGCAGCAGATATCTCATTTTATTGCCATAAAATCACCCATCAGTCATGCGACAAATCTTTATCACCGGCGCGGCGGGTTTTATCGGCAGCAACCTGGTTGACCGTTTGCTCGCGGTCGGGAAAACGGTCGTCGGATATGACAATTTCTCCACCGGCCAGAAAAACTTTCTGGAGGAGGCTCTAAAAAATAATAACTTCAAACTTGTCGAAGGCGACAATCTGGACCTGCCCGCCCTCACCAAGGCGATGGCCGGTTGCGACACTGTTTTCCACCTCGCTGCTAACGCCGACGTCCGCTTTGGCCTCGAACATCCCTCGAAAGATTTGCAGCAAAACACCGTCGCCACCTTCAACGTCCTCGAAGCTATGCGCGCCAACGCCATCCAGCGCATCGCCTTCAGTTCCACCGGCAGCGTTTACGGCGAAGCGGAAGAAATCCCCACACCAGAGGACGCGCGTTTTCCCGTGCAGACTTCGCTTTACGCCGCGTCCAAACTTTGCGGCGAAGGCATGATTTCCTCGTACTGCGAAGGGTTCAAATTCGAGGGCTATATTTTCCGTTTCGTCTCGATTCTCGGCGAGCGCTACAGCCACGGCCATGTTTTTGATTTTTACAAACAACTGCTCGATCATCCTGACCGCCTGAAAGTTCTCGGCGATGGTTCGCAGCGGAAGAGCTATCTCTACGTCCAGGACTGCGTCAGCGCCATGCTCAGAGTCATAAATCTTGGCACGGCAAAAAAAGCTAGGCACGGCGTTGAGATTTACAACCTTGGCGCCGAAGAGTATATGCAAGTCAACAATTCCATTGCCTGCATCTGCGCCGCGCTCGGCCTCAAACCGGACCTGCAATACACCGGTGGCAGCCGCGGCTGGGTCGGTGACAATCCGTTCATATTCCTCGACACGAAAAAGATTCGCAGCACCGGCTGGAATACGTCGCTGACCATTGCGCAGGCCATCGGCCGCACGCTCCAATGGTTGCAGCAAAACCACTGGGTTTACGAAACCCGCAGCCACAAATAAGCTGCATGCCACAGTCTTCCGCCTCCACCATCTTGGCAGCGTCACTGCGCTGTGCCGCCGGACATTTTCAGGTCGTCGGATTAGACTTTGAACAATTCCAATGGCCGGGCGCACTATCGGGTACATCCAGAGCAAACATCACGAAACTTCAACAACAGAAATGAACAGACGCATTAGACGATTGATCCGGGCCAACACTAACATAGCCAAGTATTTGTTAAGTTCATTCACCGCTCCGAAAAAGGCGCGAAGCTTTCTGGCTCATGTATATTTGTTTGATCCTGAACCGGAGAGCAAATACATCCCGGGCAGGAGCTTGTTCGAACTTTTTCCCAAAGCCCAGGATGAACCTGTTGTTTTCAAGAAAGCCTGTGTAGAACACGGCAATATGACCCATGAAGAATTGTATTCCATCTGTCTTCTGGAACGTTGCGTGCGCCCCAAGGCCATTTTTGAAATCGGCACCTTCAACGGGAATACTACGTTCCATCTCGCCTTAAACGCGCCGCCAGAAAGCCGGATATGGACTTTGAATTTGCCGGGCGAAAAGGTCGCCCCGCTTTTTTCCCACAGTGCTCAGGATCGCATGGTCGTCCGGGACAAAGTCCGGTCCGGCGAACGCTTTCACAATACTCCAGAGGCCGCGCGAATTACGGAACTGTTCGGCGATTCAGCGCTCTTCGATTACTCCCTCTTTAAGAACAACATGGACTTTGTCCTCATTGATGCAGGCCATGAGTACGAATCCGTCAAAAATGACACCAATAAGGCCCTGGAAATGCTGACTGATAGCGGCTGGCTCGTTTGGCATGATTATCCTACGGCCCCCGGAGTGGCGGATTTCCTGGATGAATTTGCCCGGGGAGAGAATGTTTTTAGGATTCCGAATACAAGATTGGCATACTCCCAAATCCGGAAGAGAGCTAAGACACCTCCATGAGGCATCCGAAGGCAAGCATAATTTTGCTCCTATTTAATCGCCCGCAGTTTATGGGCCGTGCCATTCAGAGTATTCTTGATCAGAGCATTACTGACTGGGAACTGATAGTGGTTCAAGACGGCCGAAACGATCAGATTAGCGCATTAATGGAGCAATGGGTTCAACGGGATTCCCGCATCCGTTATTTCCATCGTCCGCAAGCCGGAAATATCGCGCAAGCCTCAAATTTTGGCCTGAGCCAGTCACGAGGAACCTACATAGCCATTCAAGACGATGACGATTATTGGATCCAGAATGATAAGCTGCAAAAGCAAATCCGCTTTCTTGACTCTCACCTGGACTATACAGGATGCAGTGGAGGAGTTGTTGTCATAGATCAGCGTGACAGGGAAAAAATGCGTTACTTGAAACCGGAGCACGATGGCGATATTAAGCGCGGAGCGCTTTTGGCCAACCCGATGTGCCATAGTGCCGGGATGTATAGGCTTGAGACCGCCCGGCTATGTGGCGGTTATGACGAAACACTGCCCGGATTTCAAGATTGGGATTTGTGGCTAAAGCTTGGTTTAAGAGGGAAGCTGTACAATTTTCCAGAGTATTTCACGGCCTATCGCGTATGGGAAGGGGCCGGAACATTTCATCAGCAGCGGGTCAACACAACGGCCGCGATTAGAATTCTATGGCATCATCGCAAAAGTTATCGCGGGTTTATTCCGGCGATGACGTTGTTTTTGGCGTATTATGTTTATGCCCGCACTCCTGTGGTATTCAGGAGGAGAACATGGACACTATTTGCCGGCCTCAAGCGGAGGATGTTTTCGGCCCGGCAAGAATAGTGCCGATCCATCAGGTTTCTCGGTGTCGGCAAAGCGTAAAATGGGAGGCAACCGGGTTTTAATGAGCCTCACGGAAGACGCGGAAGCGCGTTGAAGCGCAATTCCGGAGCCGGGCTTGCGCAAGCCAGGGCGCCCTGCCACTGACTGGTCGAAGGTATTTATCAGGAGAATCGAATGTCGGAAATATGATTATCGCGCGCTCCCCACTTCGCATCAGCCTCGGCGGAGGCGGCACCGACTTGCCGTCCTATTACGAACAGCACACCGGCTTCCTCATTGCCGCGGCCATAGATAAATATGTTTACATCACGCTGCACGAGACTTTCGTGCCCGACCTGATCGTGAAGTATTCCAGGCTGGAACGCGTGGCTTGCGCCGCACAGCTCGAACATCCGATCATTCGCGAGGCGTTCGCGGCGCTTGCCATGGACGGGAAATCCCTGGAATTGACTGCGATGGCGGACATCCCCGCGGGCACCGGATTGGGATCGTCCGGGAGTTTTGTTACCGCGCTGCTCAAATCGCTGCATGCTTACCAAAAAAACCTGGTTCACCCGTCGGAACTTGCGGAACAAGCCTGCGATATTGAACTCAACCGGCTGCGCGAACCTATCGGCAAACAGGACCAATATATTGCTGCTTACGGAGGCATTACTTGTTTTAGATTTCTGCCCGGCGGCAAAGTTGACGCGTGGCCCCTCAAGTTGTCCGAGGAGGCGCTCTACAATCTGGAAGACAACCTGCTGCTTTTTTTCACCGGGTATGCGCGTTCCGCGTCGGCGATTCTCCAGGAACAGGATGCCAGGAGCCGGGCGGCTGACCCATCCATGATGGAGAACCTGCACCTCGTCAAGGAACTCGGACTGCAAAGCAAAGCGGCGCTGGAGTCGGGAAATCTCCGTGAGTTTGCGCGGCTGATGGATGTCCACTGGCAGCGCAAGAAGGAGCGCAGCGGCGGGATGAGCAATCCGAACATCAACGAATGGTACGACCTCGCCCTGGCCAACGGCGCCCTGGGTGGCAAGCTCATCGGCGCCGGGGGCGGCGGCTTTCTAATGTTTTATGCCGAGGATAAGGCGAGGCTGCGTCATGCCATGCTGCAATCGGGTTTGAAAGAAGTGCGTTTCCGTTTTGATTTCGAAGGAACCAAACTGGTCATTTCGTGATCGCGCCGCTGGAAATTCCCGTTGCCATTCTCGCGGGCGGCTTGGCCACGCGGCTGCGGCCCATCACGGAAAAAATTCCCAAGTCTCTCGTGCCGGTCGCGGGCAAGCCGTTTCTCGCCCGCCAGCTTGAGCTGCTTTATGCGCGCGGGATTCGCCGGGCCGTTTTGTGCGCCGGCTATCTGGGCGAAATGATCCAGCGCGATTTCGGCGGGGAAGCTTTCGGTGTCAAGCTTGATTATTCCTTCGACGGCGAAAAGCTGCTCGGCACCGGCGGGGCGATCAAGCGCGCGCTGCCCAAGCTCGGCAGGGAATTCTTCGTTCTTTACGGTGATTCGTATCTGCCGATTCCATACGCGCCGGTCGCGGAGACATTTCATCGGAGTGGCAAGCTGGGACTGATGACGATTTATCGGAACGAAGGCAAGTACGACAGGAGCAATGTCGTTTTCCGCGACGGCGACATTGTGGTCTATGACAAAAAGCTGAGGCTGCCGGAGATGCGGCATGTTGATTACGGCCTGAGCTTGTGCAAGTCGTCGGTCTTCGATGGCTACGCCGCCGGTCGGGTTTTCGATCTGGCCGAAGTCATGGGCCGGCTTGTCCGGGAAAAACAATTGGCCGGCTACGAAGTCCCCGAGCGGTTTTACGAAATAGGTTCGCACGCCGGATTGACCGAACTGGAATCAATGCTCCAATCAAAATCACCATGAGCTTTAGCAGTCAATTTCTCGCCGAAGTCCAGCAAGTCGTGGCGCAACTCAACGAAGCCGCCATTGAAAAATGCGCCGGCGAACTCGCAGTCATCCGCCAACGCGGGGGACGATTGTTCATCCTCGGCGTCGGCGGCAGCGCGGGCAACGCGGGGCACGCGGTGAATGATTTTCGCAAAATCTGCGGCTTCGAGGCCTACGCCCCCACCGACAACATCTCCGAGCTGACCGCGCGCGCCAACGACGAGGGTTGGCCGACCATTTTCGCCGAGTGGCTCAAAGGCAGCCGGCTCAATGCCAAGGACGGCCTCCTCATTTTTTCCGTGGGCGGCGGCAACCTTGAAAAAAATGTCAGTCCGAATCTGGTCAGTGCCATTCAACTCGCCAGGGCCGTCGGCGCCTCGGTCATCGGCATCGTCGGGCGCGATGGGGGTTACACGGCGCGGGAAGCGACGGCGTGCGTGATTGTGCCGACGGTCAATCCAGCCCACGTCACCCCGCACAGTGAAGTTTTTCAGGCCGTCCTCTGGCACTTGTTCGTATCGCATCCCAAGCTCAAAGTCGCGCCGACCAAATGGGAAAGCATCCAGTAAAAGTCCGCGCGGTTTTTCTCGACCGCGACGGCGTCATCAATCGCGCGTTGGAACGCGAAGCCCGTCCCTATCCGCCTGCCACTCTGGCTGAATTTGAAATTCTGCCCGGCGTTCCCGCCGCGTGCGCCAAATTGAAGGCCGCCGGATTCCTGCTCGTGGTGGCCACCAACCAGCCGGACGTTGGCCGTGGCACGCTGATGGCGGAGGTTGTCGATAGAATTCACACCCACTTGGCGGCGCAACTGCCGATTGACCGGGTGGAAGTTTGTTTTCACCCCGGCCGGGGGGCTTCCGCCTGCGATTGCCGCAAGCCGAAACCCGGCCTGTTGCTGCGCGCCGCCCGGGAACTGGACATTGACCTGGCGCAAAGCTGGATGGTCGGCGATCGCTGGCGCGATGTGGATTGCGGCCGCGCCGCCGGTTGCAAAACCATTTTCATTGACCGAGGCTATGCCGAGGAACTGAGGCAGAAACCTGATTTTTCCGCTCGCAATCTGGGCGAGGCGGCGGACATCATCTTGCGCGAATCAGAAGATTTGTGATGCGAACGCTTAAAGACCTGACCGTAAAAATCTATGCTGACGGCGCAGACAAAGCTGGCATGCTCCAGCTCAATGCCAGCCCGCTCATCCAGGGCCTGACGACCAACCCGACGCTCATGCGCAAGGCCGGCCTGACGGATTTCGAGGCTTTCGCGCGCGACCTCTTGCAGACCATCACGGTCAAGCCCCTCTCGCTCGAGGTTTTTTCCGATGAGTTTCCGGAAATGAAGCGCCAGGCGCTGAAAATCGATGGCTGGGGAAAAAATGTCTATGTCAAAATTCCCATCACCAATACGCGCCGCGAATCTTCCCGGCCGCTCATCCAGGAACTCGCCGCCGAAGGTGTGAAGTTGAACGTCACCGCCATTCTCACGCTGGAGCAGGTCCGGGGGGTGGCGGCGGCCTTGAATCCCAAAGTGCCTGCCGTCGTTTCCGTTTTCGCCGGACGCATCGCCGACACGGGCGTTGATCCTGTCGCCATCATGAGCGGCGGCAAAACGATTTTGCGGGAGTTGCCGCTGGCCGAATTGCTTTGGGCGAGCGTCCGCGAAGTGCTGAACATCTTTCAGGCGAACGATTGCGGCGCCCACATCGTCACCGTGCCGCACGACATTCTGGGCAAGGCGATGAAAATGGCCGGCATGGATTTGGGCGAGCTCTCGCTCGACACCGTGAAGATGTTTGCCAGCGATGCGAAGGCGGCAGGCTTTTCGCTTTAAACCGAAAGCCATCTCGCGGCTGCCTCTTTGTCTTCCAGACCGCCCGCGAAGGCTTGCTAATTATCCACACAAGATGCTGGGCCACAAGGTGTTGCGTCTTTTCCTCAGACCTGTTGGATTTGTTGACTCTTGCCGTCACGGTAGTGGAAGGTGACTTGGCCTTGGTGGAGCGAATCCAGGCGCGGCTGGGTCATGGCGATGCGGAAAACGTAACGGCCCAAATACTCCAGGACCTTTTCTCCGCGGCCCGCCTGCTGGGCATGGACGACCCAGGGTTGGCGCCAGACCTTGGCAGGGACTTGCTCCAGCAGTCCGGCGGTCCGAAGGCCATCCCGGATCTTGGCGCGGAAGATTTTGGACAAGGCCCGCACGGGGACCAAGAAGGCGGGATGCCGGGCCGGGAGCCAGTGCTGCTCATCGTCGGACAAGCCGACGGCGCTGACCAGAAAATGGGCGTGGGGATGATAGAGCATGGCGCGGGTCCAGGTGTGGAGCACGCCGGTCAAGCTGGGCTGGCCGCCCATCCACTGCGGATCGGCGCAGAGTTTTTGGAGGCTGCGGGCGGCAGCGTGGAGCAACAGTCCATAGACAACCTTCTGTTGACAGCGGGCGAGGGCGCGCAACTCGGCGGGCAGGGTGAAGGTCACCAGATAATAAGGGCAGGGCAGCAGGCGGCCGCGCTGTTGCTCCAGCCAGCGCTGGGGTTGCTGGCCGTGGTACTAGGGGCAGTGCCGATTGCCGCAGGAGTGATAGCTAAAGTGGAGCGCGCCGCAATGCTCGCAGCCATAGACCTTTCCACCCAGCGCTGCGGCGCGGCATTGCAGGATGGCTTGGAGATCCCGCTTTTGGCTGGGCAAAACAGCTTGACGGTGACACTCCTCTGGCCCGGCGGCGCGGACAATGTCCGCTGTTTCGAGCATGAAAGCCCCCTTGGGTCAAAGGCCCCGAGTCAAAGCCTCAAGAGGTTGGGCTATTTGGGCCTGCACCTCGACGGTCAGGTGGGCGCAAATGGCCGTGGTGGCCGGATTGCGATGGCCCAGAATCTCCTGAATCAAGCGCAACTGCACCCCCGCCTCCAGCAGGTGGGTGGCGTAGGAATGGCGCAAGGAATGGACACTGGCCGGCTTGCTTAGGCCGCTTTGCTCGCAGGCGGCGTGGAAAGCCAGGCGCAAATTATTCGCATCCACCGGCCCCTCCCGCCGGAGCGAGCGGGGCTGCAAACGGGCTGGAAAGAGCCAGGGAAGGCAGTGATGGAACTTCCAGAAGGCCCGCAAGGACTCCAGGGTGGACTGGGCCAGCGGCACCTGCCGGTCTTTGCGGCCTTTGCCGGTGACCCGCAAAACCATCCGCTGACTGTCAATCTGGCTGGTCTGCAAGGCCGCCCCTTCGCTGATGCGCAATCCGCAAGCGTAGATGGTGCTCAAGCAAACCCGATAGACCGGCGCCCGCACCGCTTGCAACAAGGTTCGCACCTCGGCACGACTCAAAACCACCGGGAGTTTCTTTTCCCGGCCCGGACGAACCAATCCCAGCACCGGCCAGGGTTTTTGCAAAGTGACGGCGAAGCAGAACTTGATGCCCGACAGGTCAATCTTGAGCGTGCCCGGCGCGCCATGTTCGATCCGTGTCAAGTGGAGAAAATAGGCCCGCACATC
Organism: Verrucomicrobiota bacterium; assembly: GCA_050011995.1. Lineage (GTDB taxonomy): Bacteria > Verrucomicrobiota > Verrucomicrobiia > Limisphaerales > Palsa-1400 > JBEKOF01. The sequence continues at coordinate 23,401 of JBEKIA010000008.1, forward strand.
TTCCTACGTGAGCAACGCCGGGCTCTTATGATAGTGACGGGCCAGTTTTTCCACGGCCCGGACATAGGCCTGCCGGGTGCTTTCGCTGCAAGCTCGCAGTTGCAAGTCCTCGATCATTCGTTTACGTAGAGATCATGTGATCCTTTCGGACCAGAGCGGGCGCAACATCCCTGGCGGGGATGGACGACTCACATTTAGCCATCTGCTCTGGCTGAAAGGACTAAACACGCCTCGAACACCATTGAGAACCAAACTGCCCAAGACCTATCCGGCGACAGCCGGATTTAGTTCAATAAAGGTTAACCAAAAAAAAGTCTTTTTTGTTCACAACTGGCGAGAATCACCAATTTCCGCCGCGCATGGCTATGCGCCCTCACATTTGAAATCGAGACAAAATGACACACGAAAAACCAATATGTCCACTATTTGATGGACCAAGCCAAACCCAGTCAAAGCCAGTCAAACCAAAAAGGTGGTTTCACGCCAGCAGGGCAACTTGCCATTAGCCAATGGGAGCGGTGGCTGGGAATGTGCCGAAGCGAGGCCGTTCCGGCGCGGATGAGAGGGGCAGACGCCGGAAAGACTTTGGCGGAAAATGGCATTTTTGCAAAACGAACCCGAGTTGGGCATCTCCCCATTCCGCCGCTTCATTCCTTGAGTCGTTTCAATGAGTTCCGAAAAATCCAGGCGGCTGCTTCACCAGGCGAGCGATTGGTTGACGGAATGCCTCATCTATTTTTCCATTCTGTTCGGCCCGTGGGCTTTTGGCACGACACAGCCGTGGTCAATCCGCGTCATAAACGGGGTTGGATTTGCCTTGGGACTGCTGTGGCTGGGCAAATTGTTCATCCGATCCATTGGACATCAACCTCTTCGCTGGACACAATTTTCCGGCAACACCGAATCGGGCCGCTGGCTGGAAACCGAACGCGGCTTCACTTGGATGCTGGCGGCCGGGACTTTTTGCATTTTGCTCTATTGCCTGATCAGCGCATGGAATGCGCGCGCGATTTATCATCCCGACCAATGGAGCTTTGAATATCGCCACGCCATTGTCTGGCTGCCGCACAGTTATGATCAGGCCGGCAGTTGGGCGGCGTTTTGGAGGTATTTGGCTCTGGCCGGCTTGTTTTGGGCGTTGCGCGACTGGCTGCTGACCATGTCGCCGAAAGAAGCGGCGCGCTTCGAGCTGGAGGGTTTTGCAAATCAGGCCGGCTCTCGATTGCCCGTTCGCCTGCGCCGTTTGTTCTGGGTTTTGACCGTCAACGGAACCGCGCTGGCCATCGAGGGGCTGATGCAGCGCGCGGAAGGCGGAATCAAATTGCTCTGGCTGATTGTGCCCCGTTACGAACAGGACGCGGGAAGTCAATTTGGTCCCTATGCTTATCGCGCCAATGCCGCTCAGTATTTCAATCTGCTCTGGCCGGCGGTGCTGGGGTTTTGGTGGGCCGGCGTGAGCTCCCTGCGACGGCGCAAGAGCGCGGGAAATTCGGCGCGGCGAAACCGGCTTGCCGTCCTGTTGCCGTGTGTTCTTATCATGGCCATCTGTCCGCTCGTTTCAACCAGTCGCGGCGGGGCCATTGTGCTGGCAGCCAATCTGATCATGGCCGTCGGAATTTTATGGATGGCGCAATGGCGAAGTCATTGGACTGCGAAGGCCTTGATTCTTCTTTTGCTGGCCGGCGTGGCCGGGGGAGGAGCGTTACTGGGCTGGAAAGCCCTCGCGCCAAGGATGGAAATGATTCAGGGAGGATATGAAGCGCGCGAAGGCATCTACATTACAGGCCGTCACATGGCGTCGGACAATGCTTTGTTTGGGACCGGTCCGGGCACTTTTGACACCATGTATCAACTCTATCGCCGCTCCGAGACAGAGGAATGGCAGGCCTACCTGCACAACGACTGGCTGGAAACGCTGATCACCTTCGGGCGGCTTGGCGCGACGCCCATTTTTTTGACGGCCCTTCTGGTTCTTTCCCACTGGTTTTGGAGCGGCGGCATTTACGGGAACAAGTATTTTGTCATGCTGTTATGGGTTGCTTTGGGCGGATGCCTGGTTCACGCCTGCTTCGATTTTCCATTTCAAATTCACTCGGTCCTGACATTGTTCCTGGTGCTTTGCGCGGTGCTGAGTTGTCTCTCGCGGCGCCTGGCGGCGCCTGGCGGCGTCATGGATTATGCATGATCCGTCTCAGGGTTGGACGCCGGACGAAAGCCCTATGGAGCCATTTTCAAAACACTCTCTCAAGACGGGACATCTCCCCGCCGCCAAGGAGAAAACCATGCTTCGACATCTCCTGATCCCTGTTATCGCCGCCTTGTTCTTCTCCGTCTTCGCCGCGCCGGTCCCCGTCCCCGGCGATGCGCCTGTCCCCGTGGATCGTGTCCGTCTGGGTAATACCAACGTTTTCGCGATGACCGGCACCTGGCGCTTCAAGCTCGATCACGGCGCCAGCCCCGCCGTCAGGGGAGAACTCCCCGCCGACGCCGCTGTGCCCGACTTTGCCACCCCCGCCGCCTCCGATGCCGCCTCCGCCGGTTGGACAAACATTCTTGTCCCCGCCAACTGGGAAATCGAAGGCTTCTCCATGCCCACATTCCAGGACCGCAGCGGCAAAACCTCCGACGACATCGGGCTGTACCGCCGCTTGGTGGAGGTTCCGGCCTCCTTTGCTGGCCAGCGTGTTCTCTGGCACTTCGACGGCGTTTACAACGGCGCCGAGGTCTTCGTCAACGGCCAGCGGTGCGGCTACCACGAAAGCGGCTTCACCGCCTTCGACATGGACGTCACCGGAGCCCTCAAGCCTGGCCGGCGCAATCTTTTCGCCGTCCGCGTTTATAAGAAAACCTCCACGAGCAACCTGGAGAAAGGCGGCTTTTGGTGCCTCGGCGGCATCTACCGCGAGACCTGCCTCGTGGCCCTCCCGCCACTGCATGTGGACGACGTCACCGTCGTCACCGGTCTCGATGCCCAGTACAAGGATGCCACGCTCCAGTCCGCCGTCCGCGTCGCCGGCCCGGCCGGGGCGCATTTCGTTGTCAGTGGGGAACTTTATTCCCTGGACGGCGCCAAGGTTGCCACCCCCGCCATGAGCCAGGCCGGCGACCTCGGCGCCGACGGCTCCGCTACTGTCAAGTTGACTGCGCCCGTGGCCGCCCCCAGGCTTTGGAACGCGGAGAAGCCGAATCTGTATTATGTGTTCTACCGCCTGTCGGACGGCAACCAGAAGGTCGTCGAGCGCGTCCAGGAGCGCATCGGTTTCCGCGAGGTCGGGCTGAAGAACGGCGTGTTTGAGGTCAACGGCGTGCCCGTCAAATTCACCGGCGTCTGCCGTCACGATGAATTCTCGCCATACGGCCACGCCCTGACCGAGGATTGCTGGAAAACCGACCTCATCCTCATGAAGGCGGCCAACATCAACGCCATCCGCACCACCCACTACCCGCACGCGGAACGCTTCCTGGAGCTATGCGACGAGGCCGGCTTCTACATTTTGGATGAAATCCCCTCCTGCTGGATAGCCAACGAAGTCAACAACGCTTCCCGCACCTGGGCTTGCACATCCCGCTCCATGGAAACCCTGGCCCGCGACAAGAACCGCGCCTGCGTCGTCGCCTGGAGCTGCGGCAACGAAAGCGGCTACGGCATCAATAACCAGGCCGAGTTCGACTACATGAAGGCCCACGACCCCACGCGCCTGGCCTTCATCTCCCAGCAGAACCTGGACAGGAACCCCAAGAGCGACTTCGAGGACTACCATTATCCCAAAATAGATGTTATTAAGTCCATAGCCGCCAGCCCCAACCGGGCCAAGGTCCCCGTCATCCTTACCGAGTATTCCCCCAGCGGCGCCGGCGGCGCAGCCTACGCCTGGGACGTCATCTGGCCCTCTGACGGCATGGCCGGCGCCTTCCTTTTTCAATGGCAGAGCCAGGGCATGCTTGACAAGTTCCCCGAACGCTGGCCGGTCCACAGCCCCGGTGTTGACAGATACGTGCCCGGTTCTGCAACCGCGCCTGACGGTATTCCATCCGCCGACCCCGCGACCGGCATGCGCTTTCCGAGCGGCCCCGACGCCGTCTCCACGGATCGCCGCATTTTGAATCCGCTGTACGAGAACCTCAAGCTGGTCTATAGCCCGGTGAACACCACGGCCCGCCAGGTTGCCCCGGCGGGCGGCCAGTGCGTCGTCCCGCTCCAGAACCGCTACTCGTTCACCGATCTTGCCGAACTTGCCTGCCGCTGGCAGGCGCTGGCTGGCGGGAAGGTGCTCGCCAGTGGTGAAAGCCATGTCGCCGCCAAACCCCGTTCCACGGTGGACGCTTCGTTCCCTGCCATTTCCGGCATGGACACCCTGCGCCTGGAATTCATCCATCCCGACGGCCGGAGCGTTTGCACCACCAGCCTGCACATCAAAAGCTAACCTGCCCGGCCCCCCTGGCCGCCGCCTTGGAGTTGGAGAAAGGAGAAATCCTCGACTGGATTGTCCTGGATCGGCTTGTGTTGCGCACAGAACAGGAGGGTACAAGAGTTAAATAATCCCGCTGGTTTTGGCGGCGTCGGGGCGCGGGCGGATGGGGCCGAGCTTGATCACGTTGTCGGGATCGAAGTCGGTCAGCTTGAGCCAGTCTTCGGTGATGTCGGTGGGCGGGAAGAGGTCGTTTTCGGCGTATTCCTTCTGCAAGGCGAGCAGCAAATCGTCCCGCGACAGCGCCCCGTCCGTTTTCGTTTCGATGGCGCGTTTGATGGCCAGGCTCTTGGCCCGCTCCACGATGGCGGCGATGATCGCCCCGCTGGCCAGGTCGCCGCGATAGAGATGGTCCCGCTTGCCGCTGCGATAGACGATCTCCAGAAATTGGTTTTCGGGCGTGCGCGCGTAATGGCTCTCCGCCAGGGCGCGGGCCAGCGCTTCCTTCGGCTCGGCCAGCGGCAGGGTTTCCTTGAGATAAATGTCGTAAATGCGCTGCGCGCCGGCCTGGTCGGGACGATTGACCTTGATCTTCCGGTCAATCCGGCCCGGGCGCAAAATCGCCGGGTCAATCAGGTCCGCCCGGTTGGAGGCCAGGATGATGACGACGTTTTGCAGCGGCTCGATTCCGTCCATTTCCGAGCAAAACATCGGGACGACCGTGCTCAACATGCTGTGATAATGCCCCGCCCGGCGCGTCCCCAGGATGGATTCCGCCTCGTCAATAAACAAAAAGGCGAGCGAGCCTTCCGCCGCGCGCTCGCGGCATTGGGCAAACAGATCGCGCACCTGCCGCTCCGATTCCCCCACCCACATGTTCAAGATTTCCGGCCCCTTGACATGCAGGAAAAACTCCGGATGGTCCACCCCGGTCTCGGCGCGGATTTGCCGGCGCAAATTGAAGGCGGTGGCCTTGCCCAGCAGCGTTTTGCCGCAGCCGGGCGGACCGTAAAGAAGAAAACCTTTCGGCACATTGTGCTCGAACCGCTTGAACAGGGCGCGATGCAGAAAGGGCAGTTCGATGGTGTCGCGAATCGCCTGCACGGCCGCGTCCTGCCCGCCCACCGCCGCCCAGGGAAGCTCGGACACCGTTTCCAGGGCGCGCTGGATGCGTTTGCCCGCGCCGATGACCTCCAGCGCGGCGCGCTGGTTGGCGTCCAGCCGCACTTCCATGCCCGGCTTGAGTTTTTCCTTGGCCAGCAGCGCCGAGCGCAGCAGGACCGAGCAGGCCAGCCCCGCTTCCTGCCCGATGCGCAGCCGCCCGCCGGAAAGCAATTCGTCAATCCGCACAATCGGCCCGTTGCGGTCGAACCCCAGTCCTTGCACGACGGCAAAAGCTTCGTTGAGCAAAACGCGCTGGCCCACTTGCAAACTGGCCAGCGGGATGCGCGGATCCAGGCGGCAGACATAATCGGCGCCGCCGGCGCAGACATGGGCCTTGTCCGGTTCCACCGGCATCAAAAAGGTGCCCACGCGGTAAGCCGGGGCGCGCAGTTTTTCCACCACCGCGTCCAGTTTTTCGATGGCCTGGCGCGCCTGGTCGTTCGTTTCCTCCATCTCCGCCACCCGGTCGCGCAGATAGACCATGTCCAGGATGGCCACATGGCGCGGGGGGAGTTTGGCGGTGATCATATCCACCAATTGCAGGGGCGAAAGCCGGTCCAATTCCTCGCGCGACAGCAACAGCTCCGGCGGAGCCGGAACGGGCTTTGGCGCCGGCGCCGGCTGGCTGCCGGGCGGGGCGGATCTCGGCGCCGGACTGCTGGCGGCGGGCTTTTTCTTGGGTTCAGCCATTTGTCTTACCGTAATCCGCCCCGCCGATTTTGCAAATGGGCGGAGGCGATTTTTTTTGACCCCGTCGAAAACCGGCAATCCGGAAGATTGACAAACCGCGTGGTTGCGGGAAATTATTGCGGTCTGCAAATCAAATGCCGTCGCCGATCAAAAAGAAAAAATTGGATTACCCGGAGGAAACGGAGGGCGGCCGCCTCGCGGCTCGAATTCGACAACAGGCCAACAAGATGACCTCGGCGCAACGGGAGGATGTCTGAATGCGGCGATGCAGGTTGTTTTGAATGGTTCAACCAGGAATTTTTGCGGATAATTGTCACATGAGCACTGAGGAAATGCTGCTTGCGGACATCAAGAACCAGCCCGAACCCGTGTTGCGCGAGGTTTGGCACGATTTGAGATTTCTCACCCGGCAGCGGGAGGAGGAGGCTTGGGCCGATGTGCTGCCAGCGCGTGAAGTGGAACAGGAAGTGTTGGACATCCTCGACGGCCATGAACCCGCGTCACGGTGAAGTCTGGCCGATTTGAAAAGCGCCTCGGCGTCTTGCCCGCAACGGAATTAAGAGCCATCAAAACCGCCCTGGTCAAAGCCTGCGCGTTGTGAAGTGCATTGCATGAAGAAAATGAAGCTGCCTCTTCTCCTGGCCTCGGCGGGACTGGTCCTCGGTCCGGGCTGCGCGCACAAGCCGGCGGCTTGCCTGCCCGCCGATCAGCCCGCCCCGCCGCCGCCGCCCGCCCCGCGCTTTTCCGTCCAGTACATGGATCGTTCCGTGGATCCCGGCGCGGACTTTTTCCGCTACGCCTGTGGCGCCTGGCTGGCAGCCAATCCGGTGCCCGCCGACAAATCGAGCTGGGACGCGTTTGAGGAATTGCAGGAGCGCAACTGGCATTTGATCCACGACATTTTGCTTTCCACTATCGCGGATTGCGACGCCAAGCCGCCGCCGCCCCACTCGCCCCTGGGCGAGGTGGGTGCCTTCTACGCTTCGGCTATGAACACCAACCGCCTGGAGGAACTGGGCTTCACGCCGGTCCACGATGATTTCGCGCGCATCGCCGCGCTCCAGTCCACTGCGGAAGCTCTCCGGTTCGTCGCCGATTTGCAGAACCGCGACATCCCAGCCCTGTTCGGCTCCGACGCCTCGCCGGACGACAAGAACAGCGGATTCTACGCCTTTGAACTCAGCCAGGGCGGCCTGGGCCTGCCGGACCGCGATTACTATTTGACGACTAATTTCGCCGCAAAACTCCAAGCTTATCCGGTTCACATGGCCAAAATGTTCGTCCTGGCCGGCGAAACGGAATCCGAGGCGAAAACTCATGCGGCCACCGTTGTGGAACTGGAAACGGCCCTGGCCAAAGCCTGCAAACCCCGCGCCGATCTGCGCGATCCCATCGCCAATTACCACAAATTCACCGTGGCTGAGGCCGAGGCAAAATATCCGCGCCTGGCCCTGCGCGCTTACCTGGACGCTTCGGGCCTCCCTTCCTTGCGCGAGGTTATCATCCACCAGCCCGACTTCTTCGCCGCCCTGGACACGCTGGTGAGCGAGCGCCCGCTGGACGAATGGAAAACTTACCTGCGCTGGCACGTCCTCCACGCCTCCGCGCCCTATCTGAACGCCGCCGCGGAAACCGAATCGTTCGCCTTTTTCGGCACGGTCCTCAGCGGCCAGCCCCAGCAGGAACCCCGCTGGCAGCGCGCCGCCCGCACGATTGACTCGCGCATCGGCGAGGCCCTCGGCCAGCTTTATGTCGAAAAGAATTTCCCGCCCGAAGCCGCCGCCCGCATGACGGATCTGGTGGACAACCTCCAAACCGTTTTCCGCGACCATTTGCAAAAAGTCCCCTGGATGACCCCCGCCACACGCGCCAAGGCCCAAGAAAAATTCGACCGCTTCACCCGGAAAATCGGCCATCCCGTCAAATTCCGCGATTATTCCTCCGTCCAACTTCTCCCCGGCGACTTCCTCGGCAACGTCCGCCGCGCCGCCCAATTCGAGTCCCGGCGTCAACTGGCCCGCGTGGGCAAACCGGTGGACAGAACGGAGTGGGACATGACGCCGCAAACCGTCAACGCCTACTTCAACCCTGAGCAAAACGAAATTGTCTTTCCCGCCGGCATCCTGCAGCCGCCGTTTTTTGACTTGACGATGGACGACGCGGTCAACTACGGGGCCATCGGCGTGGTCATCGGCCATGAAATGACCCACGGCTACGATGACGAGGGCCGCAAATTTGACCGCGACGGCAACCTTAACGATTGGTGGACGGCCGGGGACGCGCAGGCCTTTGAAGCGCGCGCCCAACTGGTCGTGGACCAGTACAACGGTTTCGAAGCCCTGCCCGGGGTGCCTGTCAACGGACGCCTGACCCTGGGGGAGAATCTGGCCGATCTGGGCGGCGTGACCCTCGCGTACGACGCGCTCGAACGCGCGCTGGCCAAAGACCCTTCCAGGCGCAAGAACGTGGACGGCTTGACGCCCGAGCAGCGGTTCTTCATTTCCTTCGCGCAAATCTGGCGCACCAACTGGCGTCCGGACGCCTTGCGCCGGCTGATCACCACCAATGAACATTCCCCCGGCCAGTTCCGGGCCATTGGTCCGGAGGAGAATTTCCAGCCGTTTTACGACGCCTTCGGCATCCGGGAGGGCGCTCCCCTGTGGCGCGCCCCCGCGCTTCGCGCCGTCATCTGGTAGCCTGTGTCAAACCGAATGTTAAGGCCCTTCTAATCCCATCCAACCGCCGTCCAGCTTTCCTTTTCCCCCATGATCGCCACCCAGGATCTGCATGTCCAAGGAATGGTCCGCCTGCTGCCCCCGCGCGCCTTGAAGGCGGAATTGCCGATGACCGATGCGGCCGGCCTGACCGTGACACAGGGCCGGGAAGCCATCCGCCGCATCCTCGGCCAGTCCGACCCGCGCCTGCTCGTGGTGGCGGGGCCTTGCTCCATCCATGATGTGGCCGCCGCGCTGGAATACGCCGGCAGACTCAACGCGCTCCGCCGGGAATTGCGGGGGCGGCTGGAAATCATCATGCGCGTTTATTTCGAGAAACCGCGCACCACCATCGGCTGGAAGGGCCTGATCAACGATCCTCATCTGGACGACTCCTGCGACATCGAATCCGGCTTGAAACAGGCGCGCCGCCTGCTTCTGCAACTGGCCGCCATGGGACTGCCCGCCGCCACCGAATTCCTGGACCCGATTGTTCCTCAGTACATTGACGACCTGGTGACCTGGGCCGCCGTCGGCGCCCGCACCACCGAATCCCAGACCCACCGCGAAATGGCCAGCGGACTGTCCATGCCCGTCGGCTTCAAGAACGGCACGGACGGCAGTTGCCAGAGCGCCATTGACGCCATGGGAGCGGCCATGCGGCCGCACAGTTTCATCGGCATTGACCAGGACGGCGTGACCAGCATTGTGCGCACCACCGGCAATGCCGTCGGCCACATTGTCCTGCGCGGCGGCCGCGCCCGCAGCAATTACGACGCCGACAGCATCCGCGACACCGAAACCAAACTGGCCCGGGCCGGCTTGCCGCGCGTCTTGATGGTGGATTGCAGCCACGCCAACTCCGGCAAGCAGCC
>JBEKIA010000009.1:0-32782 GCA_050011995.1 Verrucomicrobiota bacterium
ACAGTCCTGGATGTCCATAGCGTCAGGCCGAGCCTTCTCACCCGGATATTTCATACCCGGCACCGCTTTGGTTGGGTGGCACAGGCGACTCGCCTGTGCCGGTCGGCGACTCGCCGACCGGAACCGAGAGTGACGGACTGAAGTTCTGACGCAGCACTCTTGCCAAAAGTCGCATTCCAAATTCCGCCGGGCCAGTGGCCCGGCGGCACGGGCGGGTCGCCCGTGCCACCCAGGCACTATGAAACATGTGGGCTAAAACCGCGCGGTCAGGCCGGCGCGCACCTGAAAGGGTTCAACGGGATGAAAAATATCTGTGAACGCCGCCGCTGCCGCCGGCGTGATTCGCGATTCGTATGCGTAGTCAATGTCGTGATCGCGGCTGTCGAGCAAGTTCAGGATTTCGGCGGAGATGCGCCACGTCTTGTTGACTTGGTAGCCGGCCTCCGCATTGAGCAACAGTGTTGAATCCGAGCGATATATCCCATCCGAGGTCAAATCGCGCGGGCCGAAGTAGCGCAGCCGGAGGCTCGCCGAAAAACCATGGGGATCATGAAACGTGATGCCGGACGAGATCACCACTCCGACCGCCTCAGGCACCCGGGTGCCGCCGGGACCCAGGGTCGTGCTGCCGGGACTGATCGGCGCGGCATCGGCAGCGTCCGCCGAAGTAAAACGGGCGATGGAGTCCGCCAGATCAAGGTCAAAAGCCAGATCTTTTACCGGCGTGTAATAGTTTGCCCATTCGACGCCGCAGCGGTCGCTCGGCTGCTGTGAAGCGACGGTGCCCCCGGTGTCGCCATCCTGCTCCAGTTCGGACTCGCTGTGCAGATACCACAGCGAAACGGTGCATTGCAAATGAGGCAGGGCCAGCGTGCGCACCCCGATTTCAGCCCCTTTGGTTTGGATCAGACCGGGAATTCTCGCAACCGGCGTATTGGAAATGGGATTGTCCGCCGAAACCGGCTCCACGGTCTGCGTCGCGCCGCGCCCGTCGTTGCTGTGAAAACTGAATCCACCCTGCGCATAGAATTCCGTCTTGTCCCACGGGCCGAAAATCAAACTCATTTTCGGGCTGGGCAGCAAGGTGGCGGACGTGCCGGAGTTGGCCGGGGTGCTCAGGCTGGTGTCATCGAAGTAATCCAAGTCGCCGCGAATAGCGAGGACCGAGCGGAATTTGTCCGTCCACTGGGCTTTGTTTTCCACATACAAACCGACTTGCGTGTCCGCAAGACGATTCACATCCGTGTCGGGGGGGAGCAGGGCGGAAGCGACGCCGGCAGGCAGGCCGAGGGGATCGGCATCCGTTTTCCACACGCGCACACGATCTTCCGTTTGATAAAGGCCGTTGTTGATCCAGTCGTTGCGGACTTGCAGGCCGAATGAGCTTTCCACATCCCTGCCAAACCACTCGCTGGTGATGGTGTGCCGCGCGTCCAATCCGCCCACCCAGCGTTTGTCCTGTTGCTCGAACTGGTCGCCGTGAACCGGGTCCGTGAGATAATAAGTGAAGTCGGAAAACAAATCCAGGTCGTAGTAAAAACCGTAGGCCATGATTTTGGTCTCGGAATCTCCGGCCTGGCGATGCCATTCGGCCTGCAAGCTGTAGCGCCCGGAATTGCCGCCGTCCGCCGGGTTGAGCGTGCCGAAGAAACCCACCAGAGGCACGGCGTTTGCGGCAAGTTGATCGCTGGAATTCCAATCGCCGTGGTAGCCGCGAAAAGTGGCGCTCCAGCCGTTGGCCGCGTCGCCCTGGCTGTAGGTCAAAAGGCCGTTGAATTTCCAGTAATCGTCCGGATGCGCCCACGGGCCGTCGTCGTGATATGCCTCGCCTCCGTAAAGCAAATTGCCCGATCCGAGTTTTTGCGACAGGCCGAACACGCCGCGCTCGTAACCAAACGTGCCGCCTTCCACCGTCACGAAGTCATACGGGAGCGTTTTGTAAAATTGCAAATGCGCCGCGCCCGCCGAGCCGAAATCGCCCACGTCGGCGTAATAAGGGCCTTTTTCGTAATCCACCCGTTCCACAAATTCCGGGATGACGATGTTCATGTCCGAGTACCCCTCGCCATGCGCGTGCGAAGGCAGGTTCAACGGCATTCCATCCAGGTAGTTGGCGAAATCCGTGCCGTGGTCCAGATTGAAGCCGCGCAGAAAATACTGGTTGGCCTTTCCGCCGCCGGCGTGCTGGGTGATGATCATTCCCGGCACGGTTTCCATGATTTCCCCGTCGCGCAGAATCGGGCGGCCGGCAAGCTGCGCCGCGCCGGTCGTGCCTTGCCCGGCGGAATCGGCAATGCCGAGCATGCTGTCCTGCCGTCCGGTGACCGTCACGTCCGGCAGGCGAATGGGAGCGTTTGAATGGACCGCCGCCGGCTGTTCCTGGACAAGGCTGTTGGTCTCCGCGGCTCCGGGGTTCGTGACGGTTTGGGCCTTGGAAATCCCCGCCGCCAGCAGCCAGCCGCAAAGGCCGGCTGTGAGGGTCGAGGAAATGTTCCGCCAGGCGCGGCGCGAAACCGGCGCCCGGCCCGATGAGGAAGCCAGTGTTACGTTCATGCATGGGAGTATTACCGGATGCGGCAGTATTACGCAAGAAGAAAAAAGTGTTCAACAGTGGGGCCGGCCCGCGCATTGCCTTTGTTGAGGGACAGCGGCACAGTTCCACAATCACACCCCAAAACGCCGGACGAGGGCGGGCCGCGCGCTCTCGCACGGAGCGCGCCTGGCGTTTCCACCGGACTTTGAAAGGCGCAGGTGGGCGTTACTCTGTCAAGTATGAGATCGGAGAAAATGCACGAAATGCCCGCAAACATGGACGAAAGCTGTGATTGCGCAACCAGATATTGCCCTGGTGTCGCGTTGCTCTGGCAACACATTTCTTTCCCCTTCGTAGTTTGCAACACTTCATGGCGTAATATTAGAGGCCATGAAAATAAATCTACCGGCATTGCTGGACTTCAATGCCGGTAGATTTATTTTAGCAACGCAACCGCGCGTGTCGAGAAAAAAGTTTGAGGACCGCAAAAATCGGGTTGGCCGATGCGCTTATCTCAAGTCGCTTATCTCAAGTCGCTTATCTCCCCGGCCGATTGGTGGCGGCCGATTGGAGCTTGTTCAGGCGGTCCACGACGTTGGTGTATTTGCCGACGAGATCGTTGTACTGGCTGACGGTGTCGTTGTATTTGTTGACCATGTTGGTGTATTTTTGGATGAACTCGTCGCGCTGGGCCGCCAGTTGCTCCACCACGGCGTTTTGCTTTTTTATGCCGTCGTAAGCGGTGTCCAAGTTGCTTTGCAAAGCCGCCACGGCGTTGGTGTATTGGGAAATATCAGTCATCAGGGTGTCGTTGCTCGCGCCGAGGCGGGCGATCTCGCGTTTTTGCAGGATGACGAATTCGCCGTTGGTCTTGAGCGATTGCCTTAAATCGTCGTTCAATCCGGAAATGGTTTGGTCCATCCTCGTGATTTGCTGATTCATCTTGTCCAGGGAATTGGTGTAGCCCTCAATGGCCGTCTCCCTCTGGTTAATCTCCTGGTTCTTGTCGGCCAGCCAGCGCCGCTGCACGGTTTGAAAATGCCATTGCCAGGCGCACAGGCCGCACAGGGCGAAGGCGAGCGCCATCAACAAATTTTGTTGGAAACTTTTCATCATTTTGGCAGGGCGCGCGGCACGTCCGCCCCGGTCACCGCCACCGCGACGCGCTGGATGCCGGCCTGTTTTACGAAGTCCAGCACAGAAATGGTGTCTCCGTAGCGCGCGTCCCGGTCGCCGCTGATGCTGACCGGCAGATTGGTGTTCCGGGCGAAGCGATTGGTCAGGAGGGTGAGCAAATCGGCCCGCGAAATCTGCGCCTTCTCCTGGTAAATAAGCCCCAGCCGGTCCACCCGGAGATTGATGATGTCCGGCTTGGTGCGGGAGGTCGCCAGGGTGGCGGTGGGGAGGCTGGCCTTGAGGGTGCGGACCTTCTGCATTTGCAGGCTGACCATCATGAACGAGGCCAGCAGAAAAAACATGATGTCAATCAATGGAATGATTTCCAGGCGCGCCTTCTTCCGGCGGATGGGGGAGCGGATTCTCATGGAGGGCCGGATCCTCCCGCGCTCTCCCGGACCATGAAGGCGACTTTTTGCACGCCCACGTTTCGGACGGTGAGCAAAACATCCGAAATGGCGCCCTGCAGGGCGCCGCCGTCGCCGCTCAGATAGACGGGCAGATTGGTGTCCAGGCGGAAGCGGTTGCTCAGGACCAGGCGCAATTCCGGCAGGGTGATGGGTTTGCTTTCCAGCCAGACGGCTCCATTGGTGTCCACCGCGATGTTCACCATGCCCGGCTTGAAATCGGCGGCGGCCCGGGCCGCGCCGGGCAGGCTGACCTTGATGTTGTGCGCCTGCTCCATCCGCAGGCTGACCATCATGAAAGAGGCCAGCAAAAAGAACATGATGTCAATCAAAGGAATGATCTCAATGCGGCAGCGTTTGCCCCGGACTGGAGAGGGGATTTTCACTTCTCTCCGCCGACCTTCCCGGCCTTGATCATGACTTCGACATTGGAGGCGGCGGTTTCCAGCTCAAATTGCAGCCGGGTCACCCTGGCGGTAAAAAAATTAAAGGGAACGAGGGTGAAAATAGCGATGCCCAAACCGCAGGCCGTGGCGATCAGGGCCTCGCCAATCCCGCCCGTGACCGCCCCCACGGCCAGTTCCTCGTTGCCCACCTGGAGGAAGGCGTGCATCAGGCCGGTGACCGTCCCCAGCAACCCGAGCAGCGGGGCCAGCGTCACCAGCGTGTCCATCACGGTCAGGAACCGGCCCGCCCGCTCCAGCTCAATGCCGGCGGCCAACTGCAACGCCCCTTCCATCGAAGTGTGGACATGGTTCAAGCCGCGGTAAATCATGCGCACCACCGGATCCGCCGAACCCTCGGCGATTTTCAGGGCGGCGGGGACATCGGAATTCTCCAGCGCCGCCAGCAGTTGTTCCAGCTTCCGGGGATCGCGCCGGCTGCTTTCGCGGGACCACCAGAAGGCGCGTTCCCCCACCACCGCCACCGCCACCAGGGCGGCGATCAGGATCGGCCACATGACCGGCCCGCCTTTTCCAAAAAACTCCACAACAATATTCGCCATCATAATTTTATAGGTCTCTTTCTAACCCGCGCTCGGTTTGCAATCAATTCTTACTTGAAAACGTAATCAATTCTCGCTTGAAAAAGCCGTCCGCGCTCGCCCGTGGGAACGGTCCAGTGTTTCTTGACGAAATCGGCGGCGGCGTGATCCAGGATGGAGGAGCCGGAAGACTCTTTCACCTCGGCTGAAATGATCACGCCCGCTTCGTCGGCAGTCAGCAGCAACACGACGGCGCCCTGCTGGCCCAACTGCTCCGCCATTCTGGGGTAATCGGGCGTCGGACGGTCGCCGCCCTTGCCGGTGTTGTTCAACGGATTGGGCTGGGCCGGCCCGCGGCGCGTCGGCGGTGTTGCCTGCGGCTCCGATGTGGAAGCCGGCGGCGCCACCGATTGGGCAATGGGAACCACGAGGTTGCCGGGCGTGGGCACAGAAAACCTGATGGCGGGCGACTCGGGCGTGACCACCACCACCCTGGGCGGGGCGGAATCCGGCTTCTCAATCGGAGCGACGTCCTGATTCTGTTGGTCGGCGGAGGGTGGCGGAGGCGGCGGCGCCTCGATCACCACCGGCTGGGCTTCCTCCAAAGGCTTGACCGCGATGGGCGGCGGCGGCGCGGGCCGGAAACCCACCAGCCCGATGGCGAGAAACAACAGGCAAATCGAGTTGGTCCAGGCCAGGTTCCGCTGATCGTGCGCATGAGGCGCGGGCAGGCAAACCCGCGCCAGCTCGGATTTCAACTGATAGCCCCCCGCGCCCGCGTATGTACGAGTAGTTTCCATATTGCGGTCAAAAGTCTGCGGTTATGCCGGCGTAAAAGGCGCGGCGCGGCCCATACGCGGGGGCAGCGATGCCGATGCCAGTCCCATTGCGTATTTCATAGACCCGGTCAAAAAGGTTGAGGCAGTCAAAACGCAGCTTCAACGCCGTGAGGCCCGCCGAATGCATTTTCCAGACATGCTCCATCCCGACGTTGTCCGTCCAGTAAACGCCCAATTTTTCCAGGTTGGCAAACCCTGCTCTCAGGCCGTCGCCGTAGAGAAAATCAGAGTAGAGGCGGGTGTCCTTCAGCAGGGTATAAGACACACCCGCCGAAGCGGTGAAGCGGCCCTGGTGGTCCAGTTGGAAGGGGTGCTCCTGCAGATAGGCGATCTCGTTGTTGGGAAACTCATTTTCCACCGAGTCAAAGTCCCGCGCCCAAGTTTGGACGTAGGAATAATTCCCGTATGCGGAGAAAGGTCCCTGTTTGTAAGTGCTGCCCAATTCCGCGCCGTAAACAGTGCCGGACGAGTAATTGAAGTTGTTGAGAATGACGGCGGTGCCGAACTGGCCGTCGTCGAGCAGGTTCTTGGCCAGCTTGCAGAAGGTGTCCGCGGTGATCTGCCAAGGCGGAGTGATCTGGCGGGAAAGGCCGGCGTCAAAATAATTGTCGCGCTCGACCTTCTGGGGATCGTCCTTTGCGTTGAAAGGAGCGTCGGTGGTGTATTCGAAGGCTTTCACGGTGGAGGGCGGAATGTATTGCAAGGTGGGCGGCATGAAATAACGCGCATAGCCGAGGTGGGCAGAGGTGGCCTTGTTGATCTCCCAGACGAGGTTGGCCCGCGGACTGATTTGCCATTCGTGGTCGAACGAAACGTCAAAGAGGTCGTAACGAGCGCCGTAATTCAAGGTGAGACGGTCATTCCAGCGCCACTCGTCCTGCAGGTAAATGCCGGCGGTCAACCCGCTGTTTCCACCATTGGCGGCGACGCTGTAGGGAGTGGTGGACGATTGGGGCGGTATTGCGCTTGGCAGATTGTAGCCGGAGCCGGAGGGGGAGAATTGATCCGTGGACGGGAAGACGGCGGACGTCGTATCGAGCTTCTCAATGTCGTCATTGGCGAGCAAACCGAAGCGGACGGTGTGATGATCGCCCAATTCGTAAGAGGCGTCCGCCTGCAAGCCGTTGGCGAGGTCGCTGTTTTCCACCCGCCCCGCCGTGCCGCCAAAAAGGAGGCCTTGAACCAGGTCAGGACTGAACCGGATGTCCGTATATCGGGTCAGAATGGAAACTTGAGACAGAAAGTTGCCGGCGGATTTCTGATAGGAGAGCACGGCGTAGTAGTTTTGCTCGGTCTGGTAATTGTTGGCCGCGGCCGAGTTGGCCGGCGGGCTGTTCGCCAACTGATAGGCTGGCGCAAGTCCCGCCGTGTCGGGAATTTGAAAGCCGGCGTCGGAACTGCTCAGTAGCAAGGTCAGCCGGCTGGTTGGATCGAAGTGATGGGAAAAGTAACCAAAGAGCTTTTCCTGGTCCGTCATATCATGCAGCGGGTTGGGGCTGGCCGTCGTGTTGTCAATGCCGAGGTTGTCGTGCAACCAGGAGGCGGCGACAAAGTATTCCAGATTGCTGGTGGCGCCGCCCCATTGGAAATAGGGATTGAACGTGTCGTAGCTCCCGCCGTAGAGCGAAAGCTCGGCGCCGTTGAGTTGAGAACCCGTCTTGGTAGTGACATCAATAATTCCGGCGGTGCGGTCCCCAAACTGGGCGGGCATTGTTCCCGTGATCAGCGTGACCGAATGGATCAGGTGCGTGTCAATTTCCTGCCCAAAACCATTGAGACTCTCGGGCAGCAAAACGCCATTGACGCGATATTGCACGTCGCCATGATCGCCGCGCACATGGATCTCCCCGAATTCCTCCTGCACCACCCCCGGCGCTTGCAAGAGCACCTGCTGAAAAGAGGCGTTTTCGCCCTGGCCCATGGACTGAATCTGCTGCGGGCCAATGGCATAAGTGACCGCCCCCAGGCTGGGGGCGATTTCCTCGCGGGCTGCGTCCAAATGGCCCGTTACAACCACGGTGTCCAGCGTTACAGGGACATTCGTTCGGCCGGCGTTCGTGCTCTGCGCCGCAAGGGCAGGTGGCGGGTTTGTGCTCATGTCAGTGGACGTTGCCGGCGAACCCGGCGCATCCCCGCCGGCGGCGGCGAGAGGCAGGGCGGCAACAACAAACCAGATGGGCCGCCGCCGGGCAGCGGCCTTCGCAAATCTTCCAAATCCAGCCATTTCTTGTGTTTCTTAACACAAAAATAGTGTGCTGTCAAAGGAAATGTTTTACGCATAATACAAGCAATCCAGGCGAACACATGCCGGCCCGGCTGGGAAGCATGGGGCGCGCGGCGTGGGCAGGCGCACCCAGGCCGTCCCGGATCTCAACTGATAGCCCCCCGCGCCCTCGTCTGCATGGTTCGTGTTCATTTTCCGGCCGCCGGCCGGCATCGGGTTTCAGAATTCATAACTGAGCGAGCCGAAGACGCCGCGGCGCATTCCGTATTGGGCGGCGTTGACCCCGACGCCGGTTGGGCTGCGCAACTCATAAATATTATCCGTCACGTTCACAACATCCAGGCGGACTTTCAAGGACTGCTTGTTGGCAACCCGGAAACTTTGTTCCGCGCCGATGTTGATCTCGTAATAGTCCGGCACAGTCTCGCCGTTGGGTATATTGTACACGACGGTTGAGGTCCCTGTGGACCGCAACCCGCTGCCGGCCACGATGTCCAGGTAGGCCATCGTGCTGGCCTGGCGCGCCTCTTTGACACGATAAGACAGCCCGGCGGTGGCGCTGTACGTTTGGTCGTGATCCAGATCAATCCAATGATTCTGCACATAGGCCAGATCGGGTTGGGCGAACAGAAACTGCGCGGCGTCCCAATTTTCACCCCGGGCGACGGAGTAGGCGGCGTTGGCATAGGCGGAAAAGCCGTTGGTCTGGTAAGAGGTGGTGAATTCCAGGCCATAGACCCGGCCTCTTTCATAGTTGAACGCGGAGAGAATGAGGGTTTGCCCAAACAGTCCGTCATCCAGTTGGTTCTCGGCCGTCTTGTAGTAACCGTCCAAACCCACATTCCATCCGGGAAGGATGGTCTGGGTGATGCCCGCGTCGTAGTAGTTGGCGCGCTCGGCTTTGACGGGGCTGTCCTCCGTGACCGCCGAGGCGCCGGAGGTGCCGTTGAACAAGCTCAAGGTGCCGGAGCTGACATTCTCCACGGGCGGCGGGGTAAAGTAACGCGAGTAACCGGCGTGCAGCGTGGTGCCATCGAAGGGCTGGTAAACGAGGTTGGCGCGCGGACTGAATTGATTTTCCGCGTCGAACGAGGAGGAGAAAACGTCGAAACGAGCGCCGTAATTGAGGGTCAGCTTGGAGGTCAGTTTCCATTCGTCCTGCAAATACATGCCCATAAACAAACCATAGAGGGGATAGTTGTCATTGATGTTGTTCAGGGTCGTCGGGTTCCCGCTGGAGTCCAGGTTGAAGACCGTGGTGGACGTATTGTTTTGATCCCCCGTGGCCAGAAATGACCCGCCGCCCCGAATCGTATGGGACTCGCCCCAGTGATAACTGCTGTCGGCCTGCAAACCGGCGGAGTAGAGCGTGCGATGCACTTCGCTGGCCTCGCCGTTGAGAAAGAGGTCGCCGACCGGGTCCGGCGTGAAATGCTGTTCGCTCTCGCGGCCAAAGGCGGAGACTTGAAAATCCAAATCACCGGCGGATTTTTGATAAGTGAGGACCGTGTAATAATTTTCCTCGTTTTGATTTTCGTTGTCTTGGGCTGAATTGAAGCCCGCGGCCCCCGGAATCGCGGTCATGGCCGAAGCCCAACTATTGCCCCCCGGAGCGGCGCCCGACGGCACGCCGGGCGTGTTGGGCACCTGGAAGTCGCTGTAGGACGCGCTGGCCATCATGGTGATCCGGCTGGATGGGTCAATAATGTAAGACCCGTACATGAACGTCTTGAACTGTTCCGTTTCATCGTGAATGGCCGTCGAATTGGGCGTGGGATTTTCCACGCCCAGTTCATTGTGGTCGTAGCTGCCGTCAATGAAATAGTTGAACTTCCCCTCCGAGCCGCCGTACTGGAAACTGGGACGGAAGGTGTCGTAACTGCCTCCATAAAGCGAGATTTCGCCCCCGGGATTGAGCGCGCCGTTTTTGGTTTGAACATCCACCACCCCCGCCGTGCGGAAGCCGTATTGCGCCGGCAGCGAGCCGGTGATCAGGGAGATGCTCTGGATGAAACGCGGATCCAGTTCCAATCCAAACCCGGCGATCCCCTCCGGCAACAGCACGTCGTCAATGCGATATTGCAGATTGGCGTGCTCGCCGCGCACATGCAAATCCCCGTTCTCCGCCGAATCCTCCGCCACGCCGGGAAAACGGGTGATGACTTGGTTGATCGGCGCGTTCGCCCCTTGCGACAGGGACAGGATTTGCGTCTCGTCCTTGATGGATTCGGTGGCCCCCAAACTGGGCACGATCTGCTCGCGCACCTCATTCAAATGCCCCACGACCGTCGTGGTCGGGAGGGCGGTGACGTTGGTTCCACCGGCCGGGATGGTTCCAACGGCCGAGTTGGTCTCTCCGGCCGCCGCGGCGGGAGGAATTTTGGTTTGACCCCGCGCTCCCGGGCCGGCCGCCGCAGCCAGCCCAATGACTGTCAATTGCAAATAACGATAAACTGCATTCATAAATTTTGGACAAAATGGTTAAAGTTTTTGGATTTCCCGCCCGGGTCACAGTCCAGCATGGCAAACACCCATGACACCGCACCGCAACAAAGACCCGCTCATTCTTGATACCTGCGATAGCACTAACCGTGGAGGGACAGGAGAGAGGGAGGACCGCGCCCGGCCCGCAACCGGACATCCCTGGAAACAAAAACGGCCTCGCGCCGGGACTGGATGAAAACCGCCGCCGGCTCAGGCCGGAGGACGGGGACGGCCGCATCCGCGCCATGGACCTGCCCGTGCGCGAACAAGGTGACAGCGCATTCGTGGCCAGGGTCTGACGCGTCGGCATGGATGAGGGAATGCAGCCCGGGGAAAACCACCATGGCCTGAAGCAGCAGGAAAACACCGAGCCACAAGGCCGCGTGGGCCTTTTTGGCTTTCCGAGACAAAACCCATGAAAGCGCCTGCTGCACGGGAGCAACCTTACTCACAAAAGTCTTTGATGCAACATATTTCCAGCGCCATATTTCCAGCGCCTCTCAATCTTCTGGCTCATCATGAGCGCCTTCACGGCCGAGAATCGCCTGCACGTCTCGCGCTCCGTGAGGCACTCGCACGATTTCAATAGGCCGCTTCTCGCCGCGGCAGATGATGAGATAACTGCGCACACGCCAGAAACGAAGCGGCTCTCCCGCCAAGTCGCTGCGGAAATGGCCGATGCCAGGTGTTCGAGCCAGCTTTCGCAAGGCGCCGAAAAGTTCGTCGCGGGCGCGATCCGCCGTGTCTGGGTTCTGAAGGTCAATCGCGTAGTAGCTCCAAATCTCGTCCAGGTCAAAACGAGCTTCGGGCGCGATCAGGAAATCGTTCATCGCCTTGTTTTGCGGAACTCCGCGCTCTTTTGCTTCATCTCTGCATACACTTGATCGCCTGGAATGCCTTCGCCCCGGTCCAGTTGGTCAAGGCCGGCCTGGATTTTTTGTCGCGCTTCGGCGAGGTGAAGCTCGCGGAGGCGGTCCTGGTCACCCAAAAGCCGCAGCCCCTCGCGAATCACTTCGCTGGCAGATTGATACAGCCCGCTTTCGACTTTGCGCGTCACGAGCCTTTCCAGTTCTGGAGTCAATGATACATTCATAATGTTGGATTATGCCAGAAATGACAAAGGATGTCCAACTTTGTTATTATCCCTCACATATTCTCGTTTTTTGATTCCCTCTTCTCCCATCGCTGTGTCATAATGTCCCGCGAGAAACATGGCGTCCAAATCGAGCTTTCTGGATAAGGTGCTGGGCCGCATCGGGCGGCTCGATGCCGAAGGTCTGCAAACGGTCGTGCAACGGCTGGCGCGGGAGCGCAATTTCCTGGAGACCTTGTTCAATTCCATCGAGGACGGCGTGCTGGTGCTCGATGAGCAGGGCCGCGTCATCTATTTCAACCAGGCCGTCACGCAACTGCTCAATTGGCGGCCCGGCGAGGTGGAAGGCCGCCCCATCACCGAGTTCCTGCCGGAACTGGATTGGAAAGGCCTCACGGCCCGGGCCGCCGAAGGCGGGCCGCGCGTCGCCCGCCACGAGTTTGAGGTGAGCTATCCGCGCCCCAAGTTTTTGCGCCTTTACGCCGCTCCGCTGGACGGCGAATCGCGCGGCGGTTCCGGCTTGGCGCTGATTCTGCACGACGACACCGAAGCGCGGCAAAAGACGTTTGAAGCCATCGAAAGCGAGCGCGTTCATTCCCTGACCCTGCTCGCCGCCAGCGTGGCCCATGAAATCGGCAATCCGCTCAACGCCCTCCACATTCATCTCCAGTTGATGAGCCGCGAAGTCAAAAAACTGCGCCCGCCCGGGGACGCCGCCGAGGCGGCGGAGAGGATCGAACATTATCTGGACGTGGCCAAGGGCGAGATCGCGCGGCTGGACTATATCGTCACCCAGTTTCTCCAGGCCATCCGCCCGTCGGCCCCGAAGCTCTCCGACGCCTCGCTCAACGATGTGGTGCGGGAGACGCTGGAGTTGTTGCGTCCTGAACTGGACAATCGCCGGCTCAATGTGAAGGAGAAACCGGCCCGCCGCCTGCCGCTGGCCCCGCTGGATGCCGGGCAGATCAAACAAGCGCTGCTCAACCTGATCAAGAATGCCATGCAGGCCATGACCCCCGGCGGCACGCTTACCGTGGAGACCGGACAGAACACCGATGAAGTGTGGGTGAGCGTGGCCGACACCGGGGGAGGCATTCCGCCCGATCAAGTCAATCTGATCTTTGAACCGTTTTACACCACCAAAAAAAAGGGAACCGGGCTGGGCTTGATGATCGTCCAGCGCATCGTCCGCCAGCATGGCGGACATATCGAACTGGAGAGCCGCGTCGGCCTGGGCGCCACTTTCCGCATCTGGCTGCCCCGGCGTGAACGGCAGCAAAAACTTCTGCGATGAGCGCCGAAATTAAAACCAAGCCGCTGCTGCTGATCGTGGACGACGAGAAGCCCACCCGGGACGGCTTGCGCGCCGCGCTGGAGGGCCATTACGAGGTCTGGGCGGCCGAGGACGCCAAGGCGGCGGCGAGCCTGTTGGAGCAGGAGAACTTCCAGGTGTTGCTGACGGATTTTCGCCTGCCGCAGGAAGACGGCATGAAGTTAATCCTGCGCGCCAAATCGCTGGCCCGCCCGCCGGTGTGCATTTTGATGACGGCTTACGGCTCGGAGGAACTGGCCGTCGAAGCCATGAAGCAGGGGGCGGACGACTACATCGCCAAGGGCCGGTTGCAGATTGACGAACTGGAAATGCGCATCAGCCGCGCCTTGCGGCAACAAAACCTGGAAGTGGAAAATGCCGTCCTGCGCCAGCATCTCAACTCCAAGTTCGGCCTGGAAAACGCCGTGGCCCAGTCCCCCGCCATGAAAGAGGTGGCGGACATGGTCCGGCAGGTTGCCCCCACCCGCGCCAGCGTCCTGCTCCTGGGTGAAAGCGGCACGGGCAAGGAACTCATGGCCCGGGCCATCCATCAACTCAGCCCGCGCGCCTCCCATCCCCTGGTGGCGGTGCATTGCGCCGCCCTGTCCCCCACCCTCCTGGAAAGCGAGCTTTTCGGCCACGAGAAAGGCGCCTTCACCGGCGCGCACGAAAAGCGGATCGGACGCTTCGAGCAGGCCCAAGGGGGAACGCTGTTCCTGGATGAAATCGGGGAGATTGACCCGGCGGTGCAGGTCAAACTCCTTCGCTTCCTGGGCGAACGAACCTTCGAGCGCGTCGGTTCCGGCAAAACCCTGACCGCCGACGTCCGCCTCATTGCCGCCACCAACAAAAATCTCCAGGACGAAGTCAAGGCCGGAAAGTTCCGCGACGACCTCTTTTTTCGCCTCCGGGTCGTCGAGATCACCCTGCCCCCTTTGCGCCAGCGGACGGAAGACCTGCCGCTGCTCGCCCAGACCTTCCTGCGCGAATTCGCTTCCGAGAATCATAAAAATGTGAACGAATTTACCCCCGATGCCCTCGAAGCACTTATGAACTATGCCTGGCCCGGCAACGTCCGCGAATTGCGCACCGCGGTCGAACACGCCGTGGTCCTCTCGCGCGGCGACCGCATCAGCCTGCGGGATTTGCCCCCCGCCTTGCGCGCAGGCGGCCCGGCGGCCGGACCCGCCCGCTGGCTGGCCCACCCGGACCTCACGGTGGCGGAAGCCGAGAAACAATTGATGGTCCGCGCTCTCAAGGATGGCGGCGGCAACCGCACTCTCGCCGCCCGGAAGCTGGGGATGAGCCGCCGCACCCTCCACCGCAAACTCCACCTCTATCATCTGGAGGGATTTTAAACCATTGAGCGGCGGTCCATGACCGCCGCTGATCTTGCCACCCGGAAGGATATTGAATGCCAAAACCAGTTTATGAGCGCGTCCAGGGATTTATCAGCTCCATGGAGGCGGGCCTGGGAGCCGCCATCCTCTTGCGGGTCAGCGTGGCTCTGGGGTTCGTCGCTCTGGCGATGTTCTTCAATTTGGCCCAGTTTGAAGGTTTTTCCACCCAGGAAGCGATGGAGTCGGCGCATCTGGCCCGGCAGTTGGCCGAGGGCAAAGGCTACACGACCGATTCGATCCGGCCTTTCTGCCTCCACTTGCTGCAGCAAAGCGATCCCGCCCATGCTCAACAGGTGCTGCAACATCCGGTGCCGGATTTGAGCAATCCCCCCGGCTACCCCTGCCTCCTGGCTGGCATGATGGAGCTTCTCCCCTTCCATTTTGCCGCGGATCAGAACCAGCCTTGGTTTTACCAGCCGGAATTATGGATCCGGGCCGTCAACGAACTGCTTTTTTTGGGGGCCGTCCTGATCCTGTTTCAAGTGGCCCGGCGGCTTTTTGACGCCGCGGTGGCCTGGCTGTCGGCCCTGGTTTTCGCCGGCACGGAACTGTTCTGGAGATTCAGCGCTTCCGGGCTGTCCACCATCTGGCTGGTGTTCCTCTTCCTCGGTTTGGTTTGGTGTTTGGTTCTGCTGGAA
The DNA here is from genome assembly GCA_050011995.1 of Verrucomicrobiota bacterium. GTDB lineage: Bacteria > Verrucomicrobiota > Verrucomicrobiia > Limisphaerales > Palsa-1400 > JBEKOF01. Next base: position 15,092 of record JBEKIA010000009.1, read on the forward strand.
GAACGCGAGCGCCGCCCGGATGCGCCCCGCCTCGGCGGTTCCCTGGCCCTGGCCGCCGCCGCCGGCGCCCTGGCGGGCATCGGCGGATTAAGCCGCTATTCGTTTGCCTGGATGATCCTTCCCGTCCTCCTCTTCCTCCGCCTGTTCTTCTCCCGCGCCCGGGGCAAATTGGGCCTCTGCGCGGCCGTCGCATTCCTGGCCGCGATGGCGCCCTGGATCGCGCGCAACCTGGCGATCAGCCAAACCTGCTTCGGCACGGCCGGCTATGCGCTGGTGGAAAACACCCCGCATCTTCCAGGCGACATCCTGGAACGCTCCTTCCATCCCGCCGCCGCCCTGAGCCATGTCACCCCGCGGGAAGTGTTCGACAAATTCCTCCTCAACGAGGGGGAAATCCTGGAAAACGACCTGCCCCGGCTCGGCGGCAACTGGGTTTGCGCCTTTTTTCTGTGCGGTCTGCTCCTGCCATTTCGCAATCCAGCCCTGCAACGTTTCCGGCTGTTTCTGCTCTGGTCGCTCGCCCTGATGGCCGTCGTGCAGGCCGGCGGCCAGACCCATCTGAGCGCGGATTCGCCGGAGATTAATTCTGAAAACCTGCTGGTGGTGCTCTCGCCCCTGGTCCTGGTCTTTGGCACCGGGGTCTTTTTCACCTTCATGGATCACATTGTCCCTCCCGACCTGCGGGCGCGCCGGGCTGCGGCGGGACTTTTCGTCATGGTTGTCTGCGCGCCGCTGCTGTTGACCCTTTTGGGGCCGCCCAAACAGACGGCCATCAGCCCATATGCGCCCTTGCATCTTCAGCGGGTTGCCGCCATGATGCAGCCGGATGAGTTGATGATGAGCGACATTCCCTGGGCGGTGGCCTGGTATGGGGCGCGTCCGTGCGCCTGGCTGACGCTCGATGACGCCGAAACGTACAAAGAGATGGACAAACTCAAGCCGGTGCGGGCGGTTTTTCTGACCCAGCGCACCAGCGACCGCCGGTTTCTTTCGCAAATGATTGCAAATCAACAGGATAACGAATGTGATTGGAGTTATTTCTATCTGGACAGCCTGCCAGGCTGGGGGCACGGGGAGGTTCCCACCGGTTTTCCGCTGAGGAAAGCCATATTAGACTACGCGCCCGACCAAATGTTCATTAGTGACCGGAACCGCTGGCAGGCGGCTGAAAAAAAATGAAAATATTTCACTTTTTCTTTTGACAATACAGGCCGGAACCACTAAAACTGCTCGAAATGGACAAGGCACGGCGAGACGCGCTTTGTGCAGATTAAGGGTAGCACATTAAAAATTTTATGAAAAAACTCATTGCTTCTGTCGGTTTGGCGGCCCTCGGCGTGTCAACATTGCATGCCCAGTTTTCGCCAGGTGTCACTCCCTCGGAAATGGCCAAACCGTGGTCGCTGGGGGCCACGTTGCGCGGCTTTTATGACGACAACTACCTGACCCAGCACAACGGGCCGAACATTCGCTCCAGCTATGGCACGGAGTTGAGTCCTTCCGTGTCGCTGAACCACACCGTCAACGACACCACCTTCACCGTCAGTTACGTTTACGACTGGCGCTATTACGAGCACACCAGCACCTCGGACACCTCGCATCAATTCAACGTCAACGTAAAACAGAACTTTTCCGAGCGTTACAGCATGCAGGTCGGCGATTCGTTCATCGTCTCCGAGCAACCCACGGTCCTGTCCGGCACCGGCATCACCGCCACGCCGCTGTTCACGGAGGGGTCTAATATTCATAATGACGGCACGATTTCCTTCACCGCCGGTTTGACCCCCAAGCTGGATTTGCAGCTTTCGTACGCCAACAACCTTTACTCTTACCAGCAATCTTACGGAGATGTGTACAACCCGAACCCGAACGCTTTAAACCCCAGCTATTCGGCCCTGTTGGACCGCATGGAGCAACTGGCCACCGTGAATCTGAACTGGAAAATCATGAGCCAACTGACCGGGGTTGCCGGCTATTCTTTTGGGAACACCAGCTACACCAGCACGGAACCGATTATTTTCGCCGCGGCTGTCCCCGAATCCGTTAACAATCCGGCCAATATTACCAGCCAGTTCCGCAACAGCGATTCCCACTTCTTTTTTGTCGGGGCGGACGAGGCATTCACTTCCCAACTGAACGGTTCCATCCGGGTCGGCGGCGAATACCTGGATTATTACCGTGTGGGCGCGGACGACCTTTCCCCTTATGTGCAGGCCAACCTGACCTGGAATTACATGAAGCAATCTTACATTCAGGCCGGGGTCACGCACGAACACAGCGCCACGGACGTAGTCGGCGCGTTCCCGGGGAACCGACAACCCGTTTTGGATTCCGACACCACCGCCGCCTACCTGTCGGTGAACCACACCATTACAGGGGGGTTCAGCGGCGGCCTGCTCGGCCAGTACCAGCACTCGGACTTCAACGGGGGCACCGTCAATGGGCAATCGGAAGACTTCTGCATTGTGGGCTTGAATTTCGCCTATCGTTTCAACAATTATCTCAGCGGCGAGACGGGGTACAACTGGTACAAACTGGTGTCCGACATTTCCGCGCGCGATTACACCCGCGACTTGGTTTACATCGGAGTCCGGGCCACATATTGAACATAAATTCGTGTTTTCGGTCAGAAAGCTAGGACGTATCGTTTGAGTGCGCCCTAGCTTTCTTATTTACTATGGATACCGTAGCGACAACAGACACTCCGGTGGTGAACCTCCACTTTTTGGACTACTGGCGGGTCATCCGCCTGCGCAAGAGCCTGATTTTGACGGTTTTTCTTCTTTGCCTGATCACCAGTTCGGTTTTGACCTATTGTCTGCCCAAGCAGTACTCCAGCACCGTCAGAATCGAGGTCCAGAAAGACGCCCCGTCGGTGAATATTCTGGGCAACCAGCCCAGCGTCCAGGGCTGGGATCCTTACTACCTGACCACCCAATTTCGCATCATCACCTCGTGGGGAATTCTGACCCAGGTGATCACCAACATGAACCCGCCGCTCACCCATGTTCTGGCGGACCCGGGCGAGCCGGATTTGACCCTCGATCAGGCCTATGCCCTGTTGTACAAGAAAGTCGGGGTTGACCAGACCCGCGGCACCAGCTTGATTGAAATCTCGGTTCGAAATCCCGACTTTAATGTGGCGGCCAAGATCGCCAACACCATTGCCGATGTCTATAAGAAGTACCGCATGGACATGTGGAATGACGCCCACGACACGGGCATTGGAAGCTTGACGGTGGCTCTCAGCACCAATCAGGCGACGCTGGCAGAAATGACCTCCAACTTGGACACCCTGCGCGCCGACCTGAAAATCACGGAGCTGGAGGAAAATGGTGCGATGGGCCATGCTTCCATTGACATCGAAACCATGCGCGAGTTGGAATTGAACCGCATTCGCGCCAAGGAAGATTACGAGGACCACTTCGACACCCAAAGCAATCTGCTGCGCCTGCAGGCCGACCATCGTCTCCATGAGGCGCTGGCCACCGCCGTCGGCCCTCACCTGGATCCCGAGCTGGCGATTAAAGCCGAGGATGTCTCCCGCGCCCGGGATGAATTCACCCATGTCATGGGCGTGGGCTACGGCACCGACCACCCCAATTATCAGGCCGCCCTGCAGGCTTTGATGGTGGCCAGCAACGCCTATGAGGCCAGAATTCAGGGAATCATGACCGGTCTGGACGCCCTGGTCAACCATGACCGGCGGTTGCTCGACATCATCGAGGCCGAGGAAGAAAAGACGGTGACCAAAGCCAACTTGTCAGCCATCACCAACCGCGCCTATGTCTCGCTCATGCGCAAAGTCGAGGTTACCCAGCGCACCGTGGACGCTTTGTCGAGCCGCCTCATTGAAGAAGGCGTGGAAGCCAAACAATCCCCCAAATTCTCCGTGTACGTGCATGATCCCGCCCGTCCCATCCAGCGCCCCGTCAGCCCCAAACCGCTCCTCATCATCCCGGTCGGAGTCATCCTGGGCCTGATTGTCGGGATGGGCTTGGCCTTCTTCGTCGAGTACCTGGATACCAGTGTCAAGACCATTGACGATGTGGAGCGGTCGCTGCAGGCCCAGGTGCTGGGAGTCATTCCCCAGAACGTGGGCAATGTTCTGGACGACGGGCCGGAAAGCCCTCACGCGGAGGCCTACCGGGTCTTGCGCACCAATCTTTTGTTCGCCCGCAAAAATGAAGACTGGACGACCATCACCGTCCTGAGCGGCGGCGCCGGCGAAGGCAAGACCACCACCCTCTTCAACCTGGCCGCTGTCTTCGCCCAAAACGGCCAGCGAATTCTGGTGGTGGATTCGGACTTGCGCCGCCCGAGTATTCATCGGATGCTCCACACCAGCAACGTCACCGGGCTGACCGATTTGCTCCTCAACAAACAGGTCTCCCTGGATCAAGTCATCCAGAAAACCAAGCTGCCCACGCTGGACTTTCTGCCCAGCGGCAAGCTCCCCAGCAGTTCCATGAGCATTTTGGGGTCCGCCCAAATGAAAGATGTCATCAACCAGCTCAAGCAACGTTACGCCTTCGTTTTCTTCGATTCCCCACCGCTCCTGGGCGTCAGCGACGCCTCCATTTTGGCCAGCGAAATTGACATGGTTCTGCAAGTCATCCAGTACCGCCGTTACCCGATGCCCATGACCCTCCGCGCCAAGCAGATGGTCCAGAAAGTCGGCGGCAACCTCCTGGGGCTGGTGCTCAACAACATCAACATGAGCCAGGACGAGAATTATTACTACTACAGCGGCTACTATGAGTACGAATACCGGTCTTCCAAAACCGAACCGACCGTCGTCCAACTCAGCGACGCCGCGGCCAAAGCGGCTCCAATTGACATCAAACAGAAGTATTGAGAGCCGGGTTCCATCCGGCGCAACCGTATCTGTATGAGATTGTTACAACGCAGTGTCCGGCATTTCGGCGGGATTGCCGGTTTGGCAGCCATAACGCTGATCCTGGCTGGCTGCGCCGATCCCGGCCACCCGGCTTCGCCACCGCCGCCGCAGCCGGATCCCGCTCAGATGGCGATGATTCCGCTGCAAGTCGGGGACACACTTGAGGTGGTTTTGAGCGGAACCCCGATGCCAATCGCGCCTTTAACCTTTGTTCTTTCCGGGTCGGGCAGCATCAGCCTTCCCTTGCTCGATCCAAACATCCAGGCCATCGGAAAGACTCCCCACGAACTGGAGCAAATCATTCACGACCTCTATGTGCCGAAAGTTTTCACGCATATCAGTGTGACGGCCACTCCCGGCCTCCGCTTTTATTACGTCAGCGGCGCCATCAACCAGACCAGCAACACAAAACAGCCTTATACAGGCAAGGTCACCGTTCTTGGCGCCATCGGCGCGGCCGGCGGTTTCAACGACTATGCAGCCAAAAAGAGAGTCCAGTTGACCAGGCAGGACGGCACCATTTTCTTTGAAGACTGCGTCAAAGCGCTGAAGAATCCGAAACTGGATATGGAAGTTCTTCCGGGCGACAAAATCTTCGTGGACAAGGAGACCATGTCGGAGGTTTTGCCGCATTTGTTCGGGCATTAGAAAAAACGCCGTCACCCCCTGCCGGCGGCTGCCATGGTCCAACTCCAAATCCTGTCGGGAAAAAGAGCCGGCGCCCAATTCACCGCCTCCCGTCTCCCCCTGCAAGTCGGGCGCTCGGCGGAGGCGGACCTGTCCCTGGAGGAGCCGGGAGTTTGGCCCCGCCACTTCCGCATCACCCGCCAGGGGCCGCAGTTGGTTTGCCAGGCCGAACCCAGCGCCCTGTTGTCCGTCAACGGCGTCCCGGTTGACCAGGCCGTCTTGCGCAACGGCGATGTCATTTCCATTGGCGCCCTGAAAATTCAATTCGCCCTGTCGCCGGTCCGTCAATCCACCTTGCGCGCCCGCGAGTGCCTCACCTGGGCCGCCTTGGCCCTCCTCTGCCTCGGCCAGATTGTCCTCATCTACCGCCTGATGCAGTGACCCGTCCATCAGTGCCGGAAATGGCGCGCGCCGGTGAAGGCCATCGCCATGTTCCGCTCATCGGCGGCGGCGATCACTTCGGCGTCGTGCATGGAGCCGCCGGGCTGAATGGCCGCCGTCGCGCCGGCCTCCGCCGCGATCACCAATCCGTCCACAAAAGGGAAAAAAGCGTCGCTGCAAACCGCGCTGCCCTCCAGGGAAAGACCGGCCTCCCGGGCCTTCCACACCGCCAGGCGGCTGGCATCCACCCGGCTCATCTGCCCGGCCCCGATGCCCAGCGTCCGGTCCGGCCCGGCATAAACAATGGCGTTCGACTTGACATGCTTGGCCACCCGCCACCCGAACAACATCGCCTGCCGCTCCGCCGCCGACGGCTGCCGCCGCGTCACGATCTTGAGTTCCTCCAGCCCTTTTCGGTCGCGGTCCTGCGCCAGCACCGAATCGCCGCCCACCCCGCGCAATTCCCAGCCCCGGCCCGCCCCCGGCCATTGCAGCGCCTGGATCAGCCTCAGGTTTTTCTTCTTCCGCAACAATTCCAGCGCCTCCTCCGCAAAATCCGGGGCGACTATGACTTCGCTGAAAATCTCCGCGATGGCCCCGGCGCAGGGCAAATCCAGCGTCTGATTGACGGCGATGATGCCGCCGAAGGGCGCTTGCTGGTCCGTGGCAAACGCCTTCTCCCAGGCCTCCCGCAACGCGGCCCCCTGCCCCGCCCCGCACGGATTGGTGTGCTTGACAATCGCCAGCGCCGGCGCCTCCCCGGCGAATTCCTCCGCCAGCTCCGCCGCCGCCGTCAAGTCAAGTATATTATTGTAGGACAGCTCCCGCCCGTGCAGTTGCCGGAAGAATTCCCCAAACCGCCCGTAGAGCGCGGCGCGCTGGTGCGGGTTCTCCCCGTAACGCAATCCCTGCGCCCGCGGCAAGTCCAGGCGCAGCCGCGCCGGCCACGGCTCCCCCGCCGCCAGATTCTCCCATTCCGTCCCATTCGTTCCATCGGTCCCCTCCGCCTCGCCCAGCCCAAAAACCTTCGCCAGATACCCGGCAATCTGCCCGTCATACGCCGCCGTTCGCGCAAAGGCGCGCACGGCCAGCCGCCGGCGCAACTCCGGCGTGGTGTTGCCGCCGGCGGTGATTTGCGCGGCCACCTCCGCGTAATCCGCGGGGTCCATGACCACCGTGACACTTTCATGGTTCTTGGACGCGCTGCGCAACATGGAAGGCCCGCCGATGTCAATGTTCTCGATGGCTTCCGCCAGCGTCACGTTGGGCCGCGCGACGGTCTGCTCGAACGGATACAGGTTCACCACCACCAGGTCAATCGGTTTGATGTCGTGCTTGCGCGCCGCCGCTTCATGCCCCGGATTGCCCCGCAGATAGAGCAGGCCGCCGTGGATTCTCGGATGCAGGGTCTTCACGCGGCCATCCAGCATCTCGGGGAATTCCGTGTAGGCGCTCAAATCGCTGACCATGATCCCCTGCTCGCGCAAGGCCTTGGCCGTGCCGCCGGTGGAAATCAGCTCGATGCCCGCGGCAGTCAGCGTCCGGGCAAAGGGGATCAGCCCGGTTTTATCGAAGACCGACAAGAGCGCGCGTTGAATCTTTGTCATAAACTAGATTTTGCGCAACCCGCCGCGGAGTCAACAGATTTGCGGCGAAATCCAGCGCGGCAGAATTGGGAAGGCGGCGGGGGACAGCGGTGGAAGGGCATCCAAACTCCAAAATCGTCACGTTGTTGCAGTGGAGGGACCATGAAAATATCTTAATTAGGGTTGATCAGGGTTGATTGGGGTTGATTGCAAACGGCCCATTGGGCGATGTAAATTGTTGATGTAAAGGAATTTCCATTGATTTTCTGCAAAAAGGCTCATAACTGTGGGAAAAGCGGGCCGGCAGGGCTGCGCTGCCGAGCAGCCCAAGCCTCCAAGGGCCTCATAACGGCAGCAAAATCGAGGTTTTGACAGGATGAACAGGATTTACAGGATAAGAATTCTTGTCGGTTTTTGTCCAAGCCGGGCCTGGCATTTGGCTGCGTCAGTTTCTTGTCCCTCCCTTTCTGAATCCTGTTCATCCTGTTCATCCTGTCAAAAGCCGTTTCTCCGCAAACTGTGGCTTCCGTCGTCAGGATCTTCGCTGGATTGCGTGATTCCAACCGATTGCATTGAAAAAATCGCAAGAAAAACAACATAAGCTCTTATCCCTGCGTTCTTTGTGTTCCTTTGTGGCAAGAATCCATTGGAATTGCAAGAGAGCGTTGAACCGCAATCCGTCTGAGTCCTCTCTCCGCCAGCCGCCTTGTCTCCTCTCTTTTCCATCCTCCATCCTCCATCCTCCATCCTCGTATTCATTCCTGCTTCACCGCTTCCCGCCCGCCCCGCCCGCGCCAGCCGCATCCGCCCGGATACGACGCCGCAGTATGCCTTCGTGCCTCACGCTGACAATTCAACCATAGTTTCTAATTTTTGTCAAGCCCGCTTTGGAAGAAAATCGGGAATGGCGGAGTGATGGAGTGATGGGACCACGCTGGGCCTGTGAACGGGCAACGACGATTCCGGGGAGCGCGTGCGTCTCGCGCGCCGTGTTTGGCGTCCCGCCAAACACAATCCGCCCCTGAATTTGAACAGGAGCGCGCCGAGGCAACAGAGTGATCGTAGCGGCGTTCGGCAGAGCGCCGCATGATGGATTTGAACAGAAGGCCGCGAAGGAAACGAAGGGGAAAAGGAAAAAGGCTGAATGTTAAATGCTAACTGTTTCATGGAGAATGGGTTGTGAACAGGATGGCGCGAAGGGAACGGAGCACTCTTGCCCCAAAACAAGGCGTCCGACCTGGAAGAGGCATTTTAACCACAGATGGCCCAGAGCGCCAAAGCCGTAGCCAAAAAGAAACTGGCCGCAATAGAACGCAAAGACCGCAAAGAAGAAACGACATAACCTCTTCTCTTTGTGTTCTTTGCGTTCCATTGCGGCAAAAATCTTCTTGGAATTACGTGTTTCTTCGCTTTAGTGGCACGGATGACACGGATTCCTTCTGTGCCAATTCCATTCCGTCGGCAGCCCAGATGGAGAACTCTGAATCCGTGAAATCGGTGAAATCCGTGGTTCAATTTCTCTGGTTGCGGCTGGCCGCGCTGGGCTTCTTGCGCCTTTTCGCGGCTATTTCATCGTATTCGATCCTGCGGACTCCTCTGCTAACCCGGCGTCCGCCCAGGAAAAAGCAGTTTGACCACGGATGGCACGGATGACACGGATTGGAAACAGCTTGCGAGAAGAACAACAAAAATGTGAAGTTGACATGTTGGGGATCCCTCGGCATTCATGCGCCTGCCCGAGGAAAATACGCGATTCCGAGGACTGACCCCTCACACGAGGACTGACCCCTCACACGGTTCAAATTCTATTTCGCGGCTACCAGCACGAAACGCGGCTGCCCATGGTCATTCCCGAAGTCCGGACATTTCTCCGCGCTGTGCGCAGAGCGTGGCCGTACGCGCCATTTTTTTGCGACCTCGACAATCCCTTTATCCTGCTTGAAGCATTCGCGCACCTTGACCATTACAGCGTGGTGGAAAAAGGCGATTCGCAGGAACTGCTCTTCACCATCCGCACACCCGAACTCCGGCGATACGTTCAGCAGGCCCATAAAACGATCCGGATGCTCGGCAAACGCTCCCGCATGACCGACGCCCAGGTGCAAAGGAGAATACTGCAATTTGACAATTGCATCCGCCGACGCATGGGACCCCGCCGAAAGCCCCAATGAGGCCGCCACACGCAGCCGACAGCCATTGTCGGGTAGGCCTGTTCCGGTCCGCATGCGTGGAGAGGGGCTAACAACCTGTTGAAATATCCCACGGAGCGCCGCGTGGGGGCACGCGGCCTACATGATTTCCTCGGAAATCATGGGTCATGTAGGCCCGGTGCCCCCACCGGGCGACTTTTTCAACAGGCTGCTAACCCGCAGCCGGGACGGCTGCGCTACGCAGCGTAAGCGTCCCGCCCGCGGGTTTTGGCAGGGTCCCTCTAGCATTCTTGGCGCCAGCGTCAAGATGCGCGCACGGATTAAGAAAATGCTCGGAACCTGCTTGACCGCAGGCGCATAAAAAGCTCTAATTCACAATCATCACCCACGCGCATGGACTGAATTTCTAATAAATCGGCCCGATTGCGAGGAAGGAGAACCGGATGAGATGAAATCGAAAAAGCCACTGCTCAAAAGGCTCAGTTTGGTTGCCAGCGTCTTGCTCAATTGCGCCCCGAACCTCCCCGCCCAGACCGCCCCCACCATCACCACCCAACCCGCCAATCAGACGGTTTTGCCTGGAACCAATGCAAGTTTCAGCGTGGCCGTGGCTGGCACCGGCCCATTCAGTTACCAATGGCAGTTCAACGGCACCAACAGCCCAAACAACATCATCACCACCGTGGCGGGCAACGGCACCAGCACTAACGCGGGTGACGGCGGCGCGGCCATCAACGCCAGTTTATACCATCCGTGGGACGTGGCCTTCGATTTGTCTGGCAACCTGTTTATCGCTGACCGATTGAACTATCGCATTCGTAAGGTGGATGCCAACGGCATCATCTCGACTGTGGCGGGCAATGGCATCGGCGCTTACGCGGGTGACGGCGGCGCGGCCACCAACGCCAGCCTCAATAACCCCGATGCCTTGGCCTTTGACAGCGCGGGCAACCTGTATATAGGCGACGACTATAACGGTCGCGTCCGCAAGTTGGACGCCAACGGAATCATCACCACGGTAGCCGGAACAAACACCGAAGGCTTTTCTGGGGACGGAGGCGCAGCCGTCAATGCCCAACTTTACGGGCCTTGTGGGGTAGGCTTTGATGCTGCCGGTAATCTGTTCATTGCCGACAACTCCAACGAGCGCGTCCGCAAGGTGGGCACCAATGGAATCATCACCACGGTTGCGGGCAAGGGCGGGCTTCCCAACTATTCCGGGGACGGTGGCCCGGCCACCAACGCCACCTTCGCGTTTCCCGTATCCGTGAGCTTTGATGCTGCCGGCAACCTGTATATTGCCGACGACAACAACTGTCTCATCCGCAAGGTGAGCACCAACGGAATCATCAAATGGGTGGCGGGATACGGTGTGGCGTGGAACGGGCTTCCCTGTTACGGAGGCGACGGCGGCCCAGCCACCAATGCCTACATCGCGAATCCTGTGCGCACGGCCATGGATGCCTCTGGCAACCTCTATATTGCTGACGCCGGCAATGGCCGCATCCGGATGGTGGACGCCAACGGCATCATTACTACGGTAGCGGGACACGGACAATATGGGACCCCCAGAAGCTATTCAGGCGATGGCGGCGTCGCCACGAACGCCAGCCTTAATTACCCAACCGGCCTAGCCTTCGATGCCGCCGGCAACCTGTACATTGCTGACAGCGGCAACAATCGCATCCGTAAGGTCCATTTTGCCGGAGATCCAACCTTCACCCTCGCCAACGTGAGCACCAGCAACGCCGGCAGCTACTCGGTTGTCATCACCAGCCCTTACGGCGGCGTGACCAGCGCGGTGGCCACGCTCACCGTCAATATTCCGACCACCCCGCGGCAGATCATGGCCAGCGGCGGCTATTTTGGATTCCTCACCAACCAGTTCGGGTTCGATCTCAGCGGCGCTTTCGGCCAGACCATCGTCGTGGATAGCTCGTCCGACCTGGTGAAATGGACGCCGCTCTTCACCAATACCGTCAGCGGCAACCCGTTTTACTTCTGCGATCCGTGCTGGACTATTTTCACGGAGCGCTTTTACCGCGCCAGGCTGCAGTGAATTGTGAATAGTGAATTTTGAATAGTGAAATCTGCCCGCCCGTTGGCAAAGCCGGGCAGGGTTTGGCAGTGCTGACTTGTTGTAGCGTCGGCGCTGCGCGCCGATTTCGAGCCGCAGGCCCGGCACTCCAAATTGACCACATAGAACCCAGCGCCGCGAAGCCGCAACCAAAATGAATTGAACCGCGGATTTCGCGGATTTCGCGGATGAAAACTCTGCACACTGCCTTCTGTATTGCCATTATCCTCGCCATTCGCGCCATCCGCGGTAAAAATCTTCGCGGAACCGAGCGATTCTGACCTTTTGCAGTACAAAGAGCAAAACACCATAAGTTCCTGTCTTTGCGTTCTTTGCGTTCCTTTGCGGCTGAATTGTTTTTGGCGTTACATGAGCCTGCATTGTTGCACTGCAAGGAATTCTCTCCTCCCCCTTGGGCCTTGGCGTCTTGGCGTCTTGGCGTGAAAGGTCTTTCTTATTCATGAAATCCGTGGTTCTTCCCCCACCGCTCACTCCGGTTGCCCGCGCACGACATAGCAGGGGTCAAGCTGGGAATTCTGAATTGTATTCATTATTCCGCTTGCCGGGCTTGACCGCTGCCCGAATGACATTTTCGGCCGGCATTCCCGGAAATGGGGCACGAAATGGCATTGAAATATCGGCCTTGATGCTGCCGCCGCGCTTTGGGATTCAGTGAGGAATGCGAATTCTCGGAATATGACAATCCCGGTTCTTCGACGTTCTTTTTGTGGGTTTAATAGCGTGCAAGGTTTGGCTCCGCAGGAAGCGTCGCCCTACCGGGCCGGGGAAGGCAGGGCGACGCTTCTGCCAACCACCTTTACCACCCTTTGGCCCTAGCCTTGCTGGATGGGCAGTATCAGATCGTGCGATCATTTGCCGGATGCTGCCAGTAGTCAAAGCTGGGGCCGAGGGCGTCTGCGAGCGGTTGGGTGGCGTGGTTTAGTTCAGCGACAACTTCCGGCTTCAATGGGGTTGCCGCCGCCTGCATATTCTGCCTCAATTTGGCGACGGAGCGGGCACCGCAAAGGGAACAGACGATTCCCTCTGCGGCCATGGCCCATTTCAACGAAATCTCGGCCATGGTCATGCCATTGGCCTTTGCGATGGATTGAATGGCACCCAAGGCGCGAGAGGTCTCGGCTTCGGCGCCGGGGAGGCCGTGGCGGATCAATGGCGAGCGCCGGCTGTCAAAATGACGGGTGCGCCGTTGCGGGGCGGGAATGTCATCCAATGTCGGGTAAATCCCCGCCAGGACGCCCTGCCACAAGGACATGTAGCCAATGACGCCGACGCCTTTGCTCCGACAATAGGGAAGGATCTCCAGCTCAATCGCCCGCGCCAGCAGGCTGTAGGGCAACTGATTGACGATAATCTCAGCCCCCGTTGACAGGGCCTCATCCAGCCGTGCCCGTCCGAAATTGCTCACCCCAATATGGCGGATCTTCCCCGCCTTCTGCAACCGGACCAGGGTGTCGAACGCCTCCGTTACCGAGGGGGTGGAAATCGGTTCGGCCGTGAAATGCCGGATGGAATGGAGAGTGATCGGCCAGTGGACCATGTAAAGGTCCAGGCAATCCAACTGGAGCCGGCGCAGACTGGCCTCGCAATGCTCGACCAGCGCCTTCGGCTGCACATTGGATGGACTGATCTTGCTGCCCACGATGACCCGGTGCCGGGGGATTCCCTGCAATGCCTGCCCCAGGGAGGATTCGCTGGCTCCGTTATTGTACATCTCCGCCGTGTCAAAGTAGTTGCAGCCATGCTCAACGGCACAACGAACGACGGCATTGGCCTCCTCCTGGCTGTGCGCGCCCCAATAGTCTCCGCCGCCGAAGACCCAGCAACCCAGGCCAAGGGATGGCAGCTCCAAACCACTCTGGCCGCACCGGTGCCGGGGCAGGTCACTGGCGGAAGAATGGTCCTCACCTGTATTCGGATGGTTCAACATAAGACCTCCAAGGCACGGTTTCGTTTCCAGATTGGTTCCTCACGCGGGTTCATGGTCGAGCCACCTCATGTAATCAATCTCCAGGAATTCTCTCACTTCCGACATCCACCGTTCCGTGACGAATTGGGTGTGGTCCGGGTGTTGGTTGTAGGCGTCGTAGGCGGATTGATCCTTGAACTCCATCGAGAAACCGTATTGAAAGGAGTTCTTGCGGCTGACCTGGCGCAGGCACTCGAAATTCCGCACGCCGGGGATGGCCGTCAGAATCCGCTGTCCGTCGCGCAGGAATTTCTGCGCCGCCGGTGAGCCGGGTTCGTGTTTGAGGGTGAAGGCGACGGTGTGGCGAATGGTCTGTTCTTGCATTGGCAAAATATTAAGCACCCACCCTATTCCAGCGACGGAAAAAACTAAAGTCGTGATTCCGGCCGGGCATTGGAATTGCCACGGCGTCATCTGGAAGTCGTTTCCAGCCCTGGCGGCCGAAAGGATGGCTGCCTTTTGGCGCTATCGGAATTCCTTCACGCTTTTTTGCTGCGGTTCAGCGCCTCCGTGAACCAGTCCGTCGCTTGGGGTTTGACTTGCGGAACGCGCGCTTGTGGCCGGGTGGGGCCGGGCGAGGTATTGCCGGCGGCGGCCGGACCAAGGGTTGGCGCCGCCTTCATCGAAAGGGCAATGCGTTTTCTGGGCAAGTCCACCTCCGTTACGGGGACTATGACTTTCTGCTGGACCTTGACCACTTCCGCGGGATCTATGACGAAACGGTCGCTGATCTGGCTAACGTGGACCAACCCGTCCTGGTGGACGCCGATGTCCACGAAGGCGCCGAAGGCCGTCACGTTGGTGACGATGCCCGGCAACTTCATGCCCGGTTTCAAATCCTCGATTTTCTCCACGCCAGCCTGGAAGGCGAACACCTCAAATTGCTGGCGCGGGTCCCGGCCCGGCTTAGCCAGTTCGGAGAGGATGTCGTTTAGCGTCGGCAAGCCAACGTCGGTGGTTACGTATTTTTGGAGCTGAATTTTCTGCCGCCGTCCCGCGTCCCGCATTAGGTCGTTGACGGAACAGCTCGCGTCCCGGGCCATCTGGTCCACGACGGAATAGCTCTCGGGATGCACCGCGCTGGCGTCCAGTGGTTGTGCGCCGTCACGAATGCGCAAGAACCCGGCGGCTTGCTCGAACGCTTTTGGCCCCAAACGCGGGACCTCCCTTAATCCGGCGCGGGACTTGAAGGGGCCGTGTTCGTTGCGGTAGGCCACAATGTTTTCCGCCAAGGAAGGACCGAGGCCGGAGACATAAGCGAGCAACTGCTTGCTGGCGGTGTTGAGTTCCACGCCAACGCCATTGACGCAACTCATCACAACATCGTCCAGGGTCCGTTTGAGAGCGAGTTGATCCACGTCGTGTTGATACTGGCCCACGCCGATGGATTTCGGATCGAGTTTCACCAATTCCGCCAGCGGGTCCATGAGCCGGCGGCCGATGGACACCGCCCCGCGCACGGTAAGGTCGTGGTTGGGAAATTCTTCGCGCGCGACTTCCGACGCCGAGTAAATGGAAGCGCCGCTCTCATTGACCATAACCACTGGGATGGTGGACGGCAGTTTAAGCAGCTTGACGAAGGCCTCGGTTTCGCGGCTGGCCGTGCCATTGCCGATGGCAATGGCTTCGATTTGAAATTTGCGAATCAGGCCGAGCAACGCCTCCGCGGCTTCGCGCGCCTCGCCCGGCGATGAGGCGGTCGGATAAATCACATGATTGTGCAGCAGCTTGCCTTGGCGATCCAGACAGACGACTTTGCAGCCCGTGCGAAACCCCGGATCAATCGCCAGCACGTTTTTGCGGCCCAGGGGCGAGGACAACAGTAATTCGCGCAGGTTCTCCGAGAAAACGCGAATTGCCTCTGTGTCGGCGCGTTTCTTCGATTCAACCCGAATTTCCACTTCAATCGCCTGGCCGAGCAAACGCTTGTAACTGTCCTGCACCGCCAGACGCA
Source organism: Verrucomicrobiota bacterium (assembly GCA_050011995.1). GTDB lineage: Bacteria > Verrucomicrobiota > Verrucomicrobiia > Limisphaerales > Palsa-1400 > JBEKOF01. The sequence continues at coordinate 30,814 of JBEKIA010000009.1, forward strand.
CCTGTTCGGCGGCGGGGCCTTCGCCGGTGACAAAGAGGGGTTCGATCAATGCCATCGCTTCTTCCTCGGGTGGCTGAATGCGCATCATGAGCAGCCCTTCGCTTTCGCCGCGCCGAATGGCCAGCATCCGGTGGCTGGGGATTTTGGCGACCGGTTCGCTCCAATTGAAGTAGTCCTTGAACTTCGCGGCGGCCTCCTCTTTCTCGAAGGCAACTTTCGACTTCACGACGGCCTTGCTCCAGAACAGATCGCGGAGCTTGGTCCGTGCCCGGGCATCATCGCTGATGTGCTCGGCAAGAATGTCGCGTGCGCCCGCCAGGGCGGCTGCCACATCGGCCACGCCTCTCTCCGCATTGACGAATGCCTGCGCCTCCTTGTCCGGGTCCGCCGTGGATTGCTGGTTTAAGAGCAGATCAGCCAGCGGTTCCAGTCCAAGCTCCTTGGCGATAGTCGCGCGGGTGCGGCGTTTGGGCCGGTACGGTTGAAAAACATCCTCCAGCGCGGTGACCGTCTCAGCCCCGGCCAGGGCGGACTTGAGGGCGTCCGTGAGAAGATTGCGCTCGGTGAGAGATTTCAGGATTGCCTCCCGGCGCTGATCCAATTCCGCCAGGCTCAGGAGCCGTTCCCGAATGCTCGTGACGGCTACTTCGTCCAACGAGCCGGTCGCTTCCTTGCGATACCGGGCGATGAACGGCACGGTGGCGCCTTCGGCGAAGAGCTTGGCGGTGGCGGCGACTTGCCTCGGTTGAACTTTCAGTTCACCCGCAATTTTCAAAATATGCGCTTCGTTCATTTCAAAGAGGCTGGTGGTGTATCGCAGCGTGGATGGGGTGTAAAATCAAATTGCCCGGATCGGACTGGATTTAAGGGGCAATCCACACCCGGTCCAAATTGGAATAGTGAGGAGGCTGCCTGCGCCTACAGCCGCCAAAATGTCCAGTAGTGACAATTCAGGGGTAGGGACGCCTCGGCGTCCCTACCCCCGAATTGTCACGTCCAATATTTCCCAATGGACTTGAGTGAAACTCATCCTGATAGTAGATGTTGATTATGCCGCTCTTAAAACTCGAAACCACAGTTGACCTAACTGAGGATAAGGGGAAAGCCCTCCTGGCCTCTTTGTCCAAAACCGTCGCCGAAGTCATCGGCAAGCCGCAGCAATACGTTATGGTGACCGCGAGCCATGCCGCCATCCAGATGTCCGGCAGTCCGGGCGACGCGGCCTTTGTGGATATCCGGAGCATTGGCGGATTGACCGGCGACTTGAACCGGAAGCTGTCGCAAAAGGTTTGCCAATTGCTGCACGATTCTCTCGGAATCCCGCCCAACCGCATTTACCTCAACTTCACCGATGTCAAAGCAAGCCACTGGGGTTGGAACGGGAGCACCTTCGGGTGATGGCGATGGACCTGGCCGAGACCATATTATCCGTGAGGGATCTGCGGAAGGCCTATGGCGACAAGATCGCTGTGGACCGCATTTCATTCGAGGTCAGCCGCGGTCAAATCGTCGGACTGTTGGGCCCCAACGGGGCCGGGAAGACGACAACGATCAGCATGATTCTCGGCGTCCTCCAGCCGGATTCGGGATCAATCCGGGTGGAGGGGATGGATCTGGCGGCAGGCCGCGCCCAGGCGCTGGGGCGCACGAATTTCGCAGCCGTCTATGCTCCGCTGCCGGGGAATCTGACGGTGCGGCAGAATCTCCGGGTCTTCGGCCTGCTCTACGGAGTGAACGGTCTGGCGGAACGCATCAATGCTCTGATTGGCCGGTTCGATCTGGAAAAGTTTCGGAATGTGAAGTGCGGAGTGCTGTCCTCGGGCGAGCAGACGAGGGTCGCTCTGGCAAAGGCCATGATCAACCAACCGGGTTTGCTGCTATTGGATGAGCCGACGGCGTCGCTGGACCCCGTGGCGGCCCGCGAAATCCGCGCCCGGATTCGCCAATTCGCGGTGTCGGGCGCCGGCGG
>JBEKIA010000010.1:0-32712 GCA_050011995.1 Verrucomicrobiota bacterium
GCTCTACCGCGCTGGGCCTTTGACTGTTTTTATTTTGCATTTTGCATTGCCCCGCCAGCTTGCCCGCTGCTTTGAAAAAGTTGGTCCATTTTTTGCCGCACTTCGTTGCTCATCTGGATCAGCGGCGGCCACTCGCGGTGGAAGCCTTCGCCGGGGAGCTTGCGGGTGGCGTCCAGACCCATTTTGGAGCCGATGGCGAATTGGCTGGTGGCGTGATCCAGCGCGTCGGCCGGGCCTCGGGTGAACAGGGCGTCGCGCTGCGGATCGGTGGTGGCGCAAAGGCGGAACAAGACTTCGCTGGTGTTGTGGACGTTGACCTCCTCGTCCACCACCACGATGTATTTGGCGAACATCATCTGCCCCATGCCCCACAGGCCGTGCATGATTTTGTAAGCCTGCATCGGGTAGGTCTTCTTGATGCTGACAAAGACCAGGTTGTGAAACACCCCTTCCGCGGGCAAGGCCAAATCCACCAGTTCCGGGAAAGTCATTTTGAAAACGGGCAGGAACAATTTCACGCTGGCGCTGCCGATGTAAAAATCCTCCATCGGCGGCATCCCCACGATGGTCGCCGGATACACCGCGTCCCGGCGGTGGGTGATGGCGGTGAGGTGAAAGGCCGGATACAAATCCGCCGGCGAATAATAGCCGGTATGATCGCCAAACGGCCCTTCCATGCGCAGCGGCTCGGCCGGGTCCACGTAACCTTCCAGCACCACATCGGCGTCGGCGGGCACTTCCAGATCGTTGGTCAGGCATTTGACCAGGACGATTGACTTTTTTCGCAGCCAGCCGGCCAGCACGAATTCGTCCAATCCATCCGGCAACGGCGCGGTTGCGGCAAAGGTCAACACCGGATCGCCGCCCAGAAAAACGCTGACCGGCATGCGCCGGCCCGTTTCGGCGTGGCGCTGGCCGTGGCGCGCCCCCACCTTGTGCAACTGCCAGTGCATGCCGGTGGTCTGGGCGTCATAAACCTGCATGCGATACATGCCCACGTTGCGTGCGCCGGTGTCCGGGTCCCGCGTCACCACGCAAGGCAGCGTGATGAAACGGCCCGCATCCAGCGGCCAGCATTTGAGAATCGGCAGGTCGAGCAACGTCGGCAAGTTGTAACGGCGGTCTGTGAGCGCCGCCATATTCTCCGCGCCGTCAAACCTCTGCACCACTTCTTGACACGGGCCGCCGCCCGCGATTTTCGGTCTGGCATGGCGCAAATCCAGCGCGGCGCCGAGCAGTTGGATCACTTCCCCGAAACTGGCGGGCGGTTTGGCCTTCATCAGCGAACCCAATTCCGCCGACATGGCTTCCACCGACTCGGCGCCCAGGCTCATGGCCATCCGTTGATGCGAGCCGAGCGTGTTGATGGCGAGCGGAAAGGGCGAAGGCCGGCCCTCGATGGTGGGCTGCTCGAACAGCAGCGCCTTGCCGCCGCCGGGCGATTTCATTTCCCGGTCCGCCAGTTCGGTGATCTCCAACTCCGTGGCGACGGGCTGGCGGATGCGTTTGAGTTCGCCCGCCTTCTCCAGCTTCCCCAAAAAATCTCTGAATGAATCGCAGGCCATACCGTCATTTGCTCCCCGGCTTGACGGCGGGAATGCGGGCCAGGTCGGGGGGCAGTTTGTCCGGCTCGAACGCTTCGACTTTGAGGGAAATCAAACTGAAGGCCGGCACGCCAAAATTCACCGCGCCGTCGGAGCGGTCCACAATCATCGCCACGCCCAAAGCCGCGCCGTGGCAGGCGCGGACGATATCGAGCGTTTCCTGCACGCGCCCTCCCTTGGTGACAACGTCCTCGACGACGAGCACTTTCTCGCCGGGGGCGATGGCGAATCCGCGCCGCAAAACCAGTTTGCCACCGTCGTTTTTCTCCGCGAAAATAAATCGCGCGCCGAGTTGCCGGGCCACCTCCTGCCCGATGACCAATCCGCCCATCGCCGGGGAAATGACGGTGGCCGCGCCGAGCGGGCGCACTCTGGCGGCGAGGGCTGCGCCCAGTTTTTCCACCGTGGGCATCTGCTGCAACGCCAGGGCGCATTGGAAAAACTGGCGGCTGTGCAAGCCGCTGCGCAAAATGAAGTGGCCTTCCAGCAACGCGCCGGTCTGGCGAAAAACCTGCAACGCTTCGTCCTTCGTCATGCCTCAATTTAAAAGTCCGGGGTTCCCGGTGGAAAGCGCAAAATGGACAAATTTCTCAGGGCGGAGAACTTCGAGTAAGAAACAACCTTGCCGTCAACCGGTTTTATCTCGCAGGGCGTGCCAACTGCCGGCGTCAGGCCAGATTCCGTACGGGAATCAGGCAAGACAAGACAAGGTCAGTCCTCGGAATCGCGTAAACTTGCACCTTAAAGAGCAAAATACGTGATTCCGAGGACTGACTCCTATGGCTTCACTGTGGCTTCATAACGCAACAATTCAGATGGGAACGGAGGTGGCGAAGTTGAACCGAGTTGATTGCAGAGGTGGCTGCCAGGCACGGCCAGGAAATCAGCCATGCGGATCAATGAGTCTCCCCGGCCATGAGCTTTTGCAGTTCGCGATGGTCCACTTTGCCGGTTCCCAGCTTGGGAATTTCGCGCAGGTATTGGATTTGGCGCGGCACATACAGGTTGCTCAATCCCCTGGCTCGGATGGCGGCGCGAACTTCCTCCAGGCCCAGCCGCCGCTCGTTGGACACCGCCGCAAGGCACTCGCCCCGATCCGGGTCGGGACGCGCCAGGACGGCGATTTGAAAACGCAAACCGTATTGCGGAAACGCGCCGGCCAGGGCTTCTTCGGCGGCGGTCAGACTGACCATTTCGCCGCTGATTTTGGCGAAGCGTTTGAGGCGGCCGAGGATTTGCACAAAGCCGTCCTCATCCACGCTGGCGATGTCGCCGGTGTCGTACCACCCCTGGCCGGCCAGGAATTTTTCATTGGCTTCCTGGTTCAAATAGCCGCGCATGATGTTGGGGCCGCGCACCCATAACCGGCCGCCCTCGGGCACGCCTTCCACCGGCTCGAATTTATATTCGATGCCCGGCAGGAACCGGCCGGCGGTGCCGAAGCGCGGGTTGAGGGGGGTGTTGGCCGTGAGGGTCGGGCTGCATTCGGTCGCGCCGTAACCTTCCAAAACGCGCGCGCCAAACCGGCGCGCCCAGGTGTTGGCGGTCGCTTCCTGCAGCTTTTCCGCGGCGGCGACGAGCAGGCGCAGGGAGCGGAAATCAAACGGATTGGCCTTGCGGGCGTACCCGTTGAGAAAGGTGTTGGTGCCGATGAAAATGGTGCAATCCAAGTTGTAGATCAGGGTCGGAATCACGCGGTAATGCAGCGGGGATGGATACAGGTAAACAAAGCAGCCGTGGATCAGCGGGAGGACGAGGCCGATAATGCCAAAGCTGTGAAACAGCGGCAGGCAGTTGAAAACCCGGTCGGCGTCCGTCACATCCAGCACCGCCAGCAGTTGGCGGACATTGGCCATCACGTTGGCATGGGTCAGTTCCACTCCCTTGGGCGTGCCTTCCGACCCGCTGGTAAAAAGGACCAGGGCGGTTTCGGATCGTAAGCCGTCACTCTTGGCAGGGCGGGCAGTCCTCTGCCCGCCGCGGCGCGCACGGAGCGCGCGCCCTGCCACCCAAGCAGGGCGCATTCCTTCGGATTGCGGATGGCGGATGGCGGATGGCGGATTAAAGGATATCCGCAGCAAAGCCCCCCATTGTTGCCAGCGCGAGATTTTGGCGCGGACATCCTCCAAATAGACGAACTCAATTCCGGCGTCCTGCATCTGCTGAATGTTCAACCTGGCCCGTTCCAGAAATGTCTTGGAGGTGACGACCTGTTTGAGTCCGGCCAGTTGGGCGCAGGCGAGCATGGCGGAGACGCCGGTGGAGAAGTTGAGAATGGCCGGAATTCTCTCCGCCCGCCACAGGCTGAGCAAGGTAACCGGCATGGCCAGGGAAGTGGGGAGCAGCACGCCAACACGCGCGGGGGTGTCGCCGGGCCATTGCCGCCGCCACTGGCCGGCCAGCGCTTCCGCCCCGGCCAGCAGCCGCCGGTAGGTCAGTTTTTTATGCGTGACATCCTCCAGCGCCACAACGCCGGGAAACTGCCGCGCGGTTTCCAGGATGGCGGCGGGAATGTTCTTGGGCGCGGCGTCCAGTTCCACCTCGAATTGTTGCCGGACCATGGCGTCGTAGAGCCAGCGGGTGAGTTTCTGGCGGGCGCGCGCGCTGCTCAGGCCGGTCATCGCCGGCGGCGTCAAAAGGCCGCTGAAATGGGCGGTGACGCGGGCGAACCACTGTTTGCGGTTCGGATTGGGGGAAAAGGGGAGGCGGCGGGCGCCGCGCAAATAGCAGGTGACGACCTTGGCGCGGGTCTTGAACAGCAAGAAGCCGGTGCCGTCAAACAGTTTCATCAGCGCGCCGGTGCGGGAGATGCGGCCTTCGGGGAAGATGACCAGTTTGCCGCCCGCCTGCAAATGTTCCGCCATGCGCTTGACAGCGTAGGGCGAATCGGTGTCCACCGGGAAGGTGAGGCGGTTGATCATGATGAAGTGATGAACCAAGCTGACGTTGGCGGCCTCTATGGAGACGACGAAGCGCCAGTCCTCGTCCAGGCAGCAGCCCAGGAACAGCCAGTCGAGCCAGGAGACATGGTTGGGCAGGAGCAGAAGCGGCCCCGGGCCTTCCAGCGCGGCGGTGTTAAAAGCGCGATAGCCAAACAACAGCCGAAGAATGAAGCGGAGGATCTTCTTCATGGGGTGGAGGGGCGGGCGCGATTCCTGATTCTTTGCCGGATGGATTCCACGGCCAGCCAGCCGGTGAGCGCGGCCGCCACCGCCACCGACAGCCGGGCCAGCCCGCGGTCCGGCGGCATCCGCCCATGTTCCGGCAATGGAATGTCGGCGGCCAGCATCGCGCCGTCGCCGGGAAACGGCGCGGAACTCAGGACGCGGCCTGTCCCGTCAATGAATTGCGAGACGCCCGAACTGCACACCCGGAAAACCGGGACGGCATATTCCGCGGCCCGCATGGGAGCGACCCGTCCGTGCAAGCGATGCTGGGCCTCGCCCCAATCCGCGCTGTCCATGGTGGGAAGAATCAGCGCCTGCGCCCCCTGGCGGATCAATTCATCGGTGACACGGCTGTAGCTGTCATCGTAACAAATGGCCAGGCCGATCTTTCCCCAGGGCGATTCCCAGAGTTGTTGTGAGCGGGCTGGAAGGCCGTCTTTAAAGAACTGCACCGGGACGCTTTTCGCCTGCCGAAAAACAAGGTCGCCGTTGGTGTCCACCACAAACGCCGTGTTGTAAAAGTCCGCGGGCGGAACCGGATCTTCCCCGCCCACCACCAGATATTTGCCGTGCTTGCGGCACCAGGCCTTGATCCAGTCCGGGACTGGCCCGGTCAAAGTGTATTCGCTGAGAACCAACACATCGGCGCCGGGGAATTTCGCCGCCGCGCCGTTGAGCGCGGCGATGAGGGACGGGGAACCGGGGAACTCCTTTTGCACTCCGGCCACCCGCAGGATTTTTTGCGGCCAAGAGCGGGGAGCCGGGATCCAGGCCGGATAAAGCGCCGCTGCTGTCAACAACGCAACTCCCATCAGGCGCGCGCGGCCCCTCAAGTGGAGCGCGCCCGCCGCCGCCATGAATAAAAATCCAATGCCGTACACACCGCAGGCGGAGAGATAATGCAACGCGCCCGAATCGGAAAAAACATAGCCGGCATTCAGCCAGGAGAAGCGGAGGTAATAAAGTTCGCTGCGGAAAAACTCCAGGCCGGTCCAAAGAAACGGAGCCAGACAGGCCCATGCCACCGGACCGAAGCGGAACAGGCAGGCGCGGCCCAGCATCAAGAAAAGACCCAGCCAAAAGGGCAGGACATACCAGAGCGCGACCGCGCCGCCGCCAAAGGTCGTCCAGAAAAACAGCAGATGGGGCGTATAAACCGCCAACCCGATCCCCAACCCGAAATAATAGGCCAGCCGGCGCGTCCGCAGCCGGGCCAGGGGGAACAGACAGGCCAAAAAGACAAGGATCAAGAACTCGCAGCCGGTGAACGCGTAGGCGAGACTGAACGAAACGACGGCGCCGGCGGCGCAGAGCAAAGCCGCCCCAAGCCCAATTTCTTTGACTGGCGGCGATGGGTTCATGTTTTGCCCAGTTCGGGTTTGAGTTCGGCCAGGTTGGCGTCCAGGCGGGACAAGTCGGCCAGCAGTTGCCGGACGCGCGCGACGGGGAGATCGTCCCAAGCCTGTTCGGCCAGGCGGTAATAGCCGGGGAGAATCCGGGCGAGCAACTGGCGCGCGGCGGGCGTCAGGACCACCCGGTAGGCGCGGCGGTCGCCGGGGGTGGCGCGGCGTTGCAGCAGGCCCCTCTGCTCCAGGCGGTCAATCAGCCCGGTGGCGTTGGAGCGGTGCATGATGAGCAGGCGGCTGATCTCGGTCTGGCTCAATCCGTCCGGTTCATGGCGCAAGAGGTTCAGGACGTTGAACTGGCTGGGGCTGAGGTCCCAGCGGCCAAAGAAAACGCGGCTGCTGTTCCACAGGTTTTCCGCCGTGCGCAACAACTGGAGCAGCGCCGCGTAGCGCGGGCCGGGAGCGCCGCATTTTGTCTTCATGTGGATTGATTACACCACTATTGTCTATATGTCAACAGATTATTCCGCCCAATGAAAACAGCCCTTGACGCCGGCCGCCCCGGCCGTTGTCAACGGGCGGAACGCCGGGACGATCGCGCTCCCCAAACCATGGCGTTTTGCGTTGTCATCCGCTGAAAATGTCGAGGAACCGTCAGGGAGAGGGCAGCAGCGCCACTCGATAAAACTGCTGCGGTGATGCCTTGCTAAAAGACTCGGACGCGCTCACCAGATCGCCAGCGGCGGTTACCGCGGCGCCGACGTTGGTCCAGTTGGGATTGCTCAAATTGCCTGCCGACTGAACCTGATAGGAAAGGCCAGCCATGCCGCTCCAGGTGAACGTGAGGACGCCGTCCGCCAGGGTGACAGACTGCAAAACCGGCGCGGGAGCGGTCTGCACGCTGACGTCATCGAATCCAAAGGCCGACTGGACATTGCTGAAATCAAATTCCAGCGTGGTGCGGTCGGCTGTGGCGGGAACGACGAATTGCAGGTTGGTCCAGCCGAAGGCGTCCAGGTTGGTTTGAGCGTAGAGCGTGACGCCATTCCACTTTACGGCAAAGTCGTTCGGAATGGTGGACCCTTGGTAGGCAAAGCTTGTCAACCAACAAGACACCAGGTATTCCTGGCCGGGTATCGTGGCAACGGCTTGGGAGAGGGAACCATCCGAAAGGGAACCATCCGGGGAAGACTCCCCCAGGTAGGCGCCATACAAACCGGAATGCACAAATTGCCAATCGTCCGTCCCGACCAACACGTTGGTTCCAGCCACGTCCGCGTCATCGCCGCACAAAACAAAGTCAAGGTCGCTGGTGCCGACAAAGTTCCAGTCCGTAAAGTCGCCGGTCTCAAAGCCGCCGTTGCCCACGTACAAATCAAATTGCCGGTTCTGGGTCGTGCCGTCGGTCACGTCCAGAATGGAAACATTGCCGCTGTAATTTCCGATCAAAAAATTGGTGGCCGCCGCATTGAGGCTGATCGTGAGAGTCGCCGCGGCGTGGCGATTGAGTGCGCCCCCGGCGGAGGAGACGTTGAGCCAAAGGGAGGTGTTGGCCAGACTCCAATTCAATTCCTTCGATCCGATGTTGGTCAGGGTGTAAGTTTGTGAAGTCGCGGTAAAAGGGCCGCCGCCCGGTCCGCTGGAGGTAAAACCCAAGGGCGGCGCGATGACCAGGTATTCCGAAGGCGGGGCCAAAAGCGCCTGGAGGAGATTGCTTCCGATGATCGTACCCCAGCCGCTGCAGAGGTCAAAGCCGGGGGTCGCGGCGTACTTGCCGGGACTGCTGGTGTTGAAGTTGTTTCCGTTGGTAATGTCGTGAAAGCAGGAATGGTAGTTGGTGCTTTTTCCAATGGCGTAAAGAGCGGGATTGGCAAAGCCGATGGGGGGCTGGCCCATGGCGGCGGCCGCCTGGTTGACCAGCGCCATAAAACCGGCCCAGAGCGGAGTGGCCAGACTGGTTCCGGATACCTCCTGGTCACCCGCCAAAATGCCGTCATAATAATCGCTGCCCCAATAGATATTGATATTGTCAGCCACCAGAGCGACGTCCGGCAAATTGCGCATCGTCGTCGAGCCTTGATTGGCAGACATGCTGATGCCCTGCTGCCAGGCCGGGATGCCGTAAGTCAGGCTCACGCCGCCGCCGGTCCCCTCCAAAGGAGTGGCAATGGGAATGCCGAAAGAATCGTCGTACCCCGCCGGCGTGAGCCATACGGTTTCCGAATCCCATGCTCCTCCCTCGCTGGTTGCCGCGGTCGTCAAAGTCGTTCCTCCTACAATTGTAATATATGGATCGTCGGCCGGTTCGTCTATCGCCCCGGCATAAGCCCCGGAGTCGCCGGCGCCTTGAAAGAAGCTCTGACCTTGGGCGGCAAACTGCTGGAAAATTTGCACGGTCGAAGTGTTGATATCCATAATGTAGGAGCAGCTCAATTGCTTGGCCAGGTCGTCCGTGGCCATGCGATTGAGCACGTCATTGATCTGGGCAGTCGTTCCGGCATCCTGGATATAGTTTGTTCCCGGCCCCCCCTCATCGTCCAACGGCGGCGGGCCTTCATAAACCAAGACGCTATTCAACCCCGGCGCCATCGAAATCGCCATTTCGATGTCCCCAGTGGCCTCGATGGCAAAATCCGTGTTCGCGTCATCGCCGTCAAAACCGTCCACCAAGATGTTTTCGACGTTAACATAGGACATGCCGTTTTCGTCTTCGTATGCGGTGATGTCGTCGGGATCGTAACCTGACAATTCAAAAAGCCCCACTGATTGTCCGGCGCCGTCCTGCATAACGCCGGCGGCATAAGCTGCGAGGAAGTCAGCGCCCTCAAATGGTCCACTGTAGCCCGATCCTCCTCCTGGTGGCCGCAACGGCCGGGCCTGCGGTTGGAAAGGCGCGCCCAGCCGATGCATCAGCGGACGCGGACGCGCATAATTGTCCAGGCCGCTGATCGCCAGCACGGGCGTATCCAGGTCCAGCGACGGTTCCACATCCGGAGCGAAAAAAGTGCGCGCCTGCACCGGGTGTTGATAGACGCGCATCTGGATATGAAAGGCCTTCTCAATATCTGCGACCGACCCGCTGACATCCAGCAACGTGCGGTTCGGATGGGTCCCTTTGACCATCAGCCCGTGGGACTTGGCGAAATCAGCCACCGCCTGGTAGTCCTCCTGGCTGGGGCCAAAGGAGGAAGCGAACTGATCCGCGGTCAAATAGCGGCGAAAATTGGCGCTGGACGGCTGATACATCTCTTGCAGCAGGTTGGTGAGTTTCTCGCGGTTGCGCAATGGCAAGCCGATGGCCAGGTCCAGGCGCCTGCCGCCCTCAAGCCGGCCGATGGGCGCGAGCCGTTTGGCAACCGGGGGCACATGGCCTCTGAGAGCCTGTTGCGCCGCCTGGGCCGGCAACGGGCACCCCAGCCAGCACGCCGCCATCAGCGCCGTTGCGGCGAGCAGGCCGCCTGGAAATGCGCTTGACTCCGCATTCCGGGCAACGCTCGACGGCAAGGCCGCCAGGGGGGAATGGACCCGGCTCAACCGCATAAAAAGCCTCCTTTGCATTTTTGTAAACTAGCATACTCCCCAAAACTCTTCAACATGCCCGGGCGCCGGCGGCGCCGGAAGATGTTTTGCCCCGCCGGCTCCGGCGCGCCTGTCAATCCTGCATTCACCGTGTTGCTCCCCGCTGGCCGGACTGTCCATCGTTTCCAATTCCGGCCCGGCGTCGCCCGCGGACGAAAAACCGTCCGCGCGGCCATGCCCGGGCCAAGCCAACAAATTGAACCACGGAACCTCACAGCATAACATAGCCCATAACGCGGCTTTGGACAACGGGAAGAGATGGAGTTTTCGTAACGCGTCAGTGACGGAGGGTAAAGGTCGGTAGAGTTCTGTCGAGCCGTGACTTTTTCCCAGGAAATCGAGTTTCGGCTCGACAGAGTCTCGCCCTACCGTCCATGACTGAGGCATTACGAGTTTTCGTCCGTGAGGAGTTGGCGGCCCTGATACGCCAGCCTCAATGGCCGGGGAGGGCGCGCTCCCTGACAAAACGACAAGGCGGAATTCATCTTCCCGCATTTGATTTTTCCGGCGGAATGGCTATTATGGAAGGGAATGAATATGGAGAATGAAATGATATGAAATTTTTCCAAATCGCAAAACGAACGGTTCTGTTTTTGGTCGTGAACTTCCTGGTGATGTTCACGCTGGTCATAATTTTGCAACTTTTCGGCGTGCAACAGCGCCTGCGGATGGACAATGGCAACTACGACACCCTGCTGATCTTCTGCTGCGTCCTGGGCATGGGGGGCGCCTTTATTTCGCTCCTCCTGTCCCGGTTCATGGCCAAATTGCTCCAGGGCGTCCAGGTGGTGAATCCCGGCTCGACCGACCGCGAGGAACAATGGCTGGTGCAGACCATTTATCATCTGGCCCGTTCCGCCGGGCTTTCCGCCATGCCGGAAGTCGGCATTTATCCGTCGCCGGAAATCAACGCCTTTGCCACCGGCCCCTCCGAGTCCCAGGCGCTGGTGGCCGTTTCGTCCGGCCTCCTCCGCACCATGCGCCCGGAGGAAATCGAAGGGGTGCTGGGACACGAGATCACCCACATCGCCAACGGCGACATGGTGACGCTGACCTTGATTCAAGGCGTGGTCAACACCATCGCCATGTTTCTGGGGTGGGTGCTGGCGCTGATGCTTTCGCAAAATTCCCGCAACGACGGCCGCCGCGGCGGCGGCAGTTGGTTCATGCAATACATGATGCAACAGCTTTTCCAGAGTGTCTTCATGGTGCTGGGGTTTTTGGTCGTGGCCAAGTTTTCGCGCTGGCGTGAATTCCGGGCCGACGCCGGCGGCGCGCGCCTGGCCGGACGCGATCACATGCTCTCCGCGCTGCGGCGGCTCAAAGTCATTCACGAGGAGGGCGCCGACCATGCCGGCCCGCCCAATCCGTCGTTGCAAGCCCTGCAAATTTCCGGCAAGAGCGGGGGATTTCTGGCCCTGCTCGCCACCCATCCGCCAATTGAAGACCGCATCGCCCGGCTGGAGCGCCCGGTGATTGGTTAAGGAAGACCATCAAGTGCGCCATCGCCGGAAGCCTGGGACTCTCAAAGAACTGGAAGCGCGGTCTTGCGCTGATGAGACGCAATGCGCGGTGGCCTTGCAGCCCCCCTGCCCATTCCCGGAAATGGGGTTATGTTGTTCATCAATTCTTTGATGCCCTGCTTTCCATCCCAAAATCATCCGGCGGCACAGCCAGGTGATCGGGTGTCTCAAGTTCAATTGCACAAAAAGTGTTTGGCGCCGTTTTCTTGAAAAACAGACCCTTTCTGGCATAGGCATTCAAATAACCGCTTGCAGAGGTTTTATGATTCTTGCTCACCTCTTTCCCCATCAACTTCAAAATCTCCGTCACATGCAGGGCTTTCCCTGCTTTCAGCAAGACTTGCCGCGCTATTGCAATATCGCTGCCCTCCCGCAATTTCACCGGAGCGTCACCCCCGGTATCTGCTTTTGGAAGGTACTTTAGGCTATCTGTAAGTCCTTGAATATAAGACCTTTTCAGCTTAATTTCGTTGTCCAGTTTCGTGATGTCGGCCTGTAAAGAGACTATATTTTGCTCCTCTTTCTCAATCAGTCTTTGCAATTGTTTTCTTGAACTCATACGCGCAACGTATCATACGGAAATAAAATAGCAAGAAAATAATGTGAAAAAGATTTGACTTTTCAGATTATTGCCTTTATCATATCCGTAATGAATACGCTAGAGTCTGTACATCAACGACTTGAGAACATTAAGCGCGAAACCGATACGGGCGTCGAGTTTTGGATGGCCAGAGAGATTCAATCTGTTCTGGGTTATGATAAATTCGACAATTTCGAGAATGTGATTCAGCGGGCGATAACCGCTTGCGCATCGTCAGAGCAAGAATCCGCGAAGCATTTTCTTGAAACCAGGAAAAAGGTCGCAATCGGAAGCGGGGCGCAAGTAATGCGCAAGGACTATTTCCTGTCGCGGTATGCCTGTTATTTGATCGCCATGAACGGAGATACCGCGAAACCTCATATTGGCATTGCCCAAACATATTTTGCGGTAAAGACAAGGGAGCAGGAGGTTTCCGAACAGCAGGGACGGCTGGATTGGCGGGAGAAAGTGAAGCAGGCAACGAAAGAATTAACGTCGGCGGCAAATGCGGCGGGGGTTAAACATTTTGGCTGGTTCCATGAGGCTGGATACCGGGGGCTTTACAATATGCCCCTCGCCGCAATTAAGCAGCGAAAAGGGCTGGCTGAGGGGGATAATCTATTCGACCACTCTGGACTGACAGAGCTTGCGGCAAACGCATTCAGGGCCACGCAGACGAAAGAGGCATTGAAAGCGCGGCAAGTGAGATCGGAAACGAAAGCCAACGAGACCCATTTTGAGATTGGGCAAACTGTTCGCAAAACAATGGAGGCAATTGGTGGCACGATGCCCGAAAATCTTCGGGCGCAACCGTCCATAAAGAGGATTGCCGCAAGAAAGGAAAAACAACTCATATCGCCGCCAAAGGAAATCTCATTGCCCGGCATAGATGACGCAATTGTTTAGACCGAATAGTCCAAACGCACGGACAATCGAAAATCGCAAATTCAGAACTTTCACTGAGAACTTCTTCTTTCCGTGGAAACTTTTTGAGTCAAACCTCCGAGCATAAATAGTGCCAAGCGCGAAAATTTATAGAATAAACGCCAAATGCAATCTAACCGTACACGACCCGAAATTGCCACCCGGTCATACCATATCGCTTTCCGTCGCGTCCCGCATACAACCGCGTTCAATTCAGCGCCACGCCTTTGCGGATGTAGGTCGGCACATCCAAATCCTCGCCGTGGCGGATGGTTGGCTCGCTCTTGTCGAAACGGCCTTTGAAGACAATTTCCAGGGGAAGTTCCTTCTGCAAACGCGCGGATTTCCGGCGGGGCTGGCCGGTTTGGCGGCTGTAAAGCTGCTCCTTTTTTTCGTTGGACATCTCCGGAGGAGGGGCGACGAAACGCGAGGGAGGATGCGGCGTGGCCGAAGGGTCCAGGAATTGCATGGCGGAGGCGTCCGCCGCCCCCGGGGCTTGCGCCGCCGACGACGGGTCGGCGGACAAGCGGGCGGCTTCCGCGGCGCGCCGGCTCGAGGCAATGAGTGTGACGGAGAGACGGCCGCTGAAAGCCTCGTCAATGACGGCCCCGAAAATCAGATGCGCGTTTTCACACTGGCGCTGGAGCGGCCCCATGATCTTGTTGACTTCACTCATGGTCATATCGGGGCCGCCCGCCAGGCTGACCAGGACGGCATCGGATTGGTGGAGGGCCTGGCCGCCGTCCAGGAGCGGATGGGCCAGAAGCTTTTCAATGACTTGTTCGCTCCGTTTCTCGCCGCCCGCCTCGGCCGCGCCAAAGGAACTGGCGGCGTGACGCCCGCGGGTGACCGAACAAAGATCGGCAAAATCCACATTGATCAAGCCGGTCTGGGTGAGGAGACGCCAGATGCCGCGCAATCCGTCCGCCATGAGGGTGTGGCCGACGACAAAGGTCTCCAGGACGCTGGTGTTTTCGTCCAGCAGTTTGAAAAGTTTCTGGTTGGGCAGGCAGATGACGGCATCGGCGGCCGCTTTCAACTCCTGCAACCCGGCGTCCGCCTGGCGCTGGCGGCGCCCGCCCTCGAAGTCGAAGGGCAGGGTGGCCATGGCCAGAACCAGGGCGCCGCTTTGGCGGGCCACGCGGGCCAGGACGGGAGCGGCGCCCGTGCCGGTGCCGCCGCCCAGGCCGGCCAGGATGAAAAGGATGTCCGCCCCCGCGCAGAACGAAGCGAGCTGGGCCGCGTCGTCCTCGGCGGCGGCGCGGCCCAGCTCGGGATCGCCCCCGGTGCCCAGTCCGCGGGTGCGTTTCTGGCCGAGGACCCATTTGTGCGGGAGGGGTGAAGCGGCCAGGGCCTGGGCATCGGTGTTGAGCAGAAGGAAATCAACGCTGTCCAACTGGGTTTGAGCGAGGAAGCCGGCGGCGTTGCACCCCGCGCCGCCCACGCCGCAGACTTTGATGGAGATTTTCTTCTTGAGCGCGGCCGGATCCGTGATTTCCACGGGCGCGCTTCCGGGGTTGGCAAGGGGGGTGGTCATGGTTAGGTTTTGAATATTTCGGCCAGGGTGCGCTTGAAGCCGCCGGCCAGGCCGCCGTTGCTTTTGCGTTTTTGCTGGAGGGAGCCGAACCGGACCAGGCCGATGGCGGTGGCAAACTCGGGCTGGTCCAGGGCTGACTTCAGACCGCTGATGGAATTGGTCTTGCCGGGAAAAGCCGGCAACTGGAAGATGCTTTCCGCCAGGGACTGGAGATGGGGGATGCGGGCGCCGCCGCCGCAGAGGAACACGCCGGCGCGCAAGCACTCCAGCCAGCCCAGATGGGAGATTTCGCGCTCGATCAGCTCGAAAATCTCCTCCAGACGCAAGGAGGTGATGCGGTGGAGGTGTTCCAGGTTGATGGTTTTGGAGGGCAGCCCCATCTGGCCGGGCAGTTCAATGGCGCGGCCCTTGACGTCCGGCTGCAGGATGGCGGAGGCGTGGTCCACTTTCAATTGTTCGGCGCGGCCCAGCGGCACTTTCAGTCCGTAGGCCAGGTCGTTGGAAAGATGGTCGCCCCCCACCGCCAGGACGCCGGTGTGTTTGATGATGCCGTCGGAATAGACGGCGTAATCGGTCGTGCCGCCGCCGATGTCAATGACCAGGGAGCCGAGTTCCTTCTGTTCGTTGGAGAGCAGGGCCAGGGCGGAAGCCAGTCCGTTGAAGACGACTTCCTCGACTTCCAACTGCAATCCTTTGACGACGGCAAGGGAGTTCTTGAGGCGGTTGCCGTGGCCGTGGACGACATGAACATCCACCTCGAGCTTGGCGCCGAACATGCCGACGGGGTTGAGGATGCCGCTCTGGGAATCCACCTGGAAGTGCTGGCGGATGGCGTGGATGACGCTGTTCTCCAGCGGGAGATTGATCGCCTTGGCGTTTTTGATCGCGTCCTGCACATCCTCCTCGGTGATTTCCCGGTCGGCGGAGACGACGGGATGAACCCCATGATTGCTGAAGCCGCGGATGTGATTGCCGGTGACGCCCAAATAAACGCTGCGGATTTCGACGTTGGCCATTTGTTCCGCCTCGACGATGGCGTTGCGGACGTCCTCCTCGGCCAGGGCCGGCTCGGCGATCTCCCCCTTGCGCACGCCGCGGCTGCGGGCCTGGCCGAGGCCGATGATGTTGAGGGAGCGGCCGCCGCTGATCTCCCCGACCACCGCGCATATTTTTGAGGTGCCAATTTCCAATCCGACAATGATGGAGGGGGAATCAGACATTTTTCCTTTTCAGTTTATTGGGTTTGACAAATTGGTTGAGCAGCGGAGGCAGGGCGCTGCCGGCCACCCAGCGCACCGGCAGGTGGTTGGAGATGGACAGGTCCAGGGTGGCAATGGCTTTGCCCTGTTCCTGGCCGTGGTTGTAAATCGCCCGCCAGCGGCGCAACTGGACATCGAATTGGTCAAGCGAAAAGGTGACATGCGCCCCCTGGCTGGTCGTCGCCTCCAGAATTTCCGGCGACGCCACATCTATGCTCTGCAACTCCACCAGGCCGGCCATGGGCGAGCGATCCAGTTGCGTGAGCAGGCGCAGGGCGGCGAGGACTTGGGGAGATTCGGCCTGGTGGCCGGGGTTCAAATCCCCGGGCGGCACGCCGGTGAGGGTGGGCAGGAGGGCGTTGGCCGGAGCGGGCGTCAGGCGCCAGGCCGGATCCAGGGGCCGCAGGACCACTCCCGTCTCATCGAAATCATGGGGCGCCGCGTTGAACCCGCCGCCGCGGCGCGGTTGCAGAGAGAAGGCCTGGGCCACCGGCTGGCGCTCGGTCACGGAAATCCGCAAAATGTCCGGCAGCACCCGCTCGACGGAGACGCCGGCAATCGGGGAATACATTTCCAAGTCGCGCTTGACGCGCATCAAATCCAGCGACCACAAATTCTGCCCGGGCCGGACCATGGCCCAGCGCCGGATGACCGCCGGCGCGATCACCCCGTCGGTGCGGACTTCCACGCGCCGGATGGCGAAGGCGGGATTCTCATACACCGCGTCCCTTAGGAACCATTGCCCGCCGCGCCAGAAAAGCAGGGCGAACAAGGCCAGGGCCATGACGCCGGCCAGCCCCATCCCGGCGGCGCGCCAGCGGGCCACGCGCATCTGGCGGGTGTGCAATTTGACGTCGAGCACGAACTGGCGCTCGGCAAAGCGGCGGTTTCGATGGGGATGGAGCCAGCGGAACATGTTATTTTCGGGCAGACCGCCGCAGCGCCAGATCAATCATGCGCTGGCAGAGTTGGCCGTAATTCAGCCCGGCGGCGGCGGCGGCTTCGGGCATTATGCTCAACTCCGTCAGGCCGGGCAGCGTGTTGACTTCCAGCACCACCGGGTCCCCCCCGCCGGTGACCATCACATCCACGCGCGCGAAATCTCGTCCGCCGATGGCGTGAAAAGCGCCCAGGGCGGCGGACTGGATTCTGGCGGTGGTGGCGGCGTCAAAATCGGCGGGGCAAAAATGTTGGGCCGCGCCCGCCGTGTATTTGTTGCGGTAGTCGAAGGGGCCGTTCTTGACGCGGATTTCCGCCACGGGCAGCGCGCGATCCTCCAGGATGCCGACGGTGGTTTCGCGGCCGTCAATTTTTTCCTCCAGCAACACTTCCGTGTCGTAACGAAACGCCTCCGCCAGCGCCGCTTCCCACTGCTCCGCGCGCTCCACAAATTGCAGCCCGATGCTGGAGCCTTGCCGCACCGGCTTGAGCACGACCGGCGGGGTCCAGCCGGGCGGCAAATCCGGCCGGGGCGCGCGCAGCACGTCAAAGCGCGCGGTCGGTATTCCCCGGCTCAGGCATCGTTGCTTGGTCAATGCTTTGTTGAAGGCGGTGCGGCTGGCCTCGGGGCCGCAGCCGGTGTAAGGCGCGCCCAATTCCTCCAGGCGCGCCTGCACGCCGCCGTCTTCGCCATAAGTGCCGTGCAAGGCGAGAAAAACCACCTCGGTCTCCGGCGGCAATTGCCAGGAATCGCCCGCGGGGTCCAGTTCCCGCACGCGGTGGCCGAGGGCGCGGAGGGCTTTGGCCGCCGCCGCGCCGGAGCGCAGGGACACTTGGCGCTCGGCGGACGGCCCGCCCAGCATGACACAGATATTCAAGGCTCTGTTCAACATGCGATGAAATTCTCCACAGCTTTAATTTCTTCCGGCGTCAGGCCGTAGAGGCGATAGACGATCTGGTCAATCAATGCGTCGGTGAAGGCGATTTGCGATTCCAAAGGGAGAATGGCGGACTTGGATTGCTCGAAAAGCGAGCGGAGATTCCTTTCGGCAGATAGGTTGAAATCTACGTTGGCAGCGGCAAGCTCCTTGCGGTTCTTATTCAAGTGCGCAAAGACTTCAGCGGTGTCGAGCTTCCAAAACTCATCGAGTCTGGTTTTGGGCTTGAGGCTGTGAGCATCAATGCCGTGAAAACCTCTGAGGTCGGTCACGAATTGTTTGGCGATGGCCCTCTTGTCCAGGCTCAGGGCCGTCATGCGTTCGGCCAGGAAAGCCAACAGGTCGTGGACGACATCGGCGCGCTCCGGTTTGGCGGCAAGCTGCTCGGCGGCGAAAGCCAGCACTCCTTCCCAGTTCCCGTCCGGCAAGCCGCGTTGGTAAAGCAGCCTCGCTTTAGCGAGGAAAGCAGCGCGTTTGGTCTTCGGAGTCGAGAAACTAAACTGCGGAACAGGCATGCCGTCAATTTCGTACGCGTTGACATGGTTGTTCGTGCTGGTCAGTCGGAAACGCCATTCCCAAAGCGAAGAATTGAGAAGCGCGAGCACGGCAAACAGGTCAACGTCCTTCGGCTTCAAGATGTAATTGATCGTGTCGGAACAGTAGCTTCCCGGGGCGATAATGGTCGCAATGATACGCCGCCAGTTGTCAATCGCAGCGCCGCGCTGATACCCGATCCGGACGTACTTGTGGTCGTTTGCTTTGGTGTCCGGACCGTGGGCTTTCAGGTATTGGTCAACGCGAAGATATTTCGGTTCTCCTTGTTTCGGGTCGTCGTTCTGGAAGTACCGCCCAATATTCGCACCGCGCAAGACCACCGGGCCGATTGGCTCGTTACTCAAGAATTGCCGATGCGTTGTTAGATTGACCTCGCCTTGCTGTGAATTTGCCCATTCACTCAGTTTCTTCCCGCCACAGCGCGCGGCCAGTATGATGGCAAGCCGGAAGTCTGCATCCGTGGCGTCTGGATAACAGGGGATATTCAGGTTGTCCGGGTCGAACCTTTCCAAGTCCTCTCGCGTTATCTCAAGGCGCGGAGACGACTCAAGGATGTCTTTGCCCGGATGAACACGGATGACCAGTTTTGTAGGACGGGCTTTCTGCAGGATGTAAAGGCAGGTCGAAAGCTTCGCCTCGAAGAAGACTCTGTTTTGAGGATCGTCCTTCTGTGGGAAAGCCTCGATGAGCCGAAGTCGGTAATTATTAACGAGGTCTTCACGCAACCTTTTCGCTTGCGCATCGCCCAACAACGCCATTGGAACGATAAAACCGTGTTGTCCATCGTCGTGGAGGAGACGAACGGCGCGGGCCATGAAAAGGCGGTAGAAGTTGAGCTTGTTTCCGACAGCCATCGCGAGATCCGGCGAGTTGAGAAAAAAGTTCTTTTCCCCTTCGACTGATCGTTGCTGTTCCTTCTCGGAAATCACGTCATAGGGAGGATTCCCTATGACGGCGTCGAAACCAGGTATGGTCTTGGACGTGCCGTCTTCGTTGAAGAACACTTCAGGGAATTCGAGTTCCCAGTGGAAGTAAGGTTTGTCGAGTTCCTTGATGTGGTAGCGTGCCGCCGCTTCCCGCAAATTGTCCGCGCCCGCCTGAGCCGCCGCCAGAATTGTCCTGGCTGCGGCCAGGTATTCTTCCTCACTCCGCGGCCCGTCAAAGAAGGCGTTGGTCCAAAGGTCCGCGACTTCCTTGTAAGGCGCCAGGCGTGGCAGGATTTCAAGTTCCCAGCATTTTTCTTTCGCCTTCACTGTCGGCACATCGCGGCTGGCTTGGCCTTCGATTCCGTGAATTTGGCGGATGGTTTCGGCAACGACTCTCTTGAAATCCGGACCAAAGGTGAATTGGATTTGGGCTGGCGCGCCCGGCGGCCGCGGCCTGCCTTGTTTGGCGGGCAGGCTGCCGAGTTGGTCCAGCCGCGCGCCGATGAGCGAGTTGCCGCAACGCAGATGGTGGTCGAGGAAGTTAAGCGGCTGGTCGGTGGAAATGGTCGTGAGCCAGAGGGAAAGTTTGGCAAGCTCCACTGCCAGGGGATTCAAGTCCACGCCATAGATGCAGGATTCAACAACCCGCCGCCGCCAGTAAGCGATCTCCGCATGTTCTTGCGACTCGCCTTTGACAAACTCCGCCTGAAATTTTGTCGTCGGGTGATAGACGATTTCATCAGCCAGGAATATGACGGTTTCGACGAGGAAATGGCCCGAACCCATGGCAGGATCGCAAACGGTTAGCCTGAGGACTTCGTTGGCGAATGAATCGTCTTGTTTGCCAGCGGCGCGGGCGGCTTTCACCGGCTCGCGCTCCTCGATTTCCTGCAATAACGGCGCCAGCGTTTGCCGGACGATGTATTTGACGATGTAATCGGGCGTGTAAAAGGTGCCGGTGGCTTTGCGTTCCGCCTTGTCCGTCTGGAGCACGAGCCTGCCGCGCTCACGCACGAAATGGTGCTCGAGCAGTCCCTCGTAGATTGAACCCAATTGCTGGACGCTGAGGTCGGAGTAATCCACCGACTGGAAGGGGACAAAGTTCAGCCCACCCTTTTCAGGCGTGAACATGAGTTGCCGCAACACGTCCGCCAGCACGGCGTCCGATACCGCCCACTTGTCCAGGAACGGGTGGCGGGCGGGGTCGAAAAGGCCGCCGTTGTAGCGGGGGACCCTGAATTCTTCGTTCGCCTTGGTGTCAGTCCCGTTGATGAGCAGACAGAGCGTCTGGATGTCGCGATAAAATCGGGTTTGGGTTCGGCTGTCATATTCGGTGAAGTTCTTCAGCGGCGCGAGCAGGCGGGCGAGCGAGAGTTGCTTGTAGTATTTGCCCGACTTGGGTTCCACCGGCAGCAACGAACGGCCCTCGGCATAGAGAATGAAAAGCAAACGATAAAGAAAAATGAGGCAGTTTTCGTAAAGGCGCGGCAGGTCCCCATCGGTTATTTCGTTTTGCGTCCTCGCGGCAAATCCGTTGGCGAGAATCTCGACGATGGTGAAGATCCGCCGGCGGAGGTCCGCCTCCAATTCGGACTGGGTGGCGAGGGCGTTTTCGCGGACCTGGTCCAGCCGGCATTTTCCCCGGGCGTCGCGCACGAACGCGGCAGGACTGAACAGCGCGAGGAAGAACTTGAACTCCTCCAGGGAGCGGATGGCCAGCTCGAAGTTGATGGCAAAGAAATGGCTGGGCTTGGTGTCGCGGCAATAGAGCCGCCATTCGCTGCCATTGGTGAGGACGCCCCAGGTGAGCACTTGCGCCTCATTGAGATAGTCGCGGATTTGTTGATGCGGATAGCGCTGCTGGCTTTTGCTCCGTTGGGAAAGAGGGTGCCCGAATTTCTTCGCCTCCAGAATGGCAATGGCCGCCTGATAGCGCTGGAGGACCCCTTTATCGAGAACAGCCTCCTTTGCCTCCGCGCTCGCGTAGAGAAGGTAATCGGGTTCCAGTTCCTGCTGGGTTTCAGGGAGGCGGAGGTTGTCAGACCAGGCGAACCCGATCTTTTCGATGATCTTGTCAATAAACTCCTGCCGCGCGCCCATTTCGTTGCCGTATTTCCGCAGGGCGAAGGCGCGCTTTTCATAGAGGGCTTTGCAAAACTCCCAGATCGGACGCGCCCCGGCATCGGACGGCCACCAATCGTTGAGGCGCAGGCGGGTTTTCAGGTAATGGTCGGAGAACAGGCCCTCGGTTTGCCAAAGCTTTCGCACTTCCGGCATTCCCAAAAGCTCCGGATCATCGTCGTTGTGTTTTCGTTTTGGCACGGTGCGGTTAGGAAACATCCTCGCCCACGATTTCCACCTCGGTTTGCAGGTCAATGCCGCGCGCCGCCTTGACCCGCGCCCGGATGCGCCCAATCAGATCCAAAACATCGCGCGCGGTGGCCGTGCCGTCGTTGATGATAAAATTCCCATGCACGCCGGAAACCGACGCGCCGCCGACCCGCGCGCCCTTCAGCCCGGCCTCGTCAATCAACTGGCCGGCGGAAACCGCCGGGGAAGGATTTTTGAAAATGCAGCCCGCGCTCGGCTCCTTGGGCTGGGAACGCCAGCGCCGTTCGTTAAATTCTTTGGCCCGGGCGGCAATGATTTCCCGGGCGGCCGGCTGGCCCTGGAAGGTCGCCCCCAGCGCGATGCAGGCCTGGAGCAGCGGGCAGGAGCGATACCCCGGGTTCATCCCGGCCGCGCTGCGCTCATGGATCTGCCCCAGATCGTCCATGAACCGGACCTGCGTCACGACATCAAAAGTGGCGCCGCCCATGGCCCCGGCGTTCATCCGCAAAGCGCCTCCCACGCTTCCGGGAATGCCCTCCAGAAATTCCAGCCCCGTCAAATCCGCCTCGCGGGCCTTGGCCGACACCGCCTTCAGTTTTGCGCCCGCCCCGCAGCGCAATTGCCGTCCAAACACTTCAATCCCGCAAAAATTCGCATGGGCCAGGCAAATCACCACCCCGCGAATGCCGCCGTCCCGAATCAACAAATTGGAGCCGCGCCCCAAGATCATCCTCGGCACGCCGCGCTCCGCGCACCACCGGAGGGCGCAAGCCAGATCCGTTTCCGAAGACGGCTCCACATAAACATCGGCGCGGCCGCCGGCGCGCAGCGTGGTGCGGTGGGCCAGAGGCTCGCCGGCGCGCACGATGGCCCCGGGCAACGCGGCCCGCAGTTCGTCAAAAATGATTTCTTCCCCAGCCATGATTTCAGACATTGAGCACCCCCAGTTTAGGCGCGTCCGGGCCGGGGACAAGAGACTCCGGGAGCCATTGCGCGCTGGCGGTCCAATGGAGCATTCGGTCGGCGATTTGGGCGGCGGCGCCGGGAGAATGCCAGGCGCGCAGGGCCTGCCGCATCGCGGTTCGCCGGGCCGCGTCGCACAGCAGCCCCGCTATTTCCCCCGCCAGCAACTCCGGCGAAAGCGCGTCCTGCTGCAGCGCGCGGGCCGCGCCGCTTTGGGCCAGGGCCAGGGCGTTGTGGTACTGATGGTTGTCCGCCGCGGCGGGATAAGGAACCAGGAGCGCCGGAAGCCCGCAGGCGGCAAATTCGGCCAGGGACGACGCCCCGGCGCGGCTGACGGCGACATCGGCCGCGGCCAGCGCCAGCGCCATTTCCCCCAGGAAAGCGCGCACCACCGCCGGGCAGGCCTGCGCCGCGTAGGCGGCCCGGACCCTTTCCAGATCGTCCGCCCCGGTTAAATGCACAAACT
Organism: Verrucomicrobiota bacterium; assembly: GCA_050011995.1. GTDB lineage: Bacteria > Verrucomicrobiota > Verrucomicrobiia > Limisphaerales > Palsa-1400 > JBEKOF01. The sequence goes on from JBEKIA010000010.1 coordinate 22,638, forward strand.
GCAGCGGCGGCACGGCCTCCAGCAATCGCGGCAAAATGGCGGCGATGAGTTCATTGATCTTGCGCGCCCCCTGGCTTCCGCCCATGACCAGCAGGACCGGCGCGTCCGCCTTCAACCCCAGCGCGGCCCGCGCCGCCGCCGCCGGCGTCAACTGTAGGAATTCCCCGCGCACCGGCATGCCGGTGACTTCGATGCGGCGGGCGCGCAATCCGCCCCCGGCCGCGGCAAAGGAAACAAACGCCCCGTCCACCCTCGGCGCCAGCCAGCGGTTGGCGCGCCCGGGAACGGCGTTGGCTTCGTGCAAAAAGGCCCGCGCCCCGAGGCGTTTGGCGGCCAGGACGGGCGGGGCGGCGGTGAACCCGCCCATGGCCAGCACGAGTTGGGGCGGGCGCCGGAGAAAACATAGTCTTGACAATCTGTAGGATTGCCAGAAGCGCCAGAGAAATCCCGGCGCGTTGCCCCGCCCCAGCCCCACGGCGGGCAGCCGCGCCACTTCCATGTCCCCGGCGGCCGCCGCGGCCTGAAGGTCAATTTCCTTGCGCGAAACCAGCAGCGTGACGGCGCAGCCGCGCCGCCGCAATTCCCGGCCCACCGCCAGCCCCGGGAACAAATGGCCGCCCGTGCCGCCGCAGGCGATGGCGGCAACCTGGGGAAGTCCGGAGGTGGGGGCGGGTTTATTCATCGCTCAACTTTGGGGAGGCGTCAAATGGATTGTCTTTGGCCTCCGCCGGTTCGGCGGCCGACCTGGAAATGCTCAACAAAAGGCCGACGCTCACCAGCATCAACAATAAATTCGATCCGCCGTAACTGATAAAAGGCAGCGGCATGCCTTTGCAGGGGAGCAGACTGGCGGCCACGCCCATGTTGATGAAGGCCTGGATGCTGATCATGAAGGTGATCCCGCACGCCAGCAACCTGCCAAAGGTGTCGCACGCCCGGCGCGCGATGTAAATTCCGCAAAACAGCAGCGCCACAAAGAACATGACCACCAACAGCGTTGCCACCAGGCCCAGTTCCTCGCCAATGATCGCAAAAATAAAATCCGTGTGATGCTCCTGAATGAAACCCAGTTTCTGGCGGCTGTCGCCCAGGCCCACGCCCGTCCAGCCGCCCGACCCGAAGGCGATCATGGCCTGATACGGCTGATAGCCGGCGTCCTCTTTGGTCAGTTCGGGATGAAGCCATGCAAAAATGCGGCCATGGCGCATCGGATCGTGGAGCAAGGACCAGGCCAGGCCGCCCACCCCCGCCAAGCCCGCCGGCGCCAGATAGCGCAGGCGCGCGCCCGCGACCAACAGCACCGTTCCGGCGACCGCGGCCAAGAGCATGGCGCACCCGCGATCCGGTTCCACAAACACCAGGCCGAGGATGACGCCGATGACGGCGGCTGGGATGAGGAAGCCCCGCTGGAAAGTCTCCATTTGCCGTTGATAACGCTCCGCGTAAGCGGCCAGGAACAGGATCAGGGCCAGTTTGGCCAGTTCCGACGGCTGGAAGTGCGGCAGCATGGGAAAGTAAGGCACGCCAATCCAACGGTGCGCCCCCTCCGCTCCGCCTCCGCCGTGCCCCGCCTTGGCCGCCCAGCCGATGTGCGGCACAAAAACCAAAATGAGAAGGAGGACCGAAAACCCCAGAATCCAGGGCGCCATGGGTTTCCATCGCCGGTAATCCACCGCCGCCGCGACGGCGCAGCCCGCCAGCCCGATGACGCCCCAAACCATCTGTGACCGCAGAAAATCGGAGCCGACCGCCGCGCGGTTCAACTCCATGTTCATGCTGGAACTGTAGAGCGTGATCATTCCCAGCCCCAGCAATACCGCCACACAAAAGATGAGGATGCTCGTGGCTCTGTTCATAACAGCCTTCTTCGCCTCACGAAAAATCCAAAAAAGGAAGGGACGTCCGGCTGAGGCCGCCGGACGTCTCGCCTGAACCGATGCGGCGAATCACTAATTCGCCTTGACTGCCGGCGCCGGCAGGGCTGGCGCGGAAGCCGGGGCCGCCGCCGCCGCGGCCGGGGCGTTGTCCACATCGGCCGAGGCCATCTTCATCACCGGCACCTTCAGTTTTTGACCGGCTTTGATAGCGGATGTCTTCATGTCGTTGAGCGCCTGGATCGTTTTGACAGTGGTGTTGTGCTCCTTGGCGATTTTCATCAAAATGTCGCCCGATTTGACGATGTAGATGGTGGCATCGCCGGAAGCGGCGGCTGTGGAATCGGCGCCGGCCTTGGGCGCCTCGGCGCTGGCAACCGCGGCGCCGGCCGGGATTTGCAATTTGTGGCCGATCTGCAGTTTCTTCGGATCAAGGCCCGGATTCGCATCTTCCAGAGCCTTGAGTGAAACCCCGTTCTTGGTGGCAATGGTGCTGAGCAAGTCACCGCGGGCAATCACATAGACACTGCCTCCCGTGATGGCCGGAATTGGCGGGGCGGGCTGCACGGTTGGCGGGACCGGACTCACCGGCGACGGCAGCGCCGCAACGGGCGGCATTGGGAGGTTGCCGGCAGGCAGCGACGGAGTGGCGGTTGGCGGGGCGATGGGAGCAGGCGCGGGCGCAATGTCGGAGGGTGTGCTTGACATGACGTCCGATTTGGCCGGGCCGCCGGCCATATCCATGGTTTGATCTGTTTTTGCCTTGTCCCTGGCGGTGTCTTTGCATCCCACCATCAAGATGCCGCCGATGACGACAATATGCACGGAAATGATCATCAGGATCTTGAAATAAAGGCTGGATGGTCCCCGGGGGGGCAACGCGCCCTGGGGCAGGAGTGGATTTGGAGTATTCATAATTTTTTGAGTTCTGATTTGTTATTATTTTTTGAGGTTTATTTTTTGTGCAATTTGCTCCGGGGTTTTTCCTCAAAAAACCCCGAAGCAAAGCTGAAATTCATCGCTTTTTGTTCCAACATTCTCTAATACACCGTTTTCGCATTACTTATGCTCGCTGCATCTTGTGGCCTCGGCGCGGCCAACCCCAACAGGTGGGGCGCCGCCACCCCCGTTTTGACCCAGGCAACAAAACCCCCGGCGGTTGAGTTGATTGAATTTTTTCAATGCTCCAACGAGCCGGACACGACCGAACCCTGTTCCCTTGAAACGGAGAAATCTCCGTTTCTGGATTCGCTTTTAACAACGACCGGGGCCGCTGGCAAGCAACAAAAAGCAAAATATTTTCGGGCCTCGGCGGCGCGGGGGAGTTCATGGGCTATCGGATCTTGAGGGTGGAGAGCGCCACCACGGCGCACAGCACGCAAAGGATGTAAAAACGGGTGACAATCTGGGATTCATACCAGCCTAACAACTCAAAATGATGATGGATCGGGGTCCTGAGAAAGACCCGCCGGCCCTGGCCGTAACGGAGTTTGGTGTACTTGAACCAGGTCCTCTGAATGATGACCGAGCCGGCTTCGGCCACAAAAACCCCGCCCGCAATGGCCAGAACCAGGGGCTGATGAATCAGCACCGCAATCACCCCCAGGCCGCCGCCCAGCGCCAGCGAACCGGTGTCCCCCATAAAAACGAGGGCGGGGTGGCAGTTGAACCAGAGGAACCCCAGCCCCGCCCCCAGCATGGCCGCGCAAAAGACCGTCAACTCCCCCGCCCCCGGCACATACGGGATTTGCAGGTAGGCCGCGGCGCGGGCGTTCCCCGCCACATCAGTCAACACCAGGAAAACGAAGGAGACGATCACCGTGCAGCCGATGGCCAGGCCGTCCAGGCCGTCGGTCAGGTTGACCGCGTTGGAAGCGCCCACAATGGTGCAGGCGGTCAGCGCAATTCCCAGGACCGCGCCGGCCCCGCCTGTGGCCACGGGGTACTTGTAGAACGGGACCATCACTTCGCTGATGAGCGTGGTGGTGGCGGGCAGCCGCCACAAGTACCCCGCGGCGAAGAGGGCCAGGGCGCCCTGCGCCCAAAGCTTGACGAAGGCGCGCAGGCCGTCGCTGTTCCGGCGCGTGACCTTGGCGTAGTCGTCTATAAATCCCAGCCCGCAGAGGACGACGACGGAGAAGAGGGCGAGCAGGACCTGGGTGTTCCACTGCGCCCACATCATGGCGGTAACGTCCAGCACAAGGACGATCAGCAGCCCGCCCATGGTGGGAGTGCCCTTCTTGCTCAGAATCCGCGCTTGCAGGCCGCCGGCTTCCTCGGCACGGTCCGCGTAGTCCTGGCCGAAGCTGGACTGCTTGAGCCAGGGAATAAACCGGGGATACAGCCACCAACTCAGGAGCAGGGCCGTCAGGGCCGCCCCCGCGCTGCGAAAAGTGATGTAGCGGAAAAGGCGCAGCCAGGAGACGAACGGCTCCAGGGAAGTCCTGGCGGCCATGTCCAGCGCTTTATGGCTGAGGTAAAAAAACATGTTAGTCGTGGCGCCGCGGTTCGGCGGGCGCTCCCGCCCAGGCGCGGCGCGCGGCCGCGAGGCGGAACATAAACCTGGGGTAGCCGGCCTGCGCCAGCCTGTCCCGCTGCGTCGCCGGCCATCCAGCCCGGCACAGCCAGGAGCGGGCCAGCCCGCATTTTTTGTCATTCTTCATTGGTTTGTCCGCAAGCGGAGCAAGGTTTCCGTGATGCGTTCCAGCCGCATGGCGCGCGAGGCCTTGACCAGCACCACGTCGCCCGGCCGGGCAAGGTCGTTCACCGCCTGCGCCGCGCCGTCCGCCTCCGGGAATTCCACCACGTTGCGCAGGCCGCCGGCGCGGGCCGCCGCGGCCAATTCCGCAACGCGCGTCCCAATGGCGAACAATTGATCCAGTCCCAGTTCGGCGGCGCGGCGGCCCACTTCGGCGTGGGCCGGGCCGGAGGATTGGCCCAATTCGGCCATGTCTCCCAGCACCGCCACCCGGCGTCCGGGGCAGGGCAGGGCGCGCAGCGTTTCCAGGGCGGCCAGCATGGAATCGGCGTTGGCGTTGTAGGTGTCGTCGAGCACCCGCACCCCGCCGGCGTGGAAGAGTTGCAGGCGCATTTTCGGCGGGGCGCAGGCGGCGAGGCCGCGCTGGATCTGCGCGCGATCCAAATCCAGTTCCGCGCCGACGGCCAGGGCAAAAAGCGCGTTGGCCACCTGATGCCGGCCGAGAAGCCCGATTCGGTATTCGCCTTCCAATCGCGCCTGGGGACAGCGGATCCAAAAAACCGAGCCGGTCTCCCCGCCCCGAATGTCCACCGCGCGATAGTCGTTGCCCTCGTTCCAGCCGGCGCGGACGACGCGGGCGGAAGAGCGGCGCGCGATGGATTCAGACCAACTGTCGTCGCCGTTGATGAAAAGCGTTCCCGAGGCGGGCAGGCCTTCGGCCATCGTTCCCTCCTCAAGCGCCACGCCGGCCAGGTCTCCAAAGAATTCCAGATGCTCGCGGCCGATGTTGGTCACGACCCCGTGGGAAGGGGCGATCATTTGCAGCAGCGGCGCCAATTCGCCCGGGTGGTTGGAGCCGGCTTCCAGGACGGCGGCCTGGTGCGAGCGCTCCAGGCGCAACAAGGTCAGGGGCACCCCGATGGCGTTGTTGAAACTGGCCTCGCTCCAGAGCGTGGTTTTTTGCTGGCGCAACACCGAGGCGATCAATTCCTTGGCCGTGGTTTTTCCGTTCGATCCGCCCACGGCGATGACGGGCAGATCGAAGTCGCGGCGGTAGCGCGCCCCCAGTTGTCCGAGGGCGCGCCGCGTGTTGCTCACCGCGATCACCGCGCATTGGCGAAAATCGGCCGGCAATTTGTCCCGCTCCGCCACGATGGCGCCCGCGCCGCGCCGCGCCACTTCGGGCAGGAAGCGGTGCGCGTCGTGCCGCTCTCCCGCCAGGGCGAAGAAAAGATCGTTCGGCTCCACCAGGCGCGAATCGGTGCAGAGCCGCCCCACCATCTTGCCGGGGGAACCGTGGCGCAGCTCACCCGAGACGGCTTGGGCGATGTAATGGAGCGGGCGCGGTTCCATCGGCTATTCCAATCGGGAGGGAGGCGGCATGGGGCCTGGGATTTGGGTTTAATTGTTTTTCACAGCGCGGGCGCCGGAGGCAAGGCCGGCGGCGGCGGCCAGCGATTGGCCGGCCGGCGCGGCGGGGTCAACATCCGGTTTGAGATTCAAATAATTGGCGGCGCGCTCCGCAATGGCCTTGAAAATCGGGCCGGCCGCCGCGCCGCCGAAATGGTCGCCCTTGGGCGGTTCATCAATGAACACCGCGATGCACAGCTCCGGGTTGTCCGCCGGGAAAAAACCGAGGAAGGAGCTGAAATACTTGTCGGAGACGTACTGTCCGTTCTCCACTTTTTCCGCCGTGCCGGTCTTGCCGGCCACCGTGTAATGATCCAGGCGGGCCTTGGGGGCGGTGCCCTCCCTGCCCACCACCGTTTTCAGGGCGGTGATCATTTGATTCATGGCCGCGGCGCCGGCGACCTGCCGGACCGGCTGCGGGTTGTACTTGACAACTACTCTTCCCTCCGGGTCCGTCAGGCGGTCCACGATCATCGGCTGCATCAAAAGGCCCTTGTTGGCGATGGCGCACAAGGCCATGACCATTTGCAGCGGGGTCACGGAGATGCCTTGTCCCATGGGAATCCGGGCGATGGAGATTTTGGTCCAGCTTTTCACCGGCGGGACGCTGCCATAGACTTCGCCGGGCAGAAAAATCCCCGTGCGGGAACCGAAGCCGAAGGCGCGAATGTACTGGTAAAGGGAGTCTTGTCCCAGGCGAAGGCCGATCTTGGCCGCCCCGATGTTGGAGGATTTGGTGATGATGCCTTCCACCGTGAGGTCTCCGTAGGATTCATGATCATGCAAGACCGCGCCCGCGTAGGCGAAATGGCCGTGCTCGCAATTGAAGATGTCGGCCAGGCTGACCAGCCGCTCGTTGAGCGCGCCGCTCACCACGACGATTTTGAAGGTGGACCCCGGCTCGTGGTTGTCGGCAATCACGCGATTGCGCAGCGCCTCCGGGGGAAAGGCGCCGGGACGGTTGGGATCGAACGTGGGGCAATTGGCCAGGGCCAGAATCTCCCCGGTGCGCGGGCGAACCATGACCGCCGAGATGCTGACGGGGCAAAGCTGGGCCATGCCGGCGGCCAGCTCGGACTCCATGATGTCTTGCAAACCGGCGTCCAGGGTGAGAACCACATTGAGTCCGTCGCGCGGCTCGACGTCCTCGTCGCGGTAAGGCACCAATTCGCGCTGGCGTTTGTCCAACTCCGTGTGCCGCCAGCCGCGGATGCCGTTGAGCTTGGAGTTGTATTCCAACTCAATGCCGTTCATCCCGGTTTGTTCCTCCCCGTCGCCGCTGACGTAGCCAATGACATGCGCGGCGAGGGTCAGGCCCGGATAGAGGCGCTTCTGGTCATCGGCGGCGAAAATCGCCCCGGCGCGAAGGGAGCGGAAAAACAGCCTGTCGTTGCGCTTGAGCTTGGATTCATCCACGCCGAAGGAAAGGGCGGCCATGGTTTGCCGGACTCTTTCCCAGGTTTGCAGGGAGGCCTGGTGTTGGAGCGCCACGTAACGGGAGAGGTTGGTTTTGCCGCCGGCCACGACTTGGCGCGGCGCCATGCGATCCACCAAATAAGGCTCGTTGGTTTGCAGCAGCGGGGCGAGCGCATGGGCCACCACGGCGCGGTAATCGCGCATCAGGGACGGATTGGTGCAAATCATCAGGGACGGATCGGCGCAGATCAGCTTGGCCGGGATGCTGGTGGCCAGCGGATTGCCTTTGATGTCCACAATCTGGCCGCGCATGGGATCGCGGGCGATGGTGCGGACGGTGTTGTTGGCGGCGCGGCCCAGAAACTCCTCGTGCCGGACGGCCTGCAAATCCACCAATCGTCCCGCCAGCAGCGCGAAGGCGGCCAGCAGCGCGCCGGCCAGCCACTTCATTTTCCGATACTGCCAAACCACGCTCATTGTCGTAAAATCAGCCGGCCGCCCGCGCTGTTCGGTTCCTCCACCCGAACGGGCGCGAGCGGCGGCCAAATCAGTAGTTGCGCTCGCGCGGAAGGCCCTGCGCCCGCCGCTGTTCCGCCGGCGCCGCCGGGAAACTCACCGGGGTTTCCGTCAGGCGGATGACCTGCGCCTGCAACGGGGGGCCCAGGCCGAGGTTCATTTTTTTGACTTGCCTGTCCAGGGCGTCAGGCAGGCACAAAATGGCCAGTTGTTCGCGCCGGGCGCGGTTCCCGCGCTCCAGCTCGGTCAGCGCCGTTTCCTGCTTTTTGACTTGATCGCCCAGCACGTCAATCTGGTCCTTAAACCACACGTAGCCGATGCCCAGCGGGACCAACAGCGCCAGGAGCGCCAGCGCCGTCAACGCCTGGCCGGGCCGGAAACCGGATTCATTTCTGGAGTTGCGCGCCATGCGGGTTGGGAATGGGGTGCCGGAGTGATGGAGTGTTGCCTGGTTCCAACACTCCAACACTCCAACACTCCGTTGGTTAATTCTGCTTCGCGTTCATTGCTTTTCCGGCGGTCCGGGACCGCCGCTACAATTTTTCCATCACCCGGCATTGCGCGCTGCGGCTGCGCGGGTTCCCGCTCAATTCCGCCGGCCCGGGCAGAATCGGCTTTCGCCGCACCCACCGCAAAAGCGCCGGCCGGGGCCGCCGCAGCTCCGGCACATCCGGTTCGCCCGCCTCGTAATCGCGCGACAGCCGGTCGCCGAATTCCTTCACCAGGCGGTGTTCCAATCCATGGAACGAAATCACGGCCAGCCGGCCGCCTGGTGACAAAATCTTCACCGCCGCTTCCAATCCCCGTTGCAAATGCCCCATCTCGTCGTTCACCACGATGCGCAGGGCCTGAAATGCCTTCGTGGCGGGATGGGCTTTTCTTCCGCCGCGGGGCGAAACTTTTTCAATCAATTCCGCCAACTGCCGCGTCCGCCCCAAAGGCCGGATTTGCCGCTCCCGCTCGATGGCCCGCGCAATCCGCCGCGAATTCGCCTCGCCCCCGTACTCCCAAAAAATCTTCGCCAGTTCTTCGGCCCCGGCCTGATTCAGCAGAGCCGCCGCCGTCAGTTCCTGCTCCGGGTCCATTCTCATGTCCAGCGGACCGTCGCTCTGGAAGCTGAATCCGCGCTCCGGCTCCAGTTGCGCGGAACTTAGCCCCAAATCCAGGACCACCCCGTCGCAACTCCCCGCCTCAATCCACTGGCCCAGTTCGGCAAAACTGCCTTGCCGGATTTCAAACCGTCCCTCGAACTCCCCCAGGCGCTCCCGGGCCGCCCGAACCGCCGCGCCATCCCGATCGCAGCCAAACAGTTTGCCCGAGGGCGCGCTGGCCCGCAGCAGCGCCGCCGCATGCCCGCCGCCGCCGGCGGTGCCATCCGCGTAGCGCCCCCCCGCCCTGGGCCGAAGCGCTTCGACGACCTCTGTTGTCAAGACTGCCTTGTGGAAATACGCCGGCACTCGACATGGGTCTCAAGGCGGTGTTTGCGCCCACTCCGCCGCGCGTCCGGCTGGCGCTTCGGACGCCGCGGACGCCTGGCTGCCGTCCTCCGCCGGGTTTTTCAGTTTGATCCAGCGCGCCGTCACGCGCGTCCAGGTATTTCCGTCCGGGGCACGACTATCGGCCTGGACGGCGCGGGAGTCCTCCGGCTTTGGTTGCACCGCCACGACCACCAGGTCCGCGTCGCTCAAATCGTTCCTGAGAACCGTCACCTTTTCCAACGCCAGTTCGCCCTGGGCGCGCGGACGCGGGTCGGCGGCCGGGGAGCGCAGCCTGCCCCGGACACGGGCGGCGGTCTTCGGGACCACAGCGGCGGCCGCCGCCAGAAAGGCTCCTAATTTTGCGAACCAACGAAACCGGACCTTGGGCGGCCGCGGCTGTTGGGGCTGATTGGGTTGATCGGTCGGATCGGTCGGATCCGTCGGATCCGTCGGATCCGGCCGATCCGCCCTGTTCTTGGCCGGAGCCGCCGCCGCCGGAGCCTTTGCCGCCTCAAACAACGAAGACTGGGCGGAAGGCGCGGAGTGGCCGGCCCGGGGCGGTCCCGCCGCCGCGGCCCGCGCGACCGGCCCGAATTTTGGGAACTTGTTCACATAGCGCAACGTGTAGGCGCCCTTCCGGTCTCTGGCCCGGTCCACCGTGCGGCCCATTGTCAACAAAGTGA
>JBEKIA010000011.1:0-32300 GCA_050011995.1 Verrucomicrobiota bacterium
CCAATTTGAGCCAGTTAAAGCCATTTTACCACCCTTTTACTGTTACTATTTGTTACTATTCCCGGGTCGTCTGGCACTTGGATTCTCCAGATCCTGCCGGCAGCCTGTCGGACGCGGGAAGGACCAGAGCACCGCCAATCGCTTTGGCCGTGATCAACTACCAACGATTTGCGCGCCTGCGCTCTTCTTCACGATTGCGACGGGTTTCTTCGTCTCGTCTGCGCTGTTCTTCCCGCCGTTGTTCGTCGTAGCGACGCTGTTCTTCGAGTCGCCGCCTCTCCTCCTCCCGGCGATATTCGCTTTCAAGGCGCTGCTGCTCCTGACGGCGCCGGTGTTCTTCCTCGGCTGCGCTTCGCTTTTGCCATTCCTCGTCGCGCGCCTGCTGTTGTTCCCAAGCTCGCTCCCGTCGTGCGCGGTCGCGCGCCCGTCTCGCCTCTTGCTCGTGGCAGGTCCTGTCGGGTTCGCAGGTGTCGCTTCACGCCAAACGCATGTTGCGTTCTTCCCATTGCTGTTCCGTTTCGAACTGAGTCATAATCTTTGTCCTTTCTTGTTTGCTCTCTTCCCGAGCTCGAACGACTGTTTTGTAGGGGCCAGCGAGGCGGGCAACGTGGTGGAACCACGGCCTCGCGCGCCTTCCCCGTCTTATGCGCTCCCAGTGCATACGCCGCCGGGTGAGTGGTGTCGGCATCAGTTCGGGGACTTTGCTTTGGACTACGGCCATTTTTTGAAGTTCATTTGCCTTATCGAGCTCATGCAGCTTCGTGCCAATGCGACATAACGCTTCGTGGTATTGCGAACTCAGATGATTCCCAGCATATTCGTCCCCTAACTCGTGGACCAAGAGACGGATGGCATCACTCGTGGCACTTAGGTTTGACTCAAATCCCCTGGCCTCGTCCCAATTCCTACGCGCGGCCTCAATGCGACCAAAAATTGCCCGACTTAACACGCGGAACAGGTTGTTGATCTAATGCGCGCGCCAGCTAGAAAACCCATTGAAATCAAGGATTTGAAGTGAATGCATCGCCTCAAGAAGCGGCTTGCAGTAATGGCACAGTACAAGTTTGTATGAAAACGTCATGGCTAGACTTAGGGTTCAAATCCAGGATTTCTGAGGCGGTAATGGGGCGGTTGCAGACAATGGCTGCGAAGATGTCCGTTCTTGAACCCAGTTATCTCCATCCACCCCGGACAAAGACACGATGCCCATTGCGAACCTCGTAACGGTGAGGCGCCCAAACCATGCCAGGATGCGGGGGGCGATCCCAGTGACCCCGTTCCCAGACCCAACCACCGCCTCCCCAAACCCAAGCTCCTCCAATCCAGATAAAGTCCGGGCCGGGGCTGACTGTAACCACCTCGACTGGGGCTGGCGGCGGGACTGTATCCACCACCACTTCGCCTGGCACGCTGACTGCCACCTGGGCCGGCGGCGGCCTGACATAGACGTGGCATCCGCTCATAACCAACCCCGCCAAGGGGGCCAAAAAAACCAATTTCAATAGTTTAGTTCTCATATATCGATGTCCTTTCGATATTCGATTATAGTTTCAGGCTGCTCCTTGACGTCGCTGCCCACTCGCGTAAGAGCGGGATCAATGCCATGATGACCGCAGTTTGGCTAACTGCCACAGGACGAGGCGATTGCACAAATTAGCCGGTGAAATCGCTGCAACTCGAACCTTGCATTCTGCCATAAACGACCCGAACGATCCGCGCAATTTGCGATTCGTCCATCCCTGCCCCCGATTAATAACCGTGCGGCAGGGCAGGATTGCCGGAAGCTGCAAATTGAGCTAGAATAGACGGGTATGCGGACCAACAAAACGGCTAATGGCGCGATGCGCCTGTTGATTATTGACGACGAGGAGAATATCCGCCGCACCACCACCCTGGCCTTTGAAGAGACGGGCTATCACATCATCGGCGTCGGCAGCCGCGAATCCGCCCTGAAACAAATGGAGGAGGACCAATTTGACGTGGCGTTTCTTGATTTGAAACTGGGCGACGATAACGGTCTGGCGGTCCTTCCCGAGCTTCTCAAACTTGACCCGCGTTTGCAGGTGGTCGTTTTCACCGCCTACGCCTCCATTGAAACGGCGGTGGAAGCAATGCGGCGCGGCGCGGCGGATTATCTGCCCAAACCTTTCACCCCCGGCCAGATCCGGCAGGTGGTGGATCGCATCATGGAGAGCCGCAGGTTGCGCGGACGCCTGGCCGAACTGGAAGCGCGGCTTTCCTCCGACGCCCCGGCGGCGGACCTGGCCACCTCCGAACCGGCCATGCAGAAAGTTCTTGATATGGCGTTCAAAGCGGCCGCCACGCCGGCCACCATTCTGCTTCTTGGAGAAAGCGGCACCGGCAAAACAGTGCTCGCCCGCGCCCTCCACGCCAGCAGCCTGCAAAAAGAAAATGCGTTTGTAACAGTCAACTGCCCCAGCCTCTCGCGCGAGTTGCTGGAAAGCGAGTTGTTTGGCCACGTCCGGGGCGCTTTCACGGGCGCGGTGGGGGACAAGGTGGGCAAGGTGTCGGCGGCGGATGGCGGCACGCTCTTTCTGGATGAAATTGGCGAAATGCCGCTCGAAATCCAGCCCAAGCTGCTCCGCTTGCTTCAGGAAAAAGAATTTGAGCGTGTCGGAGAAACCAGGACGCGCAAAGCCAGCGTGCGAGTCATCGCCGCCACCAACCGCAACCTCGAACAAGCGGTCCAGCAAGGCCGATTCCGGGAAGATCTCTTTTACCGTTTGAACGTCATCTCCCTGTCACTCCCCCCGCTGCGGGGGCGGCCTGGGGACGTGTTGAGAATTGCCCAAAATTGCCTGGAGTTCTTTGCCCGTCAATGCGCCAAACCGGTTCGGGGTTTTTCGACGGAGGCCGAGGGTGCCTTGCGCAGTTATGCCTGGCCGGGCAATTTACGCGAGTTGCGCAACGTCGTCGAACGCGCGGTCATCCTGGCTGGCGGGGAGAGGATTGAAGTCCATGATTTGCCGGAACAATTCGCCCAAGATCCCAAGGTTGCGCCGGCAGGCGGCCTCCAGCTCGGGGCCAGAGTGTCGCTGGAGGAACTGGAAGCCGAACACATCACGCGCGTGGTGGACCAGAGCGCCAGCTTGGAGGAGGCGGCGGACATTCTTGGCATCAATCCTGCAACGCTTTACAGGAAACGGAAAAGAATCGAACAATAATCCAGCGCGGGACCCGCCCCGCCCGCGCCGTTTGGCCGCCATGACCCAGCCCCTTCATTCTTCGTTGCGCACCCGGCTGCTGCTCAACCTGCTGCCGTTGGTGGTGATGTTTCTGCTGATGGGCCTCTGCGCCATCACGCTGTTTTCGCGCCTGGCTGTCCGCGTGGACGCCACGGTGAAGGAAAACTACCGGAGCATCATGGCGATTCAAGCGATCAACTCCCTCCTGGACAACTGGGTACGGGGACAGATCCCGGCCGGAGCCGGAGGATCGAGCAGCAGCACCAATGCCCTGGCCGAATACAGCCGCCAACTTGAGGAAAACCTCGCCCTGCTCGCCAAACCGCGACCGTTGCCTGGAGAGGAAGAATTGGTGCGGCAATTGAGTTCCAATTATCAAGATTTGCGCGATGCGATCTCGGCGTCCATGCGCGCGCGGGCGCCCGGCGCACACGCTCAACTGGGGGACACAGGGATTGTCCTTTTGATCTCCGACATGCGGGGTGAGCTGGGAAAAATTCGCGGCCTGAATTATGAGGCGATTTTGTCCGCCAACCATGATATCCAGAACGCCGCGCGCCAGGCCAGCCGCTGGCTGACCGTTGGGCTGGCTGTGGTCGTGGCGTTTTCCATTTATTCCTGTTACCGAATTGGCCGCTCAATTTTGCGGCCCATCCAGGCCCTCACCAACGCCACCCGCGAACTGGGCGACGGCAATCTCAAGGAACCCGTCCCGGTCCTCACCCATGATGAGTTGGGCGCTTTGGCTGTGGCATTCAACAAAATGGCCGGCCTGCTCCAAGAATACCGCCGCTGCACCACGGCGGAAATCGTCCGGCTGCACCGGACCATGGAGGCCACGCTGGCTTCGTTTCCGGATCCTGTTTTTGTGCTGAACAAACAGGGGGAAATCGAACTCAAGAACCCCGCCGCCACCACCCTGTCCGCCAACCTGCAACTGGAAAACCATTTGCCCGTCCGTCTCCAGACCCTCGCCCGATCGGCCTTGCAAAGCGGCCGGAATTTTCTGCCGCACGATTTTGCCGAAGGCATCACCTTCCCTTACGAGGGCGCGGAGCGGTTTTTTCTCCCGCGCGTCCTGATCATGCAGGACCGGGAAGGCGCGTTATTCGGGGTGGCGGTGGTCCTCCAGGATATGACCCGCTTTCGACTTCTCGATTCAGCCAAGACCAACTTGGTGGCCACCGTGAGCCATGAATTAAAAAGTCCGTTGACCAGCGTGCGGATGGGCCTCCATCTGTTGCTGGAAAAAACTTTGGGTGGCTTGACACCCAAGCAGGAGGAGTTGCTGCAGGCGGCGCGTGACGACAGCGAGCGATTATTGCGCATCCTGAACGATTTGCTGGACCTTGCCCGGTTGGAGGAAGGCGCCGCGGGATTGCGCCGCGAGAAAGTCGCCCCGGTCGAACTCCTGCAAAGCATGAGGGAGGCAATGGCCGGCAGCGCCTCCGCCAAGGGAGTCACGATCAATTGCCTGGTTGATGCCCAATTGCCCGCCGTTTCGGTGGATCGGCAGCGCATGGACCATGTATTCACCAACCTCATTTCCAATGCCATTAAACACTCTCCCGAAGGCGGCGAAATCGTCTTGCGCGCGGCCCGGACTGAGGCCGGCAGCGTTGAATTCAGCGTGACTGATCACGGCGAAGGCATTCCGGAGCAGTATCAGGCCCGTGTTTTCGACCGCTTTTTTCGTGTGCCCGGCCAGGACAAGAACGGGGCCGGGCTGGGATTGCCCATCGCCCGGGAAATCACCGTGGCCCACGGCGGACGCATTGGTGTCAAGAGCGCGCCCGGCGAGGGCAGCACTTTTTTTGTGGTATTGAAATCCGGCGGCTGACTTTGCGCTCGTTTATTTGGCGGGAGAGGTGTTGGTGAAGACGGGAGGGTTAATGGCAACCCCGCCGATCTGCATGGTTGCCACGCTGAAAATGTTGGCGGTGTCGGCCGCCCCGGCTGGCAACGGCTGGCTCAATCGCCCCCCATTTTTGGGCGATTGCTCTTGTAGAAGATGCAAAGTCCAGCCATTGTGGCGGCATATTTGAAAACCGTTCTATTGGTGGAAGACAATAGCGATGACGTGTTTGTCATGAAGATGGCATGTCAACGCTCTGGCATCCCCCACCAACTCAAGGTGGCGGAGGACGGTGACGCCGCCGTGGATTACCTTTCGGGAGCCGGCAAATTCAAGGATAGAGCGGCGCATCCCTTTCCGGACGTTGTTTTTCTCGATATAAAAATGCCCAAGCGCGACGGGCACGAGGTGCTCCAATGGATACGAGAGCAGCCCGCCATGAAAAACCTTCCCGTGGTCATGCTCACCGGCTCCGTGCAGCCGTCTGACGTTGACCGGGCGTTTGAACTGGGCGTCACCTCCTATTTGCAGAAGGTCGCTTGTCCGGCGGAATTTGGGCAGGCGGTTCGGATTATTTTGAAGTACTGGCTCGATCTGCACATCACCCCGCGCTGACAAATCGTTGCAGAATGCGGCAGAAAGAGGCTTGGTTCCCGCAAAATGCGGCGGCTTCTCCTTCTATTCTCCATCCCGGCTCCTGTCCTTTTGTCTGGCATGGATTTCGCTGGCATCATCAATCGGCATGAACCGAGCACTTCCACTAGGGAGTGTTTGTTTCGCCATTTCTATGGAATTTCTGGTAATAGATGACGACAGGACGTTTCGGGATGCGGCGTGTTTGCTGATTGAGGAGGAGGGGCATTACGCCCAACCGGCGGGGTGCGGCCGGGCGGCGCTGGCAAATTTAAAGGAGGAGGACTTTGACGCGGTGTTGCTGGATGTGAACCTTGGGAGTGAAAACGGGTTGGATTTGCTGCCACAATTGTTGCGCGGCCAGGCGAACCTGCCCGTCGTGATGCTGACGGCGCAGGGGAGCGTGGACACGGCCGTGGAGGCGATGAGGCGGGGAGCGGTGGATTTTCTGGAGAAGCCCTTTACGCGGGAGCAATTCCACCGGGTGCTGGCGCGGATGCAGCGGTTCAACCAAATGAGCCGGAGCATCGAGCGCCTGGAGAGAGAGGTGAGCGAGAGCAAAAGCCAGAGTCCGGAGTTGCTGCTGGATTTTGAGAGCGGCCCGATGCGGGAAGTCATGGCGGTGGTGGAAAAGGCGGCGCGGACGGCGGCGTCGGTGTTGTTGCTTGGGGAAAGCGGGACAGGCAAAAGCATTCTGGCGCGGGTCATTCATCAAAAGAGCCATTTGGCGGACAAGCCGCTGGTCACGGTCAGTTGTCCCAGTCTTTCGAGGGAATTGCTGGAGAGTGAATTATTTGGGCATGTCAAGGGAGCATTCACCGGGGCGGTGCGGGATCACTGGGGGAAAGTCAAGGCGGCGCACGGGGGGACGTTGTTTTTGGACGAGATTGGCGATTTGCCGATGGAGATACAGCCCAAGCTGTTGCGTTTGTTGCAGGAGCGGGAGTATGAGCGGCTGGGGGAAAACGTGACGCGGCAGGCGGACTTGAGGGTGATCGCGGCGAGCAACCGTGATTTAAAGAAGCTCGTCGCGCAGGGGCAGTTTCGGGAAGATCTGTACTTTCGATTGAACGTGATTGTGGTGGAGGCGCCGCCATTGCGGAACCGGGTTGGAGATATGGAGCGGTTTGCACGGCATTATTTGAGGCATTTTGCCGGGCAGTGCGGGCGCGACGTGCGTGGATTTTCGGCAGACTCTCTGGATCGAATACGGGGTTATGCATGGCCCGGGAACTTGAGGGAATTGCGCAACGCCATTGAGAGGGCCGTCATTTTGACTCATGGGGAGGCGGAAATCGAGGCGGAGGATTTGCCTTTTGAAGGACAGAACGCATCCGGGGCGGGGCCGTTGCCGCCGCAGCCGGGCGAGTTGGTCACGCTGGAGAAGCTGGAGGACGCGCACATCCGCAAGGTGCTGGAGCGGACCGGTAGTGTGGCCGAAGCAGCACGGGTGCTGGGGATAGATCAGGCCACCATTTATCGAAAGCGCAAGAAAATGGGCGTGGAGCCGATTCGCGAACTTCAGATGGCGTAGGGCATAGCAACGGGCAGATTGCGGCGAGTGGATGTGGAATTCCATGCAAATTGCCCGGTTGCATTAGGATGGGGGATCTCCGCATTGTCTTTAAGTGCCTTGAAATCAAATGCTTCCATCCATGCGCGGGATGCGGCACGGAATGAGCTTCCATATCTGTCGGCACGAATTGCCGGTGGCGAAATGAGATTGGAGAACCCACGCAACATATCCGCATTTATGAAAACTCTCGAAAATCTCTTATTGGATCAATTGGCCGAGATGTACGGGGCCGAGCAGGAAATCGCCAGGGGGCTTTCCAGAATGGCCAGGCTCGCTTCGAACCCCGAACTACAGAAGGCCCTCAAAGCCCATTCCTACGAAAGTGTGGGGCACATATCGAAGGTCGCGCGAATTTTCGAGTGCTTTGGCGAGCCAACGGCTGAGATGAAGGGCAGCGCCATCGGCGGGTTGCTGGCGGAGGCCGAGGCGCTGGTGGTCCAGCACGAAAAGTCCCCGGCGAACGACGCGGCCATCATCACCGCCGCGCAGAAACTGGAACATTTCGAAATTGCCACCTACAGTTGCCTGCGGGATTGGGCCATGGTGCTCAACAACCATGAAGCGGCGATGTTCTTGGAGGAGATCCTGGACGAAGAGAAGGCCGGCGACCATAAATTGACCGATCTGGCCCACATAAGGAACATGGATGGGCTGGGAGATGTGGAATGGCACCGCGAGACGGTGAGCGGGGAGGAGGAGGCTCTGGCCCACCATGGAAACGGGCATGGCGCATGGCATCACTGCTCCTAGTGAGGACATCTTGGGGGCGAAGCAATCGAGGAAACCGATCCCGCTGACCCGCCGCAGGAATCAGGCCGGCTCACGGTTTGCAAATTGCCAGAGAACGGCCCGGAGTTTTCGCATTTTGCGAGTGAGTTTTGGCGCCGGCTCCTGTGTTTCAAACGCCTGCAATTTGCAAAAGTCCCGCATTTTGCGTGGCTTATCAGAACTTCGACTGGAAAACACTTGGGATGGCACGGGAAATGTTAAGTCTTTTCAGCTTGTTTTCTTGTACTTTTAATATGAGGCGTCTTTACGCGTACTCTCCTTTGGCTGCGAGCCGGTCGTCCGCCCCGCCCGTTAACCGTCATTCCCCTCGATCCCCATGAAAAAATCCGATCTTCTCCGCCCGCCGTTTCGCAAAGACACTTTGCTGTCCACTCTGACTCCGCCAAACGGATCGAATGCATCGCGCTCCGCGAAAAGGAACCGCGGGGCCGGGGTTTTGGCGCCGGAAATGCCGGCCAAATCTCCGCATTCCGCCAACGGCGACATTGATTCGCGGCAATTGCTCATCGCCCTGACCGCGCTGAAGAAGGGTGATTTCACCGTCCGCCTTCCCCTCGACTGGGATGGGACGGCCGGGAAGATCGCCGACGCCTTTAATGATGTGGTGGAACGAAACGAGCGGATGGCCAACGAACTGGAGCACCTCAGCCGGGTAGTCGGCAAGGAAGGGAAGATCAGCGAACGCGCTTCCATCGGTGAAGTGACCGGTTCGTGGGCGGATGCGGTGGAGTCGGTCAATACGCTGATCGGCGACCTGGTGCATCCGACCAGCGAAACCGCCCGCGTCATTGGCGCCGTGGCCAAGGGCGACCTTTCCCAGACCATGGCCCTGGAAATCGAAGGCCGCCCGCTGGAAGGCGAGTTCCTCCGCACCGCCAAGACTGTCAATACGATGGTGAACCAACTCAGCTCCTTCGCCTCGGAAGTGACCCGCGTGGCCCGCGAAGTCGGCACCGAGGGAAAACTGGGCGGCCAGGCCAAGGTCAAGGGCGTGGCCGGCACCTGGAAAGACCTGACTGACAGCGTCAATTCCATGGCCGGCAACCTGACCGGCCAGGTGCGCAACATCGCTGCCGTCACCACCGCCGTGGCCAACGGCGATCTTTCCAAGAAAATCACCGTGGACGTGCGCGGGGAGATTCTGGAATTGAAAAACACGATCAATACGATGGTGGACCAACTCCGTTCTTTCGCCTCCGAGGTGACCCGCGTGGCGCGCGAAGTCGGCACCGAAGGAAAACTGGGCGGCCAGGCCGAGGTCAAAGGCGTGGCCGGCACCTGGAAAGACCTGACCGACAACGTCAATTCCATGGCCCGCAACCTGACCGGCCAGGTGCGCAACATCGCCGCCGTCACCACCGCCGTGGCCAATGGCGACCTTTCCAAGAAAATCACGGTGGACGTGAAGGGGGAGATTCTGGAATTGAAGAACACCATCAACACGATGGTGGACCAACTCAGTTCCTTTGCCGCCGAAGTGACCCGCGTGGCCCGCGAAGTGGGCACCGAAGGAAAGCTGGGCGGACAGGCCGAGGTTAAGGGCGTGGCCGGCACTTGGAAAGACCTGACCGACAACGTCAACTTCATGGCCGGCAACCTGACCGGCCAGGTGCGCAACATTGCCGCCGTCACCACCGCCGTGGCCAACGGCGACCTTTCCAAGAAAATCACGGTGGACGTGCGCGGCGAAATTCTGGAACTGAAAGACACCATCAACACCATGGTGGACCAGCTTCGCTCCTTCGCCTCGGAAGTGACCCGCGTGGCCCGCGAAGTCGGCACCGAAGGAAAACTGGGCGGCCAGGCCGACGTCAAAGGCGTCGCCGGAACGTGGAAGGACTTGACGGACAATGTGAATTTGATGGCCGGCAATCTGACTTCCCAAGTCCGCAACATCGCCGCCGTCACCACCGCCGTGGCCAACGGCGATCTTTCCAAGAAAATCACGGTGGACGTCAAGGGGGAAATTCTGGAAATGAAAAACACCATCAACACGCTGGTGGATCAACTCAGTTCCTTCGCCTCCGAGGTGACCCGCGTGGCCCGCGAAGTCGGCACCGAGGGAAAACTGGGCGGGCAGGCCGAGGTCAAAGGCGTGGCCGGCACCTGGAAAGACTTGACCGACTCGGTGAACTCCATGGCCGGCAACCTGACCGCGCAAGTCCGCAATATCGCCGACGTGACCACCGCTGTGGCCAACGGCGACCTTTCCAAGAAAATCACGGTGGACGTCAAGGGGGAAATTCTGGAGTTGAAAAACACCATCAACACCATGGTGGACCAACTCAGCTCCTTTGCCGCCGAAGTAACCCGCGTGGCGCGCGAAGTCGGCACCGAGGGCGAACTGGGCGGGCAGGCCGAGGTAAAAGGGGTGGCCGGCACCTGGAAGGACCTGACCGACTCGGTCAATTCCATGGCCGGCAATCTCACGGCCCAGGTGCGCAACATCGCCGCCGTGACCACGGCGGTTGCCAACGGCGACCTTTCCAAAAAAATCACCGTGGACGTGCGCGGCGAGATTCTGGAGTTGAAGGACACCATCAACACCATGGTGGACCAGCTTAACTCCTTTGCCTCCGAGGTGACGCGCGTGGCCCGCGAAGTCGGCACCGAAGGAAAGCTGGGCGGACAGGCCGATGTCAAAGGCGTCGGCGGAACGTGGAAGGACCTGACGGACAACGTCAATTTCATGGCCGGCAACCTCACCTCCCAAGTGCGCAACATCGCGGCAGTCACCACGGCCGTTGCCAAGGGGGACTTGTCCAAGAAAATCACGGTGGACGTGAAAGGGGAGATTCTGGAATTGAAAAACACCATCAACACGATGGTGGACCAACTCAGTTCCTTCGCCGCGGAGGTGACGCGCGTGGCCCGCGAAGTGGGCACGGAAGGCAAGCTGGGCGGGCAGGCCGACGTGCGCGGCGTGGCCGGCACCTGGAAGGACTTGACCGATTCGGTGAACTCGATGGCCGGCAACCTGACCGGCCAGGTGCGCAACATCGCGGCCGTGACCACCGCCGTGGCCAACGGCGACCTCTCCAAGAAAATCACCGTGGACGTGAAAGGGGAGATTTTGGAACTGAAGAACACCATCAATACAATGGTGGACCAGTTGAATTCCTTTGCCTCCGAAGTCACTCGCGTGGCCCGTGAAGTCGGCACCGAAGGAAAACTGGGCGGACAAGCCGACGTGCGCGGCGTGGCGGGCACCTGGAAGGACTTAACCGATTCGGTGAACTCGATGGCGGGCAACCTGACCGGCCAGGTGCGCAACATCGCGGCGGTGACGACCGCCGTGGCCAACGGCGACCTCTCCAAAAAAATCACCGTCACGGTGCGCGGCGAAATTCTGGAGTTGAAGGACACCATCAATACGATGGTGGACCAACTCAGTTCCTTTGCCGCCGAAGTCACACGGGTGGCGCGCGAGGTGGGCACGGAAGGAAAGCTGGGCGGGCAGGCCGAAGTCAAGGGCGTGGCCGGCACCTGGAAAGACCTGACCGACAACGTCAATTTCATGGCCGGCAATCTGACCTCCCAAGTCCGCAACATTGCCGCCGTCACCACCGCCGTAGCCAATGGCGACCTTTCCAAGAAGATCACGGTGGACGTGAAAGGGGAAATTCTGGAATTGAAAAACACCATCAACACCATGGTGGACCAACTCAGCTCTTTTGCCTCCGAAGTCACGCGTGTGGCCCGTGAAGTCGGCACCGAAGGAAAACTGGGCGGACAAGCTGAAGTGCGCGGCGTGGGCGGAACGTGGAAAGACCTGACCGACAACGTCAATTTCATGGCCGGCAATCTGACCTCCCAGGTGCGCAACATCGCGGCCGTGACCACCGCCGTGGCCAACGGAGACCTTTCCAAGAAGATCACGGTGGACGTGCGGGGCGAAATTCTGGAATTGAAAGACACCATCAATACGATGGTGGACCAGCTTCGGTCGTTTGCCTCCGAGGTCACCCGCGTGGCGCGCGAAGTGGGCACCGAAGGAAAGCTGGGCGGACAGGCTGATGTCAAAGGCGTCGCCGGAACCTGGAAGGACTTGACGGACAACGTGAATCTCATGGCCGGCAATTTGACCAACCAGGTGCGCGGCATCGCCATCGTCGTGACCGCCGTGGCCAACGGCAACTTGAAACGCAAACTGACAGTGGAAGCCAAAGGCGAAATCGCGGAGCTGGCTGAAACGATCAACAACATGACCGACACCCTGGCGACATTCGCCGATCAAGTGACTACCGTGGCGCGCGAAGTCGGTGTGGAGGGGAAGCTGGGCGGCCAGGCCAGCGTGCCGGGCGCCGCCGGAACATGGAAGGACCTGACCGATAACGTCAACCAACTCGCCGCCAACCTGACCACGCAAGTGCGCGCCATTGCCGAAGTGGCCACCGCCGTGACCAAGGGCGACCTGACGCGCTCCATCACAGTGGAGGCGCTGGGCGAAGTGGCGGCCTTGAAGGACAACATCAACGAAATGATCCGCAACCTCAAGGACACCACGCTGAAAAACAGCGAACAAGACTGGCTCAAAACCAACCTGGCCAAGTTCTCCCGCATGTTGCAAGGGCAGAAAGACCTCCTGCAAGTGGGCCGGCTGATCCTTTCCGAACTGGCCCCGGTGGTTTCCGCGCAGCAGGGCGTATTTTACACCATGGATGCCGCCGCGGAAGGCGATGCCTACCTGAAGCTTCTGGCCAGTTACGCCCATCGCGAGCGCAAGAACGTGGACAACCGGTTCAAGCTGGGGGAGGGCCTCGTCGGACAATGCGCTTTGGAAAAGGAAAAAATTCTCCTGACCAGCGTCCCGAAAGACTATATCTCCATTTCCTCCGGTTTGGGCGAAGCCAAGCCGCTGAACGTGCTGGTTCTCCCCGTGGTTTTTGAAGGCCATGTCAAAGCGGTCATCGAACTGGCCTCCTTTGACCGGTTCAGTCCGGCGCACCAGGCCTTTCTTGATCAGTTGACGGAAAGCATCGGCATCGTGCTAAACACCATCGAGGCCAATACGCGCACGGAAGATTTGCTCAAGCAGTCGCAGTCCCTGGCCAAGGAATTGCAAAGCCAGCAGCAGGAATTGCAGCAGACCAACCAGCAGCTTGGAGAGAAGGCGAAACTGCTGGCCGACCAAAACGTCGAGGTCGAGCGCAAGAATCGCGAAGTGGAGCAAGCGCGCCAGGCGCTGGAGGAAAAGGCAAAACAACTGGCCCTGACTTCCAAGTACAAGTCGGAATTCCTGGCCAACATGTCGCACGAGCTGCGCACGCCCTTGAACAGTTTGTTGATCCTGTCCGATGAGCTTTCCAAGAACAAGGACACCAATCTGACGCCCAAGCAGGTCGAGTTTGCCAAGACGATTCACGCTTCCGGCAACGATTTGCTGGCCTTGATCAACGACATCCTGGACCTCTCCAAGATCGAATCGGGAACGGTCATCGTGGACGTGGCCGAAGTTTCGATGCGGGACTTGCACGATTACGTGGAGCGCACCTTCCGGCACGTT
Source organism: Verrucomicrobiota bacterium (assembly GCA_050011995.1). Lineage (GTDB taxonomy): Bacteria > Verrucomicrobiota > Verrucomicrobiia > Limisphaerales > Palsa-1400 > JBEKOF01. The sequence continues at coordinate 13,566 of JBEKIA010000011.1, forward strand.
GCCGAGGCCAAGAAACTGGACTTCGACGTGGAACGCCCGTCGAACGTCCGGGCCATTCAAACCGACGCCAAGCGACTGCAGCAAGTCCTCAAGAACCTGCTCTCCAACGCCTTTAAATTCACCGAGAAAGGCAGAGTCTCGCTTACCATGGGGGCTGTCTCCTCGGGATGGAACATGGATAATCAGGTTCTGAACCGTGCCCGGTCGGTGCTGGCATTTTCGGTGAGCGACACGGGAATTGGAATCCCGCCGGACAAACAACAAATCATCTTTGAGGCATTCCAACAGGCCGACGGCAGCACCAGCCGCAAATACGGCGGCACGGGCCTGGGGCTGGCCATTAGCCGGGAAATCGCGCGCCTGCTCGGCGGAGAAATCCATCTCGTCAGCGCCCCGGGCGAAGGCAGCGCCTTCACACTGTATCTGCCTCAAAATTACACCCCCATCAAACCAGCCCGCGTCCAGGCCCCGCCTTCGCCTCTCGCGGACGTGTTGATGCCCGGCGACCTGGGCCTCCCGCCCGTCGAGCCGGCGGAGCCGCTGCCGCCGCCCGCGCCGCAATACGTGGATGACAGCGACCGGATCGAAACGGGGGACAAGACGCTGTTGATCGTGGAAAACGATACGGGCTTTGCCCAAATCCTGCTGGAAATGGCCCACGAGCATGGATTCAAGGGCCTCATCGCCACCCGCGGGGCTGATGCCCTGGGGATCGTGCGCCAGCGCAAGATTGATGCCATCACCCTGGACATCAACCTCCACGATATTGACGGGTGGAGAGTTCTGGCCCGCTTGAAGGATGACGGCGAGAGCCGGCACATTCCGGTGCATATCATCACGACCGAGGAAGAGAGAACGCGGGGTTTGAGAATGGGCGCCATCGGCGCGCTGTCCAAGCCCTTGAAATCCAGGGAGTCCCTCGGGGAGGTCTTCGCCCGCATTGAGGCCGCCGCGGTCCAGCGCGTCCGCCACGTTTTGGTGGTGAACAAGGATGAAGCCGCGCGCAGCCAGATCACCGGTCTGCTGCTGGATCAGGACATCCAATTCGAGACACTGGGCACCGGGAAGGAGGCTTTGGAAAAGCTGAGGGACCACAACATAGACATGGCGGTGATTGATCTGGACTTGCCCGACATGACGGGCTTCGAGTTGATCGAGGAAATCAAGAAGGACGCCCATCTGGAGTCGTTGCCGGTGATAGTTTATCACACCAAAGATCTGTCGAAGAAGGACGAGGCGTATCTCAAACGCCTGGGCCAGACGATGAATCTAAAGGAAGTCCGCTCGCTGGAGCGGCTCCTGGATGAAACAGCCTTGTTTCTGCACTGGGATTTGGCCGTGCTCCCCCAGGCCATACGGTCGGCCATCCAAAAAATCCATCAGACCGAGGCCGTGCTCAAGGACAAAAAGATTTTGATAGTGGATGACGACATCCGCAACATTTTCGCCATGACCAGCCTGTTGGAACGCTACCAGATGCAGATTATTTCCGCCGAAACAGGCAAATCGGCGCTGGAGAAGTTGCAGGCCAGTCCGGACGTGGATGTGGTCTTGATGGACATCATGATGCCGGACATGGACGGTTACGACACGATCCGCGCCATCCGCAAGTTTGGCAAATTCCGCGCGCTGCCCGTCATCGCGCTCACGGCCAAGGCGATGAAAGGGGACCGGGAGAAGTGCATTGACGCCGGGGCGTCGGATTATATAGCCAAGCCGGTGGCAGGCTCGGAGTTGCTCTCCATGCTGCGGCTTTGGCTGTATCGTTAGCCGGGTGATCAACCATGACAGAGCCACCCACTTCAGCCGAACATGCGGCCATTCCGCCGGCGCCCGCGCCGCTGCCCGACGCGCCCGGGTCTTCCGAGACAGAGATTGTGCTGGCGCGCGCCGCCGGGGAGCGGGTCAACATTCTGCTGGTGGATGACCGGCCCGACAAGGCGCTGGCCATGCAGACCGTGCTTGCGAGCCTGGGGCAGAATGTAATCCAGGCCAATTCCGGCAAAGAGGCGCTACGCTGCCTGTTGGAAAAGGATTTCGCGGTAATCCTTTTGGATGTCAACATGCCCGGCCTGGATGGATTCGAAACGGCCCACTTGATACGGCAACGCCAGAGCACGGAACATACCCCGATTATTTTCATCACGGGGATCAGCGATACGGAGACGCACATGAGCCGCGGCTATTCGCTGGGGGCGGTGGACTATATCTTGACGCCGGTGCTCCCGGACGTTCTGCGCACCAAGGTTTCGGTCTTTGTTGATTTGTTCAAGATGAACCGGCAATTAAAACGGCAGGCTGAACGGTTGCGCTTGGCCCATGACCAATCGGAAATACGCGTCCAGGAACGCACCCTGGAATTGGCCGCCGCCAACCAAAAGCTGCGGTTGGAAATTGCCGAACGCCAGCGCGCCGAGGAAAACATCCGCCAGACCGCCGCCGCCCTGGAGCAGCGGGTCCTGGACCGCACCGCCGAACTGGCGGCCGCCAATCAGGAACTGGAAGCTTTCACTTACTCGGTGGCCCACGACTTGCAGGCCCCGCTGCGCAACATCCTCAGCTACACCGAGCTCCTGCAGGGGGAATCCGCCTCCCTTTTGCCGCCCGAGAGCGCCCAGTACCTGCAGCGCATCGCCTCCCGCGGAAAATACATGGAACAATTGATTTCCCATCTGCTGAACCTTTCCATTATCGGAAAACAGGGCTTGCAGCGAACGGCGGTTGATCTCAACGCCCTGGTTGACGAAGTGGTCGCGTCGCTCAAAGCCGAAACCAATGGCCGCCGCATTGAGTGGAAGACGCAGCCCCTGCCCACCGAGGAATGCGATGCCAGCCTGGTGAAGCAGGTCTTTGCCAATCTGCTCTCCAACGCTGTCAAATACACCCAGCCCCGCTCCCGGGTTCTCATCGAGGTGGGCCAGTTGAAGGTGGATGGCCAGACCGCCATCTTCGTGCGGGACAATGGCGTCGGCTTTGACATGAAATATGCCGGCAAATTGTTCGGCGTTTTCCAGCGCCTGCATCCGGCTGGAGCCTTTGAGGGAACGGGCGTCGGGCTGGCCACAGTGGCCCGCATCATCCACAGGCATGGGGGACGCATTTGGGCGGACGCCGTGGAGAACAAGGGCGCCACGTTTTATTTTACCATTGGGCGGGGGCGTGTTTCGTCCGCCTGAAACACCCCGACCGTTCCGGAGGAACCCGGCCTTCCCAAAATGGCAAAGGAAACCTACACCGTTCTGTTGGCGGACGATTCGGAGGACGACCGTCTGCTCCTCCGGCGGGCCTTGCGCAAAAAACCGAGGTTCGCGCTGGTGGGCGAGGTGTATGACGGGGAAGCCGTGATCGCATGGCTGGCCGGCCAGGGAGATTACAAAGACCGGGAAAAATTTCCATTCCCGGATGTTCTCATGCTGGATTTAAAAATGCCCCGGATGACGGGGCATGAAGTTCTGGCCTGGTTGCAGACCCGGACATTTTCGAACTTGCGCGTGGTGGTTGTATCCGGCTCGTTTTTGCCGCGGGACATTGCCCGCAGCCGGGAACTGGGAGCGGACGCTTATTTCAAGAAGGAGGCCCAGGAAGAACAGCAGTACGCCATGCTCTCGGATATCGAGGAATTGCTCGACCATGCATGCTGAACCGGCCGGGTCAGTCTTTGCCGGCAAGCCGGGTCTCGATTTCAGAATGGAGATGAGCCTGGCATTCCGGGCATATTCCGTGGGTGAATTCGGCCAGGGTGTGCTCGGCGATGTAGGACTCCAGTTGGTTCCAATAGCCCTGGTCGTCGCGGATTTTCTTGCAGGAGGCGCAGATGGGCAACAAGCCGCGCAAGGTCTTGACGTTGGCCAGGGAGCGCGAAAGTTCCTGGTTCAAGTGCAACCACTCTCCTTCCTCCAGTCTTTGCGCGCTGATGTCGCGCTCAATGGCGGAAATGCCGATGATCCTTCCCTGGCTGTCCTTGACGGGCGAGCGCGTGAAGGAAACCGGAATGGTGGCGCCATCTTTGCAAAGACGCATGCCTTCCTGGCGGTCCACCGTCTTTCCCTCCAAAATCTGCAGGTAACTGTTGAGGGGTTCTCCCGGACTGGACGACGGGATCAAAAAACCGATGGAGCGCCCCTTCGCCTCCTCCGCCGTAAAGCCATACATCAGGGTCGCCCCCTGGTTCCAAGACAGGATGTTGGCCTTCAGATCAGTGCCGATGATGGCCTCCTCGGAAGATTCCACGATCGCCCCCAGGAAAGCCACAGCCCGCTCATACTTCTTCCGGTCCGTGATGTCCCGCACAAACCAACGGGAACGGATGAACTTGCCGTCGTCCCAAAGCGCGTTGGCATTGATCCCCGCCTCCTTGATCGTCCCGTCTTTGCCGCGGAGCTGGCTCTCATAATCTTCGATCACTTTTCCGTCGCGCAACCGCTGGAGCAAGTCTTCGGCTTCGCCAGGGTCCACAAAAAACTGCTGGAGGTTGTGCCCCAGATATTCCGGCGGCCCATAACCCAGCATCTCCAGTTCCGCTCCGTTGACGCGCATGATAAGTCCGTCCGGCCCCGCCCAATGCAGGCCGAAGGGGGCGTGCTCGAAGAAGTCGTTCAAGTCATATTGGCTGCGGCGCAAGGCCTTCTCCGCCTGGCGTCCCACCCGGCGATTGGCCGCTTCCCGCACCTCGCGTTCGACCGATGGCACCAGGCGGCCCAGGGCGTTCTTCATCACGTAATCGTTGGCCCCCGCCTTCATCGCCTGCACGGCCACATCCTCCCCGATCACGCCTGACAGGATGATAAAGGGAATGTCATACTGCCGGCGTTTGAGCAATTCCAGCGCATGGAAGCTGGTGAACCCCTGCATGGCATGATCGCACAGAATCACGTCCCAGACCTGCCGGTCCAGCGCCGCCGTCAGGCGTGACAATGTATCCACGCGCTCGTATTCGGGTTGGAAATCGCCGCGTTTCAACTCCTGCAACGCAAAAAACATGTCATCCTCGGAATCCTCCACCATGAGCACCCGCAATTGTTTCGGCATATAATACCCTTCTTGTTCGATTGTCTCGTGTCCGCTATGTGTCTGCATTGCCCTGCAAGAAAAATGCCAAAAGCGCGCGACGTTGATTTTCAACCACTTGCGCGCGCCAAGCTCGGGACCATCAACTTGGTTGTTGCAATTAGCAAGAGTGCGCGCTTGTTCAACTGCATTTTGCGAATATCCTCCTGCACCTGCGGAGGGTTGAGTTTCTTTTGGCAAATCGCCGGACATCAATCCCCGGCCCCTTGCGAATTGCAAAAGCGGCTTGCAGAAACCGGCAGGTGGGTTAGGTTTTCCTCATTGATTGCGCCGGGTGCGTCGCAGCCTCCGCCCATCATGTAACCGTCAGAAAAAATGGCGCCCAAAATTGCAGCCACCATGGTCACGGATTGCCTTCTGGTTGTTGATGACCAGGAGGACAATGTTCAGGCTTTGCAATTGATGTTGGGCAGGCTGGGGTTCGAGATTCTGCCCGCCGCCACCGGCGCCCAAGCCTTGCAATGGCTGGCCCTCCGCCGGCCTGACCTCATTCTGCTGGATTTGCTCATGCCCGGCCTGGATGGATTCGCGGTTTGCAAACAGATCCAGCAAAACCCGGAATGGGCGGATATTCCCATTATCTTCCTCTCCGCGTCGGACGATAAGAATTTGATCGCCCGCGCTCTCGAAATGGGCGGCGTGGATTACCTGACCAAACCCTTTCACAAGCCAGAACTGCTGTCGCGCGTGCGGACTCATTTGATGCTGAAAACGACACGAGATCATCTCAAACAGTTCGCCGAAGACAAGGAGGAGTTATTGGGAATGATTTCACACCATCTGCAGAATCGTCTGTCTGGATTGGAGATGAGCGCCCAGCTTCTGCTCGACCGCACCCGGTCGAAAGACGATCCCAAAGTCCGTTTGCTCGCCGAAAACATCCGCGGCACAGCCAGCCAGATGCATGCTTTCATCAAAGCCTTGCTTGCCAATGCCACCGCCGACCGCGGCATCGCCGTCAAGATGGAGCCGGTCCATTTTCCCGGAGCCGCGATCCGCGCCGTCGCCCGCTATGAGGACGCCGCCCGCAGCAAGGAATTGGTTCTCCGCGCCAACCTCCCCAACGATGGCATCGTCATCCAGGCCGATCCCGGCGCATTGGATCAGGTGCTGGACAACCTTCTTTCCAACGCCGTCAAGTTTTCGCCACCGGGCAGGGAAATTTCCATTTCCATGCAAAAAGGGAACGCCCATGCGGAATGCCACATTCAGGATCAGGGACCGGGTTTCACCGAGGAAGACACGACCCGCCTCTACCAGCGTTATGCGCGGCTGTCCGCCCGCCCCACCGGCGGCGAACCGTCCACCGGCCTGGGACTGAGCATCGCCCGAAAACTGGTTCACGCCATGCAGGGCGAGTTGTCCTGCATCAGCGCGCCGGGCCGCGGAGCCACCTTCGTATTGCGCTTTCCCACCAGCCCTTCCACCCATTGATCCTGCCATCAAGCTGCTCCCATGGATTTTCTGGTTGTAGATGACGACAAGATCTTTCGGGACGCGGCCTGTTTGCTCATCGAGGAGGAGGGGCACAGGGCGCGGCCAGCCGGGTCCGATTCGGCAGCCTTGGCGGAATTGGAGAAGGATGATTTTGACGCGGTGTTATTGGATGTGAAATTGGGCGGGGAGGACGGGTTGGATTTGCTGCCGCGTGTATTGCGCGGGCGCGCCAACCTGCCGGTGGTGATGTTGACGGCGCAAGGGCATGTGGACACCGCCGTGGAGGCGATGCGGCGGGGAGCGGTGGATTTTCTGGAAAAACCGTTCCTGCGCGAACAATTCCACCGCGCGCTGGCGCGGGTGCAGCGGTTCCATCAGATGAGCCGAACCATCGGGCGCCTGGAACAGGAGGCCCGCGACACCCAATCCCAAAATCCCGAGCTGCTCCTGGATTTTGCCTCGCCGCAAATGCGGAAAATCATGGAAGTGCTTGTCCGCGCGGCGCGAAGCCCCGCCTCCATCCTCCTGTTGGGAGAAAGCGGCACCGGCAAGAGCGCCCTGGCCCGCGTGGCGCATCAGCAGAGCCGTTTGCGGGACAAGCCGTTCGTCACCGTCAGTTGTCCGAGCCTCTCCAGGGAACTGTTGGAAAGCGAACTCTTCGGCCATGCCCAAGGCGCCTTCACTGGGGCGGTCAAAGACCGTTGGGGCAAGGTGAAGGCGGCGGACGGGGGCACTTTGTTTTTGGACGAAATTGGCGACTTGCCGGCGGAGATTCAACCCAAGTTGCTGCGCCTTTTGCAGGAGCGGGAATACGAGCGGGTGGGAGAAAACATCACCCGGACGGCGGACGTGCGCATCATCGCGGCCACCAATCGGGACTTAAGAAAGCGGATGGCCGAAGGCCTTTTTCGCGAGGACTTGTTTTTCCGGCTCAATGTGATCTCGGTGGAAATGCCGCCGCTGCGGAGCCGTCCGGGAGATTTGCAGCGGTTGGCCGGGCATTATCTCACCCAGTTCGCGCGGCAATTCGGGCGGAACGTAACCGGCTTTTCGAGCGAGGCGCTGGCGCGCATCAACTCCTGCGCCTGGCCGGGGAACTTGCGGGAATTGCGCAACGCCGTCGAGCGGGCCGTCGTTTTGTGCCGGCAGGACCGGATCGAGGCGGACGACTTGCCGCTGGATCCAGGCGGCCATGCGCCCGACGGCCAACCCCCGCCACAGCCCGGCGACTTGATTTCCATGGAAAAGCTGAAGGATTTCCACATCCGCCGGGTCCTGGAACGCACCGGCAGCGTGGCCGAGGCGGCGCGAATTCTGGGAATTGACGATGCCACCATCTACCGCAAACGCAAAAAAACGGACTTGCCATAACTCGCTCGACCACTGCCAATCCGGCTGGAAATTGCGGAATTGCCTTGCCTGTTGCAGTTTTCAAAATATCCCCGTTGTTTGACGACTTCAGCAATCCAAGTAAAGTAATCGTGTCGAGTTGGATGTTTGGAGAAGAAAGAAAGGAACATTATGAAAAGCTTTTTCAACGGGCTGCTTCTTGGTCTCATTCTGGGCGCCGCGGGGTACTGGTTTATCCAAAACAAAGCGCGGGAGCATCCTGAGGCAGAACATCGCGCGGAGGAGGCCGCCGCCCAGGCTCAATCCTCCGCCGGCCAAACCGCGCATCACTTGTCGGAAGCCTTGAAGGCCAAGCTGGAAACGCTGGATCTGCGCTCCGAACAAATCAAGGACGAGCTGGCGCGAACCGGCAAGATCGTGCGGCGCAAGGCGCACGACCTGGGCGAGCAAGTGGCCGATGCGGCATCGGACGCGCGCATCGTCACCACCATTAAAGCCAAATACGCGGCGGATGCGGACCTTTCGGTCTGGAAGATCTCCGTCTCTTCCGACCAGGGGCATGTCACCCTCACGGGCACGGTTTCCGCCGAGGAGAACATCGGCGAGGCGGTGGCCGCGGCGCTGGAGGTGGACGGAGTGCGTGATGTCACTTCCACCCTGGCAGTCAAACCCAATCCTTAAAAGAAGGCGCCGGGAAAAAACCCGGCACACCGCCCGGCGGCTGATTTCCCCAAACGGCAATTTGCGACAATCCGCGGCTTGCTTTCTGGCAATTTGCGGAAAAGCGATGGACAGGGAAATGGTATTTGTTCCCAAGTTGTTGCAATCCAAGCTTTTGCGTTTTCATTCTCATTTGGCACTTTTTTTGCAGGCGAATGAACGTCCAGCGTCTTCGAAAGGCATGGATTGAATGTAACAAATAAAGTTGAGCAAATATGAATTCCCAAACCACAGTGCTGTTGCCGCCGGGCCGTTATCATTACAAGTTTTTGGTGGATGGCAACTGGCAGGATGATCCGCGCGCCAAGGAACGCACCCCAAATCCTTTTGGCACTTGCGACAGTGTCCTCGAGATCGCCTGATCATTCGTTGCCATCCTCACGCCGGCCAGGCACGATATGAATTTCCCAGGCGCAACACAAATCAGCGAGGAGCAGATGCCGGGCCTTTCGGATTCCCCGGAGCGCAGCCGGATTCCGGCCTGGAAGCGCGTTCTGGATTGCATTCTGGTCATCCTCAGCGCCCCTTTTTTGATGCCGGTGGGGATGATGGTGGCGGTATTCGTCAAAATTGTTTCGCCCGGTCCCGCGCTTTTCCGGCAGGAACGCATTGGCCACTTGGGTGCCCGCTTCCATTGCCTCAAGTTCCGCACCATGCATGTCGATGCAGGCAGCACCGCGCATCAGGAGCATCTGCATCATTTGATGGCCTCCAACCGGCCGATGAAGAAACTGGACAACACCGGAGACAGCCGGTTGATTCCGGGCGGCTTGTGGCTGCGCACCCTCGGCTTGGATGAGTTGCCGCAATTCCTCAACGTGCTGCGCGGCGAAATGAGTGTGGTCGGGCCGCGTCCCTCCACCACCTATGAGTATGAGATGTTTCAGCCGCACCATCGCCGGCGTTGCCAAACGCTCCCCGGCATCACCGGCTTGTGGCAGGTCAGCGGCAAGAACCGGACCACTTTCGAGAGGATGATGGAGTTGGACCTCCGCTACGTTAAGAACAAATCCCTGTTCATGGACATCCGCATCATTGCCTGCACCCCATTCGCGATCTTGGTTCAATGGGGCGACATAACTGCGGGTCGGAGACGGGCCGTCAGAGGCGCGCGGGTGGAAAGCGCGCAATTGCGGCCCACTCAGAATGCCAATCGCGTATCGGGCGAGGAGATCTATGCGGAAACAAGCCGGGTTCCACTGGGGGCAGAGTCCCTGGGGGTGAGAAATAATCTGAGTGGATGTGTGACCTCCCGAATTTACGCGCAACACCATCAACCTTGAAATGTTATGCGGGAGACAATCGCTGGGATTCTTGTTCTGCTCTGGCTGCTGGGGATGATTTCCTCCTATACGATTGGAGGGTTCATCCATCTCCTGCTGGTCATTGCCAATTGGGGTGTCCCGATCCTATCCGCGTGGAGGCTGGTCTTAGCTTTCCGCCGGCCGCGTCTTCCGGCCGGTCTCGGTATAACTTATTTCAATGCCCCGCGGGCGGGCGCCGGGGTTTTCCTGCCCTCCTTCTTGTGATGCGGCTGGCGCGGGCCAATTGGTTGAAATCCATCCATCCAGGACTTTCGTTCAGGGGAGACGCTTCTTCAAAAGCAAGGGAGTGCCCTTTTGGTGGAAAGGGGAAATCCCATTCGTAATTGCTCATGCGGACATCAATTCGTGCCATAAATGCTCCAGGTTCAGATGGTTGATGAAATTGGAAGGCAGCGTGTCTTTGAGGGTTCCGCTGTGTTCGTTTCCAGGTTGCCCTTTTTGTTCCTTTCAGCTTTACGCACTCTTCCTGCCTTCCGCGTCGGTGACAAGCTAGGGGAATGCCAACTTCCGGCGGCGGGCGGAAACCTTGATTTTGAAGGAGTTAGGAAAAATCCAGCGCCAGCCAGCCGGGCCGTTCTTCGCAAAGTGCGGGTCGGGGCCTTGCCCTGCTCGCAAATTGCAAGCACCGGAGAAGGCAAGTCGGATACAAGGAAAGGACTCGGCATGATCTGGAGTATGCTTTGGGCGTGAATGATCGCTTTGTGGCTCCGGGTTCTCCGGGCAATTTGCCATGACAAAATGCCACAGGATTGCAGTTTGCCTTGTTGCAGACTGGCCGGGCCGGACGGGTTTTTTTCCCCAAATCCCTTGCCAGCAACATCATCGGTTCGGCGGCCGTTCCGTGGCACACAATCAGCTTAACTTTCTGTTCAGGACAAGTGCTATCAACCTAATGGAGGATTGGCCTCATGAAAATTGCACAGGCCCGCGTCCGGCTTTGAGCAGGACGCGGGCCTTTTCTTGCCGCCGCCGTGCCTCATGGTTTCGCGCCCAGGCTGCCTTCCGCCGGGGCGCGGAGTTCAGCCTGCCAGCCGGCAGCAACCCATTCGTTTTGCAAATTGCAACATGCGAGAGGCGCAACCGCGCCGCATCGCAAATTGCAACGATAGCATCCTTCGGGTTTTACTCGGTTCCATACGTAAGTCCCACACCATAAGTAATTTGAAACAGGGCCGGATTATGGCACGGAATTAGCGGGGAAAACGGATATGCGGCGAAAATCAAAAATTCCAAATCCAGTTCCGCGACCGCGAGCGGGCGAAAGCGCGCCCCTCAAAATCGTGGTCGTCTATGACGGCTTTAGCGATCTGATTCGGGCGCATGAAATGTGGTCCGAGGTGGCGGCCCAACTCAAACACGAAATTCAAGTCGTCAGTTCCGTCTGGAATTTCGCCCTGTTGCGCGATCCGTGGCAGCGCCAAAAGGCGGCGCGCAAAACGGCCGACGCCAACATGCTGGTTCTGTCCGCTGGCGGCCACAGCGAACTGCCGGACCATGCGCGGCATTGGTTCAGCTCCTGGATGCCGTGGAAAAATGGCCGGCGCGATGCCTTGGTGGCGGTGCTGGACAAGCAAACGCCGCCCTCCGCCAACGCCAACCGGCTCTGCGACTTCCTTCGTCAAATCGCCAAACAAACCGGCATGGACTTCTTTTGCAACACTGGCGGAGGCCGGATGTGCCTGGAGGCCCCGGCCGGGGTTTAAACTCAAACCGGGGCCATGCTTACTCCATCTGCCACAACCAGGGACGCCGGGAAGCAGGAACCTTGGTACAAGAGCGGAGTCATTTATGAACTCCCTGTGCGCGCGTTTCAGGACAGCGATGGCGACGGATCGGGCGATTTTCGCGGCCTGACCTCGAAATTGGATTATTTGCGCGACCTGGGAGTAACGGCGATCTGGGTGTTGCCGTTTTACCCATCTCCGCTGAAGGACGATGGCTACGACATTTCCAACTATTGCGCTGTGCATCCGAAATACGGCACACTGGCGAACTTCAAATCATTTTTGCGCCAAGCCCATGACCGCGGGCTGCGCGTGATCACCGAACTGGTCTTGAACCACACTTCCGACCAGCACCCCTGGTTCCAACGGGCGCGCCGGGCAAGACCCGGCAGCCGGTGGCGGGACTACTACGTGTGGAGCGACACGGCGGAAAAATACAAGGGCACACGGGTCATTTTCAAAGACAACGAACCATCCAATTGGACCTGGGACCCGGTGGCCAACGCCTACTATTGGCACCGCTTTTATTTTCACCAACCTGATTTGAATTTTGACCATCCGCCCGTCCACGAGGAGATGTTCCGGGTGCTCCATTTTTGGATGGGCCTGGGAGTGGACGGGGTGCGGTTGGACGCTGTGCCGTATCTCTACGAGCGGGAAGGCACGAGCTGCGAGAACCTGCCGGAGACGCACGCATTTCTGAAGCGTCTGCGGGAGTATATGGACGCCCAATATGGGGACCGCATGTTGCTGGCCGAAGCCAATCAATGGCCGGACGACGCGGCGGCCTACTTTGGAACCGGGCGGGGTGACGAATGCCACATGGCCTTTCATTTTCCGCTGATGCCACGCCTGTTCATGGCCTTGAGGATGGAGGACAGGACCCCCATCGTGGATATTTTGCAGCAGACCCCGCCGATTCCGCAAACCGCGCAATGGGCGCTGTTTCTCCGCAACCACGACGAGTTGACTCTGGAAATGGTGACGGACGGGGAGCGTGACTACATGTGCCGCATGTACGCGCGCCTTCATCAAGCGCGCTTGAATCTGGGCATCCGCCGCCGGCTGGCCCCGTTGGTTGGCAACGACCGCAAACGCATCGAGCTGTTGAGCGCGCTGCTGTTTTCGCTGCCCGGAACGCCGGTGATTTATTACGGCGACGAAATTGGGATGGGGGAAAACATTTACCTCGGAGACCGCAACGGCGTGCGCACACCCATGCAATGGAGCGCGGACAAGAACGCGGGGTTCTCCCGCGCCAACCCACAGAGCCTTTACCTGCCAATCAACCTGGACCCGGAAAAACCATTACGAGGCGGTGAATGTGGAGGTGCAGGAGCACAACCGCCATTCGCTGTTGTGGTGGACGCGCCAGTTAATTGCTCTGCGCAAACGGTGGAAGGCGTTCGGCGCGGGCGCGCTGGAATTCCTCAGCCCGGACAACCGGAAAGTGCTGGCCTATGTGCGGCGCTACGAAGAGGAGTGCATTCTGGTGGTGGCCAATCTCTCGCGGTTCGTGCAGCCGGTGGAACTGGACCTCGCCTCGTATCAATCGCGCGTGCCGGTGGAGTTGTTTGGCCGCGCGCATTTTCCGCCGGTCACGGACAAGCCTTACTTCCTGACGCTCGGCCCCCATGCGTTTTATTGGTTTTCGCTGGAGGCCAAGGCCCCGGCGCAGGTGGAGTCGGCGGGCGCTCCCGTCGGACCCCAGGTCCGCGCCTTGCTGCAGGTGGAGGCGGTTTGGGAGGAGGTTTTGCAGGAGGCCAATCGGGCGCGGTTGGAGGCCGCGTTGCAAAGCTGGCTGCCTTCGCGGCGATGGTTTGGGGGCAAAGCCAGGACCATCAAATCGGTCAACATTCTGGAGCAAATCATGATTCCGGCGGAGGCGGAGAAAGCATTCCTGCTTTTCCTGCAGGTCGAGTATTTCCAAACCGAGGCGGAGATGTACGCGGTTCCTTTGGCGTGCGCGTTGGGCGAAAAAGCCGACCCGGTCTGCCGCGACTGGCCTCCCCTGGCTCTGGCCGGCGAAACCGGCGACCCCAATTTCCGCCCTGAACCGTGGACGGCTCACGCGCAGCGCGCCCTGTTCCAGTCCATCCGCAATTTGGCGCGGCAGAATTTTCAACTGTTGCATCAGCGGTTGCGGAACCTTCCGCCGGACATTCAGGATCAGGCGCGGCAAATCCCGGGCCTGGAGGCGCAGATGGCGCAGCGGCTCCGCAAAATTTATGAGAGACGCATTGAAGCCGCGCGCATTCGAATCCACGGCGATTATCACCTGGGGCAGGTCCTTCACACCGGCCGGGATTTTTTAATTGTTGACTTCGAGGGCGAGCCGGACATCGCGATCAGCCAGCGCCGGCTCAAGTGCTCGCCGCTGCGGGACGTGGCCGGGATGATCCGCTCGTTTCGTTACGCCGCCAACACCGCGCTGCTGAAGCGAACCGAATCAGGCGGTTTTCATCCCGGCCAGTTGCAGACCGCGTCGTCGTGGGCGCGCTATTGGTCCTGGTGGGTCAGCGCCGCCTTCTTGCGGGCCTATCTGGCAGGCGCCGGTTCGGCGCCCTGCCTGCCGGCGGCAGGGGCTGATCTGGAGATCATGTTGGAGTCTGAACTTCTGCGCAAGGCCATTTCCGAGCTGGGCTACGAGTTGAACAACCGCCCCGCCTGGGTCGGGATCACTTTCCAAGGAATCATGGAACTCATGAATCCCCAAGACCCCCTCTGACCAAACTTGAAAACAATTTCCTCCCCATGGAAAAATTCATCTGCATTCACGGACACTTTTACCAACCGCCGAGAGAGAATCCCTGGCTGGAGACGGTGGAATTGCAGGACTCCGCCGCGCCCTACCACGACTGGAATGAACGGGTCACGGCGGAATGTTACGCGCCCAACGCCCACGCCCGGCTGGTGGACGGCAACGGGCGGATCGAGCGCATTGTCAATAATTATGCGAAGATCAGCTTTGATTTCGGACCCACCCTTTTGTCCTGGATGAAGGATAAGGCGCCCGACATTCACCAAGCCATCGTGGACGCGGACAAAGCCAGCCGGCCGCAGTTTTCCGGACACGGCACGGCGCTGGCGCAATGCTACAACCACATCATCATGCCGCTGGCCAGCCGCCGGGACAAATACACCCAGGCGGCGTGGGGCATCCGCGATTTTGAATTCCGGTTCGGACGCAAACCCGAAGGCATGTGGCTGCCGGAAACGGCCGCCGATGACGAGTCGCTCGACGTGCTGGCCGAGTTGGGCATCCAATTCACCATCCTCTCCCCCTCTCAGGCCAGCCGCGTCTGCTCTCTCGATGGCCAGGTGTGGCAGGATGTTAATGGCGGACAGGTGGACGCTTCCACCCCCTACCTCGTCAAATTGCCGTCGGGCCGTTCCATCGCGGTTTTCTTCTTTAACGGCACGGTGGCGAAGGCGGTGGCGTTTGAGAAGCTGCTCAGCAACGGCGAAAGCCTGGCGCGCCGGGTTATGGAGGCCTTTCGCGAGGGACGCGCCCAGGACCAATTGTTCAACATGGCGACGGATGGCGAGTCTTACGGCCACCATTTCACCTATGGCGATATGGCGCTCGCCTACGCCCTGCGCGTGATCGAAACGGAGGGCAAAGCGAGCCTGACCAATTACGCGGAGTATCTGGAGAAACATCCCCCTGCCAGCGAAGTGCAAATCCACCAGGGCAGCGCGTGGAGTTGTCCGCACGGGGTGGATCGCTGGCGTCGCAACTGCGGCTGCAACACGGGTGGACACCCGAATTGGAATCAGCGCTGGCGCGAGCCGCTGCGCAACGCGCTCGACTGGCTGCGCGACAAGCTGGCCGTCTTTTATGAAACCAAGGGGCGGGATTTCCTCCGCGATCCCTGGGCCGCGCGCGACGCCTACATCGCCGTCATTCTGGACCGCTCGCCGGAGAACATCGGCCGTTTTTTCGGGCAGCACGCCGTTCGCGCGCTGGATGAAAACGACCAGATCAACGCCCTGCGCCTGCTGGAAATGCAGCGGCATGCCCTGCTCATGTACACCAGTTGCGGATGGTTCTTCGACGAACTTTCCGGGATTGAAACGGTGCAGATCATCCAATATGCGGCCCGCGCCATTCAGCTTGCGGCAGGCTTTGGAGAAAACCTGGAACCGGGGTTCTTGGAGATTCTTGGGAAGGCGGAAAGCAATCTTCCCGACCCGCATGACGGACGCCAGATTTACGCGCGGTACGTCAAGCCGGCCATTACGACTCGGGAAACCATTGCGGCCCATTATGCCATCAGTTCGCTCTTCCAAACCTATCCTGAAGAGGCCCGCATCTATTCCTTCACCATTCGGCAGGAGGACCGCCAACTCTTTGCGGTCGGCAAAACGCGCCTGGCCACCGGCCGGATCAGAATCATCTTTGAAACGACCCGCGCCACCGACACTCTCACCTACGCAGTCTTTCACTCCGGCGACCACACGATCAACTGCGCGGTGCGGGAGGACGGAGATTTGGCCGGCTATGCCCAGTTGGCGCAAGACATGCGCCTGCCCTTCGAGCATGGAGATTTTCCGGAAATGATCCGGGTGATGGACCGCCATTTCGGCCCGGCCCATTATTCGGTGGAGCACCTTTTCCGCGACGAACAACGCGAAATTGTCAATCAGATACTGGCCGGTCCCGGTGACGAAATCTACAGCACGCTCCGGCATGTCATCGAACGTTACGCGCCGCTGCGGCGCTTCATGGCGAATTTGCGGACGCCGCCGCTCAAGGCCCTGGGCATGGCCAGCGAAATCGTTCTCAACAACGAACTGCGCCGCCAATTCGAAAACGACAAGCTGGATTTGGAGCGCACCCGAAACCTGCTGGCCGAATGCGCCGCCACCAGGGTCACTCTTTACACGGAGGAGCTGGCCTACGGTCTCAAAGCCCATCTGGACCGCGTGAGCGACCGGTTTGTCAAGACGCCGCAGGACATGGACGGCCTGAAACATTTCGCGGATGCCGCCGATTTGGCCCGCAACGTCCCATTCGGCGTCAACCTCTGGAAACCGCAGAATATTTACTATGAGATGGCCGCCGCCACGCTCCCGGAAATGCTGCAATGCGCCACCCGCGGCAACCCGCAGGCCGGGGTCTGGGTCGAAGAGTTCCTGGCGCTTGGTGAGAAGCTCGGCTTTGAAGCGGCGGCCAAACCCCGGTGATTCTCCGTTATGTCCCTTGACGTCCAAACGGGGCGGTTGGCGGCGCGGATTCCGCAGGCAACTTACCGTCTCCAGCTCCACGAAGGTTTCCCACTGCGCCACGCGCTCGCGCTGGTTCCCTTTCTGCATGAACTGGGCATCACGCACCTTTACAGCTCGCCCCTCCTCAAGGCCCGCCCCCATAGCACACACGGCTACGACACTTGCGATTTCAACCAGTTGAATCCAGAACTTGGATCAGAAGACGATTTAGCCGAATTGGTCCAGGCCCTGCATGCCCGCGGCATGGGCCTTGTCCTTGACATTGTTCCGAACCACATGGGCGTTGGCGGCCCGGAGAATCGCTGGTGGTGGGACGTGCTGGCGCGCGGACCGCAGAGCATTTTCGCCGGCTATTTCGACATTGACTGGAATTCGCCTGACCCCCGGCTGCGCGGGAAGGTGCTGGTTCCCGTCCTGCGCGGCCGATACCAGACGGCGCTGGCGAAGGGCGAACTGCATATTGAAGGCGGCGATGATTCCTTTCTGTTGCGTTACGGAGAAAACACCTTCCCCATCAGCGCGGCGTCGCTCAAAACGGCGGCCATCAAACCGGCGGAACTCAACACCAATCCCGAGGCCTTGGACGCCTTGATCGAAAAGCAATTCTATCGCCTCACCTGGTTCCGCCACGGTGATAGCGAACTAAACTATCGGCGCTTTTTCAACATTACGCGCTTGGCCGGACTCCGCGTGGAGTACGAGCAGGTCTGCAACCAGGTCCTGGCGCTGGTCCGGGAATGGGCGCAGCGCGGCTGGGTGGACGGCCTCCGCGTGGACCATGTGGACGGTTTGCGCGACCCGGAACAGTTTCTTCACCGTCTCAAATCGGTTGCGCCGGACGCGTGGATCGCGGTCGAAAAGGTTTTGGAACCGGGCGAATCTCTCCCCGCGTCCTGGCCGGTCACGGGCACCACGGGCTATGATTTTCTCCATCTGGCCGCAGGGTTGTCCATTGATTCAAAGGGTGGAAAACCGCTCACTGATTTTTACGAGCGTTTCACCGGGAACACTTTGGACTACTCCGATTTGACGCACTGCAAGAAGCGCATGGCCTTGCGGACTCTGCTGGCCGCCGAAGTGGAGCGCCTTGCCCGGCTGTTGGTCAGCGTAGCCGCACAGGACTTCCGGTATCGTGATTTTGCCGGCGCGGAGCTGCGCGAGGCGCTGGTCGAACTGGCCGCCGACTTTCCTGTTTACCGAAGCTATGCGCGCCCGGAGAACGGGCTGGTGGAGGAATCGGACGCCTCCCGCATTACCCAGGCTGTGGGCGAGGCCAGGCGACGCCGGCCCGATCTGCCGCCGGAGCTGTTCGAGCTGCTCAGCCAACTCCTGCTGCTGCAAAAGCGGGGCAATTGGGAAAGTGATTTTGTGGCCCGCTTCCAGCAACTGACCGGCCCGGCCATGGCCAAGGGCGCGGAGGATACGGCCCTTTATTGTTACAACCGATTTGTGGCGCTCAATGAAGTGGGCGGCAACCCCGGGCGCTTCGGCGCCGGCGTTGACGAGTTCCACCGATTTTGTGTCCGCCGGCAAACCGATTGGCCGGCGGCCATGCTGGCCAGTTCCACCCATGATACCAAACGGAGCGAGGACGTGCGCGCCCGCCTCAGCCTGCTCTCGGAAATACCGAAGAGGTGGAGCGAGGCGGTGTCCCGCTGGTCGGCCATGAACAAACAACAGCGCCCGCTGGATGTGGTGGAAACCATTCTGGCGCACGATCCGCAAATTGTCGGGCTGGGGGTTTATATCTGGAATGTCACGCAGACCACGGAGGTGGTGGCGGCGCTCAAACGGGTGCGGCCCGGGGTCACGGTGGTGCTCGGCGGGCCGGAAGTCAGCTACGAGACCGCGGAACAGGAAATTGCGCGGTTGGCGGATTA
>JBEKIA010000012.1:0-31222 GCA_050011995.1 Verrucomicrobiota bacterium
CCGCCCCGGCGCAGGTGGCAATCGCCCTGTTGATGGCCGGACTGTCCAGCGTCTTGCCGTCCCCCGTCGCGCCGAAGGCGCGCACGTTGTAAAACGGGTCGCCGCCCGACTCGGCGGACCGGACAGACGGGGCGAAAACGAGAGGAAGCAAAACCAGGCTGGCGAGGGACATTTTCATAAAAATCAATTCTCTTTTCATAATTGGATACCAGCATAATGCACCGTCCAAATGGCGAACCAGCAAAAAAGACGGTAAAAAAGACGGCAAGCCCAAGGCAAAGCCAGGAGAAAGCCACGGGCGTCAGCGGTGGCGCGAATGGGATGCAATGCCGGCGGTTCACAATGGACCGGCAGGGCTGCTCCAAGCTTGACTCTAAACGACCAGTGGCATGGAAATTCAGCGGCTTTCTGCCGAAAGCCGCTACGTGCGCAGGTGTAGCAGCGGATGGCAATCCGCCGCCGACTTGTTATGCCGCCGGGGTGCGACGGTGGCGGCACAGCTTTGCGCACTTCAGCGGCCCTGATGGACCACGGCTTTACACCGTTTGCGGTTGACTGGACTCGTGCGGATGATTAAAGGTGTGGCCATAGCCGAAGTCCCGGAGGAATGGCAACGCCTCTGCGCATGAGTCTGAAGCAACCGTCAAATGGAGGATAAGATCATGAACCTGCCTGTCTGGACACACTCGGAGACATGGCGCGCTGGATTGAAAATCGTCGTGGCGCTCGCTCTGGCAACCGCAGCGCCGGCGACCATGTCGTTGGCCGCCGGCCGAGCCTTCAACAACACATCGAGACCCGCGTCCTCCGAGGCGACAAACACACCGGGGATTACGCTGGAGATTCGTTGCGCGACGAATGTCTTCAAGGTCGGTGACGAGATTCCCGTCGAGTTTATTATCAGCAATCTTGGGTTGTCCGATTACAAGTATGAGAACCGCACCTACGACCGGAGCGGCCGGATGGATGAATACCAACTGTTTGCCAGGCAGGCCGATGGCTCGTTCCTGCCCGACCCGCGCCAGAACTTCAGAGCGGGTATGATGGGCGGCGGGTTCCAATATGCTGTTCTGCATCCCGGCGAATCCTATTCCAAAATCATCCCGTTGAATCGTTGGGCCCTGATCCATGAACCCGGACGGTACGAAGTTAGCGGCACTTATTATGCCAACACGCCATCGCAGGCCAGAGCCGCTCCTCTCGCCATCACCGTGCTGCCGCGCACCAAAGAGGAAATGGACGATTACATCACGGGATTAACCAATCAGGTTATGGCGCTGTTGGCCAAAGAGCGGCCCAAAAACCGGCCGCCCTCCAGCGACGTGACAGATTTGGTGATGAAACTGATGTACACTTGCGATCCCGGGATTGTTCCCGCGCTGCTGCGAGTACTGCATGAAGACGGCCCGGAAATCCTCAAGGACGGCTCCACAACGATTCGTGGCAACGAGGGCTTTTATGTCAACGAGGCGCTGTTGTATTATGTGCCGCACTCGGAAAAAGTCGGGGACGCCCTTGTCGAGGCGGCGACCCGGAACGGTTCCATCGGGAATCTGGATGGATTGCTCCGGCAATATGAATTCGACAAGGCGAAACTCAAGCCGCTCATCGAGCGGGCGCTGGCGGCGGAGAACGACGATCTTGGCGAATGGCACAACGGAGCCGGGCTGGCGATGAATGCTTACTACGACGATTCGTTCCTCCCGCAGCTCATTGCCATTGCCATGAATACGAATGCGACAGCCAACGCCAGGGGGGCGGCAGTGGACGCGCTGGCATACAATCGCACGGAACCGGGCGTGTTCACTCTCATATCGCTGCTGGACGATCCCGACGAGAAGATGTGGACGCCGCTGGCGATCGCCATCATGAACGGCCTCGAGAATCGGCTCCCGACCGCGACGGGAAGACACCTGTTGCCGGGAGATTTCACTTCCGCGCAGGTCAGGCCGCTGTTGGAGCGGATGCTGGGTTCAACCAACACGAGCGACACGTTTTTCGGCACGAGTCTTGCGGAACTGTTTGGAGATGATGCCTTGACAGCGAAGTTGGTGGCTATGGCAACTGACCGCGAAGCGGCGACCCGGATGAGCGCGATCTATGCTCTCGCGTTTAATCGCACCGACGAGGGAGTCAAGACGCTGAAGAAGCTCCTGAATGATCCCGATCCGAAAGTCTCCAAGATGGCGGAGGATGCCATACGCCATGCCATCACCGATCGCGGTCACGCGCGCGGAAGACCGTTGTTGCCGGGTGATTTTGACCCGAAATATGGGACGCCCGAAGTGAAGATAGACCCCCAAGATTTACGATGATCGGGTCTCGGTTGCGGCCCTGCCTCATTCGGTAAGCAGGTCGAGCAGGTTGATGCCGTAAGTCGCCAGTTGCCAGCGGCCGGACACCCGCTTGACCAGATTGCGGCACGGGTTTTGCGCTTCCTCCGCTTCGTTGACGGAGAGCAGGCGGTACTTGGCCGCCCCTTTGATCTCCGAGGCGGCGCGCGGCACCCACGCAAAGGGCAGGCCGTTGTAGTCCAGAGAGATTTCATATCCGGCGACGCCCTCTTTTTGCGCGACCGGATTGGGCGCGACCAGCATGGGATAGCGTTTGACCCAGGGCATGTCGGCCTTGCGCACCAGCACCCGGCACAATTCCACGCGGTGTTGCAGCCATGCAGTCAAGTCGAAATTAGTCCCTTGCTCCCGCTCCTCCAGAAACACCAGGCGCGGGTCGAACCCGACCAGGTTTTCCCCGTTCCACACGCCGTGATCGTTGCGTTCCCGCGGAAAATGCGTCTTGTACCAGGCGGCAAAATGGTCGCTGTAAAACAAATTCAACTCAAAATGCACATGGGCGCGCTCCTTGGAAATGGTCTCCGCCGTGTTGGAGGTCCGGCCCATCACCGCGATCGGCTCCCCCGCCTGCACCCAAACCCCCGCCTTGAGATCGCCGCGGATGGAATGCAAGTGGGCGTAGAGCGAATAGACTTCCACCCCGCCGATCAGATGCCGCAGGACGAGATAACGCCCGTAATTGGAAAGGGCGGGGCGGTCATTGATATACGCCACCGTGCCGGCGGCGGCGGCCATCACCGGATCGGCCGGTTCGCCGCGGCTGTCCCTTTGCAGGCACTTGATGTCCAGCCCCTCGTGCATCTGCCGGCGGTCCGTGCGCACACAGCCGAAGCAGCCGGTTTCCCAGGTCTTTCCCGGCGTGGGCGCGAAAAAATCCGGCTCGCCCCCCGGGACGAACAAGGCCTGATTGGCCGTCGGCAAATAAAACGGCTGCGCCCCCGCTCCCAGGCCCGCGCCGCAAAGGGCCGCCAGCCAGCAAAACTTCAGTATGCTTGACATATTGTCAAATCGCCCCCGCTTCGCCATTGGAAATTCCCCTCAGTTGTCCATCTTGTTCATGGCCGCCACCATGTTGTTCAATCCGCGCACAATCAGTTCCGCCTCCTCGTGGGAAACATCCGGGGCGAACAGGAGCGAGCCGCTGGAGAGGCCGTTTCCGGGGATCAAGGGCGCGGCCAGCCAGGCGGACGAGCGGGACTTCCCCGCCCCGGGCTTTTCCACGGCGGGGGTGGCGTCCCCCTGCGGCTCCTTCCAGCCTTTGGGCGGAAACTTGGCAAAAATGACCAGGTGCTTGCCCTTGTTGGACGTGGTTTGCATATCCAGCACCAGCTTGCCGTGGTCATTGAAGGTCAATTGAATGCCATACGTGCCGTCCGGATTGTCCAGCAGCGTTGCCTTCTCCAGATCCTCCTCGGTGAGCAGCGCCTCCGGCGCGACATAAATCGGGGTGGGGTCCAGCCCGATATGCACCGGTAGCGACTCGCCTCGGCGCCCCTCCATAAAGACGCTGACAGTGGCATATTGCTTGTTCGGGTTCAGGCCGCTGGAATGGCAACCGCCGCCGAGCACAACCCCCGCCGCCAACAAAAAGATATTGAATGATCGCCGCCAAGTCTTCATATTCATCACAGTAGCGGTTCAACCGAGAAAAAAGCAAAGCATTATGGGCAAGCAATACAATAAAGTCATTAAACGCCAGCGCCGTGTCGCGCACCTCAAACGCAAGAAGGCCGCCGCCAAAGCCAAAATCCCGCAGAAGCCGGCCGCGGCCTGATCTGCATTCATGGAAAACGAAGACCCCAACACCCCCAACTTTTCCCGGCGGCGTTTCCTCCAGTTGCTCTCAGCGGTCACCGCCTGGGCCATGAGCCGCGGCGCGTCCGGGGCGAAGGCGGTTTCGGCGCCCGCGCCGCCGCAAGCCGGAGTCAAGCTCCGCCAGCCTTGCGTGGCCATTCAGGTTGGCGCGGTTTCCTTTGTGGATGAAGGCATTGAAACCGTCCTGGACATCCTGCGGGAGAAGGCCCATGTCAACACGGTCTGGCTGAACACCTATACGTGGGACCACGGCACCGGCGGGCGGCAATTGGCGGGCTACCCGTTCCCCGACCACGGGCGGCAGGAAGTGGACAACGATTTCTTCGGAGGCGCGGTGTTTGATTATGACCCAAAGTACTTCCGGCATACGGTCTTGAACCAGTTCCGCTCGCCGGATTACCAGGGCCGCAACATTCTTCGGGAAGTTCTCCCCAAGGCCCGGGAACGCAACCTGGATGTGGTGGCCTGGGATTATTTCTATCCCAACCAGTTCAATCCGCAACGATTGAAGAACATGGATCGCGTGGCGGAGATTGATGTCCGGGGCAAACCCACCTGGGCGCCCTGCAATAACAACGAAGATTGGCGCCAACACATGTTCGGCCGCATCGAGGTTTATCTGCGCCAATACCCGGAAGTGGCCGGCATTGCCTGGGGCCAGGAACGCATGGGACCCCTGATGAACATGATCGGCGGCGGTTGGTCCCAGCCCTTCATCTCCTGCTTCTGCCCGCTCTGCCGCAAGAAGGCGCGCGCGCGCGAACTCTCCGTCGAGCGCGCGCAACGCGGTTATCTCGAACTGGAAAAGCTGCTGGCGGCAGCGAGGCGGGAGGAACGGCCTTCCGACGGTTACTTCGTCAGTTTCTGGCGGTTGCTGTCCCAGTTTCCCGAGATTCTGGGCTGGGAAAAGTTGTGGACCGACAGCTACCACGAAATCCGCGCCGGGGTCTACCGTCTGGCCAAGTCCATCGCGCCCGAAAAGCCGCTCGGTTTTCACATTCTCCACCAGGCCACCCTCAGTCCCTTTTACCGCGCCGAGGAGGATTATGCCCTGACCGCCAACTACGCCGATTTCGTCAAGCCGGCCATGTATAACGTCGCCGGCGGCGGACGCATGGCCGCCTATCTGGACGGCCTTTCGGGAACGCTTTTTCACGACGCCAAGCCGGAGGACTTTTTGGCCTTCTACTATAAAGTCATGAATTATGACGAAGCTCCCTACGCCCGGCTCGGCAAGGCCGGTCTGTCCGCCGGCTACGTGGCACGGGAAACCAAACGCGTCCTCGCCGCCGTGCAGGGCAGGATCGCTGTTTACCCCGGATTGGATCTGGGGGTTCCAACCCACGACAAGCAGATCACGCCTGAGGATGTGCGCGATTCCGTCAAGGCCGCCTTTGCCGCCGGCGCTCCGGGCGTGGTGCTCTCGCGCAAGTATTCGGAGATGACGCTGGCCAGCCTCGCCGCCGCCGGCCAGGGCCTGCGCGAAGCCGGGGTGGCGTAGATTTCGCTGTTTTTGCGAAAAAAAGTTATTCACCGCCGGCGCGGCGCGGCGGCTGGCGCGCCGGCAATTCTTTGACCCGCCCCGCAAAAACGCCCGTCCTTGTTGAGAAATCGCGCGCCGGACGCCTGTGAATAATTCTCCCGGGCGGTGAACAAGCCTGTGCATAAGATTTAGTACGCTTTTTTCCAAATTCTGCTAATCTATGCGCAGTTCATTGAAAGAACCCGGATGCCTGTGGCGGACGCAAGAAAGTTGCGGGTCATCCAAGGATAATCCCAGGTGACTGGGGAAAGGTTGAGCCAGGCTGGTTGGCCCAACCCCTCTAAGTCCGCTTTGCAAGGAGCGGAGACCGGAGGCAAAATTCACCAGTTCCTCTGGCGGCGTTCGCGCGCCGTCAGTAACGCGAACAGGAACTGAGCGGCCAGGAACGAGAAAGAAACCGTTCCGCGCCGGGTCAAGTATCCCAGGCTGGTTTCGGGCCTGGGGGAATCGCAGTTACCCGGAGGGTAATCGGTTGCTACTGCGCATCAGCACGGAAAGAGTGACCCGCCCGGCCTTTTTAATCAGGCCGTAAAGACGCCGAAGGGCGGGACAAAGCGGGCCTCCGACCGGGAAGAACAGCAGGCCCAGGCATGGTCTGCCAATCCTTCCAAAAGGCCGGCGACGCTACAAACGGCGCCGCTGGTTTGTGAGCGAAAAGCAGCCTCAGAGATAAGAGGTCAGACCCGTGGCACTGGGCCAACGCGCCGCCAAAAGCGGTGGCCGACCCAGCGCAAGAGGTGAAGACGCGGACCCGCAGGCACAACCCTGTCTTCACCCGGTTCGCAAGCCGGCGTCCGCAAACGCCAGCCCAAGCGAGCTCAGAGGCCTCACTCGATGATTCAGCGCCGCAAGGCGCTGGACGGCCCTGCTATGAGGCCGGCGACTCCGCTTGCCGTGGAGAATGGCGTCGGGAAGCTGGCAGCCCCGAAAGGGCGCGCCTAATGTCAGCGTGGGAAAGAGAGAGTGGCGAACTCCCAGCCCCCAATTTGCCTCCGTTCCGTCGCAAGACGGGACGGGGGCTTTTTGGTGTACATTGCGCCGGTCGCGGCTCTCGGCAAAAGGCCGCCATTATCCGGGTTCGGGTTGGAGACGGAAGACGCTGGCGGCAACCATGTCGTCCAGGCTGTCGTGGTGGAACAGGCGGCGGTAATCCCCGGCTTCGAGGAGGTGTTCGGAAAGCTCCCCGGCGTCGCGGCGCAGTATAAACTTCAGTTCGGCCAGGTCATCGCTCCAGCGGAAGCCGTTGAAGAATTGGGCGCCGGCAAACTGCGTTTTGTAAAGCGCGTTGTGCGAGTAGCAAGTGCCCAGATAAAGCCGGCGGCAGCGGCGTTCGCGGAAAAGCGCCGCCGCCGAGGTCATCATGAACATGCCCAGATTGCGCGCGTAGTAATTGAGGTCGTAAAAGGCGTAGTAATAATAAGCCAGTTCCCGGCCCTCCAGGAACAGGGTGGAGACGCCCACTTCCGCCCCTTTCTCCGTGTCGGTGAAGACCAGCAAGTGGGAAATGACCGGGGAGGCGAACAGCGAATCCAGCCGCTCGAAAGTCATCACGTCCTTGCCGAATTTGATGTCGGCGTAGGTCTTGTAGAACCGGCGCCGTTCGGGGGTGTAATCGAATTCGGCGCGCGGCACCAGCCGCGCCTGGATGCCCGCGCCTTTGCGCAGAATGCGGCGGTTCTCCGAGGAGGGTTTGAAGGCGGTCAGATTGACCCGGATCTGGCGGCAGAGGTAGAAGCGGTCCAGATTGCGCGAGGAAGGGAGGAAGCCGGCGTGGAAAAGATCGGCGGGCGTTTCGCCGGGTTCGGGCACGGCCCAGACGGCGTAAGGAAACTGGTAGCGGTCGTAGTTGGATTTGTGTTCGGAAAAGAGAAGTTTCATATCGGAAAAGTCACTGGGAATTGCAGGCCATCGTCCCGGGCGGATTTACGCCAAGCCCGTCACGGTCTCCAGGGGCTGCGGCGCAATCTGGCCGTTGACCGTTTTGCGGCGCAGGCGCAGGCGCCAGTTGGTCAGGACGTCGTAGGAGACGGAGTTCTTCAGCCGGGCCATGTCATCCACGGTGATTTCCTCGCCGCCCTGGCGGCCCATAATGACCGCTTCGTCCCACATTTGCGCCTCGGCAATGCCGGTGATGTCCACCGTAATGGCGTCCATGGCCACGCCGCCCACCAGCGGGGCGCGCCGCCCGCGGATCAGCGCGCCGCCCGTGTTGCGCACGCGCGGGAAGCCGTCGCCGTAACCGATGGGCAGCACGGCAATGCGGCGCGGACCGGGCGCGGTGTAGCGCATGCCGTAGCCCACCACTTCGCCGGGTTGGAGAGGCTGGATGGCGGCGATGCGCGCCTTGACGGACATGACGGGCTGGATGCCGGGAATGCGCCGGCAAACGGCCGAGGGGAAAATGCCGTACATCAGGAGGCCCACCCGCACCATGTCGCGATGGGCGCGCGGCAAATCCAGGAAGCCGCCGCTGTTGCAAAGGTGCTGGCAGGGCGCGCGGCCGCCGGCGCGCTGCCACGCGCCCATCACTTGGTCAAAACGCTCGATTTGCAGGAGAGCGAAGCTTTTGTCCGCCTCATCGGATTGCGCGAAGTGGGTCATCGCGCCGTCCAGCCGCAACGATTTTTGCGCGGCAACCAATTCAAACAAGGGCAGCGCCTGGTCCCAGCGCACTCCGTAGCGGCTCATGCCAGTGTGAATCTTGACATGGACGGGGACGCATTTGCCGGCGGCGGCGGCGGCGCGGGCCAGTTGGCGGATGGTGTGGGGTTCGTTGACACAGACCGTCAGGTCATGCTCGACGCACCAGGGCAATTCCGCCTCCTGCCGCTCGCCCAGCAGCAGCAAGGGGGCGGTGATGCCGGTGTCGCGCAAGGTCATGGCCTCTTCCAGCGTGCTCAAGCCGAAGCCGGCCGCGCCTTCTTCCAGGGCGATTTGCACCACGTCCATGGCCCCGTGGCCGTAGGCCTCGTCCTTGACCACGGCGAGCAATTTGACGGCGGGGGGAAGTTCGCGGCGGATGAGGCGCAGGTTGTGGCGGAGGCGCGCCAAGTCAATCTCGACCCACGCCGGCCGCAACGGAAAACCTGCAGAATGAAAGTTCATCAAAATGCCGCCGTTGTTTAACCACGAAAAACCGGCCGGCGCAAATGAGAATGCGAAAAAGCGGCTGCGGCGGGTGCTGGCGCTAATTGCTCTTGAGTCGGAAATACATGGGCTGCGGACCGATGGCGTTGGTGTAGGGACTGGTGGCCCCGATCACATTGCTGTAAGGGCCCGCGGGGGAAACGGAGGCTTGCAGACTGAACGCCGCGGGGGTCGTCAGCGCGGACGAAGCGGTCTCGAAGGTGATGGCTGTGGCCCAACCCGACCCGGCCAGCTTGTAAATCTGGAGGCGGTCAATGTTCTGGTCGGGCGTGAGAACGAACAGTTCCTCGTCGAGATTCAGGCCTGAGGCCCCGGAATACGCGGTCCCGTTTGTGCCGGTCCATATCGGCCAGGTAGAATTGGGCAGTTCCCCGGTGGTGCCGGTGAAATCCTGGGGCGTCCATCCGGCCATGCTCACTTGGTTATAGTTCGTGCCGTTCAGGACGTAGGCCTTCAACAAGTACTGTTCGGGCCCGTCAATGTCTATCAGCAGGACACGATCTTGA
This sequence comes from Verrucomicrobiota bacterium, assembly GCA_050011995.1. Taxonomy (GTDB): domain Bacteria; phylum Verrucomicrobiota; class Verrucomicrobiia; order Limisphaerales; family Palsa-1400; genus JBEKOF01. The sequence goes on from JBEKIA010000012.1 coordinate 9,366, forward strand.
GGCGTGAGCTGGGAAAGAAAATCAAACTGCAACGCGCCGGTGTTGTCAAAGGTCATCGTCAAATCCTCGATGTCCCCGACCACGCCGTCTCCGGTGCCGTTGTAGGGGACACCCACGAATTGGGTGGAGTAGGAAGGGTTGTTTCCCGGGGACGCCCCGCCAAAGATGTCAATGGAGTTGGCCACCGTGGGGCTTAGAGTCACCGGATCGGAAGAAAGCGGGGTGACCCTGAAATCGTTGTGCGCCTTGAAATCTGTGAGGAAAACCCCGTTGGAATTGAGGACCGTCCCCGCGTCCAGCCCGGAGTCGTTGATCCAGTGGACGACGGGATAATTCTGCGCGGGAACGTTGGCCCAGCTCAACACCACGTTCGTGCCGGCGCGCTCAATCGCCAGCGGCAGCGCGAGGGATTCAAAATTGATGTCCGTGGACTGGCCGGAAGCGGCCAGTTTGGAAACGACGAGGCGGTTGATGTTTTGGTCGGGGATCAGAACGAAAAGCTCATTGTTGAGATTGCCGGAGTAACCGGAGGTGGCCGTTCCGTTGGCGGGATTCCATAGGGGCCAGCCGGAGTTGGGAAAATCGCCTGTGTCTCCGGTGAGATTCTCGGCGGTCCATCCGGCGACGCTGACTTGCACGTAGTTCCCGTTGCTGAGGACGTAGGCCTGGAACTGATACTGTTCGCTGCCGTCAATGTCTATCAGCAGAATGCGGTCTTGCGGGGTCAGCGGGGAAAGGAAATCAAACTGCAAGGCGGCGGTGGCGTCGGAGGTCATGTTCAAGTCGGTGATGTCGCCCAGGACGCCGTCTCCGGTGCCATTCGACGCGGCGCCGACAAACTCCGCGCAGTACCAGGGGTTGTTGCCCGCCGACGATCCGCCGAAGACGTCCGTGTAGAGGGAGACGGAGTGGGCGCCGAGCGGCGTCACCTTGAGATCGTTGACCGCCTTGAAGTCGGTGACAAAAACGCCGTTGGTGCTGAGAACCGCGGCCGCGTTGACCCCGGAATCGTTGATCCAATGGACCACCGGGAAACTCTGCGCGAACAGGCCGGTTGAAAGGCCGGGAGTCAACAAAAAGGCGGCGATTGGAATCAGGGCCGGGATTGGTTTCATGGGGTTGAAGGGCCGGTTGCGTCTGGTCATGGTCATGGTGATTGATGTATTCAAATTTGTGTGGTTGTCAGAATTTCACGATCACGCGGGCGGGACTGTTGGCGAGATGCTTCATTACGTTGGGTTCGGGACTGCGACATAATCTGTGGCTGATTATAGGCCAATTCAGGGTTTATTCAAGCTTTTTTTTGACAGTGTTCTTAACGGGCTGACGGAGTTTTCGCACGTCGCGGGCGCGCTATGGCGGATTGCCCACGTTCATTTCCCGGCCGCCCCCGGGGGCATGCACCCAACGGCAAAATGGCCATTTCGCGCCCATTCGCGGATTCCTGCCATTCCGCCATTTGAATTGCGCCAAGAGGGCTTGACAATCCGGCGCAATCCGCCGTCTAATCCTGCCTGGCGCGGAGGGTTTTGATGATTTCCGAATGAATACTATTCTCGGCCGGTGGTTATTGATTGCGTTCTGCATCGCCGATGCCGCTTTGCTGTTGCTGTGCGGCTGGCTGGTGCCCATCCATCTGTGCGCCGTGGATGTCGCGGTCATCCAACGGGCGGGCGAGGAGTCGCCCTCCGTGGTGGATCGTGGATTGGACCTGGCCCAAAAGGGCCGGCCGGCCGCCGCTGAATTGCTCCTGCAAGCGGCGAAAAACCAGAATCTTTCGGGCGTGGAGAAACTTTCCCGGGCCGTCGCTCTGCCGGTCGCGCCATCTCCCGTCTTGAACCCGGTTCAGGAGCTTCTCAATCACGTCCCGGGCCTCGCTGGCGCAACCAACGGCTATTCCCAGGTCATCACCGAATCGGTCATTCGCCTGGAAAATCGCGACCGGGTGGCGGCGTTCTTGCAAGCCGCCCCGTCGCCCGCCGTCAGGCAACTGCTGCGTTGCCGCGATCTGACCAATACCATCCTGTTTCCGCCCTCTTTCTCGCCGTCCGGCCAGGCTTTTGACGCGGCGGTGTCGGTTTGCGGCCTGTTGCTGGAACAGGACTCCCTGGCCGCCGGCTTGCGCGGGGATCTTCTGAATCGCGCCGCCACCGCCATTGGCGGCGGCAGCACCGAACCGCTGGAACAAGTGCTCATGGACATGATGTCGCTCGGACAGCGGCTCAATTGGGAACAGTTGACGGTTTTTGTCCGCCGCATTGAGGACCCGCGGACGCTGGAGCGGCTGGCGGCCCAAGCGCGCAACGCCGGGGCGAAAATGCCCCTGCTCTTTGCGGGCGTGGAGCTTTCCCAACAACCCGGCGCGGTGGCCGCCTACCTGGACAATTTCAGCCAGAGCGGCCTGGACGATCTGGGAACCAGCCTGCGGTTCGGCGCCGGCGCGGTGGACGAACTGCTCCGGCGCAACCAGCGGATTTGCGCGTCGAACCTTCGCGACCGGACCCTGGCTGCCCTGCCGGTCGGATTCTTTTTTCGCGCGGCCACAAATTTTGCGTTGCGTCTTCCGTGGTTCGCGGTCACAGTGAAGTGGTTCTTTTACCTGTGCGGGGGATTCCTGGTTGCCGTCTCACTGCGCGTGGGAGGGACGGCGCCCGCGCCGGGGGAGCCATTGCGGGAGCGCGGATTTCGCATAATCCGCGAAATGCTATTTGCGTTGGGTTTTTTGGTCGTGGTACTGTTTCTGAGCGAGCCGTTTCTCGCCCAGGGCAGCCAGAAGGCGGAGTTTCCCCTTCGGCTGCGCTTGCCCGGGGTGGCCAGCGTGGCCGCGATTGCGACGCCCGGCGCCAAAACGAAACTTATGGACACGCCCAGTCTGTTGACCCTGCTGCTGTTCTTCGTCTTGCAGGCGATTCTCTATACCGTGTGCCTGGCCAAGCTGGCGGAGATTCGCCGGCAACAGGTGCCGACGCCGCTCCGGCTCAAACTCCTGGAGAACGAGGACCATCTGTTTGACGCCGGCCTCTACCTGGGCTTCTGCGGCACCATCGTCTCGTTTATCCTGCACATGATGAACATCAGCCAATTCAGCCTGATGGCCGGCTATTCCTCGACGGCGTTCGGCATCATTTTCGTTTCCATTTTCAAAATCTTCCATATCCGCCCCTATCGCCGCCAATTGCTCATGGATAACACGGCTGCGCCTGGCACGGTTTCCCGCAGCGCCAACCTATGAACCGCAGCATCCTGATCGTCATCTGCGATTTTTTCCTGCTCAGCCTTCTGGCTTTCTCCACGCCGGACATGAACACGGTGGCGCAAAAAAGCTCCCCGCGCGCGCTGACGACGGACCTCGCGACCAACCGGGTCACCGCCCGCCAGGACTTGGGCGAGGTCATGCGCCTGGCGCTGGATGAGGAACGCAAGTACCGCGACGCAATCCTGGCCGACCTGGCCAGTACCCGGCAGTCCGTCACCCAGCGGGACCAGCAGATCCAGGATTTCCGGTCCCAATTGCAGTCCACCGAGCAACAGGCGACGCATTTGCAGCAGGAGGAAACCAATTTGACCTGGCAGGTCGCCGACGCCCAAAACAGGATCGCTGCTTTGAACCAGCAACTGCGGGCTGCCAATGAGGAAACGGCCCTGACCAAGGCGCAGCGCGCCGAAATGGAAGCCGAAGCCCGCAAGCAGGCGGAAAGGGCCGGAACCCTGGAACGCCAGTTGACTGGACTGGAACAGACCAACCAGTTGATTCAGGCCGAGCGCGCCAGTCTGAACACTCAACTCCAGGTCACCGAGGCCGCGCGCCAATCCGCGTTCACCCAAATGTCCCAACTCCAGGGCGAAGTCGAAGTGCAACGCCAAGTCAACGCCAAGCTGGCCGACAGCGTCAAGACCCTGGCCACCCAATCCACCGAACTGGCCAAGGAAATCCACGACAACCGCGAGATGGCGCCCAACGAGATTTTCGAGCAACTGACCACCAACCGCCTGCTGGCCAGCTTCTACGGTTTGAAAAAGGGCATTTTCGGAATGGATTCCTCCAAGTTCACCCAGACGCAGATTCTTCTGGCCAGCGACGGCACCAACACGTTCGCCCTCTGTCATGTGCGGGACACGCCGCTCAACCTGTGGAGTCCCGACACGGAATGGAAGGACCTGAGCGGCACCCTGGCGCGCGGCGCGGTGGTTTTCCCGGTGGATACCGTTTCCTTTTGCTCCGTGGACCCGCGCGCGGTCTTGATTCCCATCCCGGCGGCGCAAGCGCGCGCGCTGGGCTGCAAGGTTTACCGCTTGTCCCAGGACCCGTTCAAGTTTCAGGACGCGGTCGTGGCCGGCACCCAGGACAATTATTACGGCGAGTGCAAATTCCAAATGGACCTGGACACCCCGCAATATGTCAAGATGGACCGGAGTTCGGTGCGGGGGCTTTTCGGAAAATTCAATCCGTCCACCGGCGATCTGGTCTTTAGCAGAACGGGCGACCTTTTGGGCCTGATGGCCAACAACAACTATTGCCTGGTGCTGCGCTCCTTCAATCCGGGGTTGTCGCTGCGGTTCGGCCCGGCGGGCAACAGCGAACTGACGGCTCAAACGCTTTCGACTCTCTACGCCGTCGTTTTCCAGATGCCCTTCCGCTTGCAGTGACCGGCTCTTGCGGGGCGGGTTTTCCAGGTCTCATCGGGCGGCGTACCAATCCCGGATCCGCACTTCCACCCCCTGATCGGCGCCGACCAGCGCCTTGAATTTCTCCAGGTCCGACCCGCGATAGTGGTAGGGGTAAACGATCTTGGGCTTGAACGCCTTGACCGCGCGGGCGGCCTGTTCCACGTCCATCGTGGGAGCGTTCATGCAGACAAAGGCGACATCAATGTTCTTGAGCGCCAGCATTTCGGGGATGTCCTCCGTGTCGCCGCTCAAATAAATTCGTTTGCCGCCCAGCGTCAGCACATAGCCGTTGTCGCGCCCCTTGGGATGATTGTTCAGGCGCGCCGGGGTCAGATTGTAGGCCGGCACGGCCTCCACGCCAATGCCCAGGAATTCCTGGCTCTGCCCGTTGGTCATGCTCGTGGCGCGGCTGGCCAGGTTGGATGGAAGTTGCGCGACCACCGAAGGGGGTCCCGCCAGTTTGGCCTTGCCGCCCGCCACGGCGTTGAGCGTTGGGACGCTGAAATGATCGCCGTGGATATGGGTGACCAGGATCAAATCCGGCGCCGGCAAACCTTGGAAAGCCGGGGCGCCGCCGACCGGGTCCACATACACGGTCTTGCCCTGCCAGACCAGGGCCAGCGTGGCGTGATTGATGGGATATATTTTGATGTCGCCGTTTTGACTGGCGACAGTGTCACTGACAGGCGCCTTGATCTGGGCGGTCAAGGCTGCCGGCAGCAGCAACCCCAGACCCAGGATGAGGCCGAAACGCGAACAAAATCGGTTGATTGGCATGGCGAAACATGAGGCAACCGGCGGTTGCTGTCAAATCCTGAAACCGGTTAAATCCCCATGTTGGACAGCATGGTGGCAATGCGGTTGACCACTCCGACCAATTGCGGATGGGACTGTTCCAAATTATGCACCGAGGATTCCAGTCCCAAAATGGAATGCTTGAGCGACTTGGGATTTTTTTCCTCCCGCGTGGCTTCGTGGGCCGAGACTCCCGCGAACCCGGCGATGCTTTGGGCCTGCTCCTCATTGGTCTTGGACAGGGCGCCGATTTGCGACCTCAATTGCCCCAGCAAATCCAGCAACTCGGCGCGGTTGTCGTCTTTCAGGGCTCCGGCGCTCCGGATCCGCTCTTCAATTTGGGAAATCGTGTCTTTCATAATGAAAGCGTTTTTCCCCGCCAAAGTAATCAAATCCGGCGGAAAGGAAAGCCCGGAAAAAGGCGGTGGCATTTCGGGATAATCCTGTATGCTGGGTGTGTAGTTTGGACTGTGGGCGGGTATTCCATAGTATGAAGACGAATGAATTGCTCCGGCGCTACGTGGACGACAGGTCCGAGCCGGCTTTCGAGGAACTGGTCAAGCAGCATATTGATCTGGTGTATTCATCCGCGCTTCGGCAGGTGAGCGGCGATGTGCCCGCCGCGCAGGATGTCACCCAAGCGGTGTTCACGGAACTGGCGCGCCATGCGCCGCGATTGACGCGACACACTTCGCTGGCGGGCTGGCTCTATACCAGCACGCGTTATCTGGCCGCCAAGGCGCTCCGCGCGGAGCAACGCCGCCGTTCCCATGAACAGGAAGCCCACGAAATGAACCAACTCCTCCAATCCCCTGATCCCGACACGACTTGGCAGGAACTGCGTCCGCTGCTGGACGACGCCATGCACGATCTGAGCGACAGCGACCGCGAGGCGGTGTTGATGCGCTACTTCGAGCGTCTTCCGCTGGCCGAAATCGGCGCGCGGCTGGGTCTGAAGGAGAACGCCGCGCACATGAGAATTGAGCGCGCCATTGACCGGTTGCGCGCGGCGCTGGCCAAACGCGGCGTGACTTCGACGATCACCGCTTTGGCGCTTCTCCTGACCGGACGCGCTGTCGCCAGCGCGCCCCAGGAACTGGCCGCCCGAGTCAGCCGCGCGGCCCTGGCCACCGCTGCCGCCACGGGCGGGCTGACTTGGGCCTTGCTCAAGCTCGCGGGCTTGTTGAAGGGAAACGCGCTGCTGACCGCCAGCGCGGCGGTATTGGTGGCCGGCTTCATTGTTGTGCCGAAATGGCTTGCAACCGCAACGCCGGCGCCGGCCAGCGCCGCCTCCACGCCACAAAAGCCGGCTGCCCTCACGGCATCCACTCCCGGGCAAGCCATCGCCAATTACACCGCACGGGTTGCCGCCGCGAGGACAGCCGACAAAATCACCCTCCATATAATCGCCGACGACACCGGAAAACCTGTGGCGGGCGCCACGATTGAATACGTTGCCAGGGAGATTGGCCGCAGAACAGCGCCCCCGCTGTTGACTCTAACGCCAATGACTGCGACGGATCAGGGCGTGTGCGAGATTCCTCTGTCCCGCGACACAATGGGCTTGCTGTGGATTGAGAGCCGGACCGACGGGTTTGTGGATACGACCTTTGCATGGAGCCCGGATCGTGGAGAACGAATTCCGCCGCAATACGCCTTGCGTCTGGCCCGTTCCGTGCCTATCGGCGGGCAGGTCGTTGACGAGGACGGCAGGCCTGTGGCTGGGGCGGTGGTTCAGGTGGATTATGCCTTCGCATCCAGCTCAGAGAATTCTTCCGAGCCTCCGCATTTCTCCTCACTAATCCAGGAAAAGACGGTCGCCGGCGTTGACGGTCGCTGGCGCATTGACCGGTTCGCAAAGGAAGAAATCTCGAGGTTGCGTGTCGTCGCGAAACATCCAGACTGCTTTACAGAGCCTCTAATCACTTACAACGGCGGGAACACCGAGACGGACAAGCAACTGCTGGCCGGCACTTTGATCTACAAGCTCACACGCGGCATACCGGTGCGTGGAGTGGTGGTGGATGCAGAAGGCCATCCTGTTCCCGGAGTAAAGGTGGCAGCGGATGCCGAGATTCAACGACCGGCGCTGGAAAGGTTGTCCTTGGCGCCGGGGCAGTCGGTCAATATTCAGCGGGTTGACCGGGTCGAGACGACGAATCTGGCCGACGGAACATTTGTTCTGACCGGCTGTCGGCCGGGCACAAACGAGTTTAGCGCGGAGGCCCGCGGTTTTGCTCTGGCCAGCCTCAAAGTGACTCTTACAAACGATTCCGCTTCGCTGCGTTTCGTTTTGCAGCCCGGACATGTCCTGCGCTTGCGCCTGCTGGACGCTAATGGACTTCCGGCGACCAATTGCATTGTCTATCCGGCCTCCTTGGAACCCAACCGCGTCCCCCGCCGCGGGCCGACAGGCCCAAGGGGTGGGCGCGGCGGCGTGGGCAATCTGCTCCTCCTTCAACCACCCCGCACCTTCCGCGCGGACGCAGAGGGCCGTGTGGTGTGGGAAAGCTCGCCCGACCCGGAACTGCAGCTTGACTTTCAAGCCGCCGGCAATGACTTGACAAATATGCTTGTGCCGGCGGATGGACAGGAGCATCTGGTGACGCTGGCATCCGCCGGTCCGACCGCGCCGCCTCATTTAGCGGTAAAGGGCAATGTTCGGGAAGCAGCCACCGGCCAGCCCATTGACCATTTCCTCGTCCACACAGGGCGATTTTGGCCGACCCATGCGAATTTCACTCCCGGGTGGATCAGTAACAAAGGCTTCCAAGGCGGGACGTTCGCATATAATGAGACATGGGGCACAGGGACAAAATACAGCTTGCGGTTCAAGATTGAAGCGGACGGCTACGCGCCGTTCACCACCCGCGATGTGGGGCCTGATGAAGGCGACGTATCGTTGGACATCGTTCTGTATCCAGCCCCTTCCACCAGCGTCACCGTCCTGTCGCAGGATGGACAGCCCGTCGTCCATGCAGACGTTGGGCTGGAAATGCCATACGAGCCTTTGGCCCCGTTGCCCGGCGGGCTGAGGCACACCTACCCGGGAAATTACACCAATGTTCTTTTGACAGACGAACGAGGCCGCTTTGTTCTGCCGCCCGATGATTCGATCACCCGCGTGGTCGCGGCCTGCCCCGATGGTTATGTGGAAGCGACGCCGGCGGCCCTGGTGGCGGAGCCGATCCTGCGCCTTCAGCCTTGGGGCCGGATTGAAGGGTCGTTTTTTTCCGCGGGCCAGCCTGCCGCCGGTCGGGTGCTTGCCTTGGGCTTCCAAAAACCCTGGGAACCAACAATGATCTCTGCGACCACGGCAGAGACAGACGCCGGTGGGCGGTTTGTGTTTCCCAAAGTGCCCCCCGGCGAATTCATTTTATGGAGGAAGGAAGCACAAGTGGCCAACCCCCATTTCCATACGCCCACTAACCTTTCTTATGGAACTTACGATCAATTCCGGGTGCCGCCGGTGCGAGTCCGTGCTGGCGAAACGGCGGCCGTGTCCGGGGTATTTTACACGGTGACGGCGCACTTGAGCTTGCCAGCGGGCGTGGAAATGGGCACCAACTGGTTCCTCAGCGCCATGGCCCATCAACCGCAACTTCCCCAGGACCGGAGCGTATCGGCATTCCTCAGAGAATTCACCGAGGGAACATGGGTGGCCGAAGACTTGCCTGCCGGAGATTACACGTTGAGAGCAAGTGCTTACGAACAGGGCACACCCACGAGTGACTCTCCACGAATCATTCCGAGCATAATCCACATGCAGACGGATGTGCCCTTCACCATTCCCGCCGATCCGCCCAGTGGGGTGGTGAACCTTGGCGAGATCAGGCTCCAGCCGGCGCCATGATGGCGTTTGGCGCGGCGAGCGGCCTGAGGCGTCTCACGCAAGCGGAGCGGGATGTTCCCGCGCCGCTCCCGGTCAAAAACCAGCCGGCTATGGCGATTTCTGGAGCGGCGCGACGGAGTTGGTCATCATGGCGTTGTCTGCCTTCCAGCCGCCGCCCAGCGCCTTGATCAACAGGACGGTGGTGACGATGCGCTGGCCGTTTAATTGATAGGCCAATATCTCGTTTTCCAACGCCGTTCTGTCCGCCAGCACCACTTCGAAATAGCTGGCCAATCCTTCCCTGTAGCGGTTGCGCGACAGATCGGCCGCCTGTTTGGCCGCGTCCACCGCGCGCGTTTGGTCCTCGAATTGTTCCTTGAGCAGGCGCAACCCAACCAAACCGTCCTCCACCTCGTGGAATGCGACCAAGACCTGCGCGCGGTATTGCGCCACCGCTTCCTGGTAAGCCGCCTGGGCGCGCTCCAGCCCGGCGCGATTGCGGCCTCCTTCAAACAAAGGAAGGCTGAGGTTGGGGCCGAGGCTCCAGATGCGATTTTCCCAATTGAAAATGTCCTTCAACTCCGCGCTTTCCACCCCGGCGGTTCCAGTGAGCCGGATGGAGGGAAAGAAAGCCGCCCTGGCAATGCCAATGCCTTCGCTGGCCGCCGCCATGGAACGTTCCGCCTCGGCCACGTCGGGCCGCCTTTCCAGCAGGCCGGCTGGCAGGCCGATGGGAATTTCCGGCGGCTGGTAGAGCCGGCCCGTTTCCGCCAGCGAAAAGCTGGAGGAGGTCTGGCCGCAAAGAACGGCCAGCGCATTCTCCAGTTGAGCGCGCGTCAGATCCAGCCCCACCAGGTCCGCTTGGGCGGCGGACAGTTCCGTTTGGGCCTGCGCCACGTCCAACGCGCTGTCGGCCCCGCCTTGGTGGAGGGATTCGACCAGGGCGAGGTTTTTTTTGCGCAGTTCAATCGTCTCGGCCACCACATGCCGGTCCAGATCAATGGAGCGTATCATGAAATAATTCTGCGCGACATCGGCCTGAAGGGAGAGCAGGACGCTCTGGTAGGCGGCGGCGCCGGCTTGGGCCTGCTCGCGCGCGGCCCGAAAGGAGCGCCGGACGCGCCCCCACAGGTCAACCTCATAGCTCAAATCCAGGGGAAGCACAAAATCATTGGCGGAATAGCCCAACAGGAGTGATCCCGGTTGCGCGGGCCTGTCCGGTGAATAGCGGGTGCGGTTCCCACTGGGATCGAAGCTCAAGCCGGGGTAAAGGTCCGCCCTGGAAATGCGCGCGACGGCGCGCGACTGTTCCACGCGTTCGAACGCGGCGCGCAGGTCCGGGCTGTTGGTGGCGGCTTCCTCTTCCAGCCCGGTCAGGATGGGATCGTCAAAAATCTCCCAAAAGTTTTGTTTGATCTCCGCATCCCGAGGCTGGCCTTCTTTCCAGGGCGAGCCGGCTTTCCACACGGCGGGCGTGGCGGCGGGCGGCGGCCGCTGGTAATCCGGCCCCACCGCGCAACCCGCCAAGGCCCAGGCGCATAAAAAGGCGATTCCAGGGCCGCCGCCCAGGCGCTTGGGGTTACTCTGAGTCATGGGCTGCTTTGGCCGGTTTCGGTGGCGGCTTTGGCGATGCGCACCTTCAGGCCGGCTTGGAGGGAATCGGATGGGTTGAGAATGACATTGTCGGTTTCGGAAAGTCCATGGACAATCTCCACCGTGGTGCCGTAATCGCGCCCCACCGTCACGCCGGCCAGCCGGACAATTCCGTTGGAATCCACCAGGCCGGCCTGCACCCCTTGTTCATTGCGGAAGAGCAGCACGTTGACCGGCACGACCACCGGATCTTCCTGGCTCACCAGGTTCAACCGCACCATCGTATGAGCGCCCGGAAGCAGCTTCCCGTCCTGGTTGGTCACCAGGATTTCGGTCAGCAGCGTGCGGGAGACCGGATCCATCGCGCCCGCCGTGCGGTCCACTTTTCCCGTGAATTTTTGGCCGGGCAGCTCGGCAAAGGTCAGGACCGCCTCATCGTTCGTCTTGACCATCTGGCTGTAAGCCTGCGGCAAACTGACATAGACCCGCAACGGATCGGTTCTGGCCAGGCGGAAAATCTCCCGGGACGATCCCGCCGTGATGAGCGTGCCCGCATCCATGGTCCGAACGGTGATAATGCCGGGGAAAGGAGCGGCCAGCTTCTTGAAGTTGGCCATTTCCTTCAGGCGCTGAACGTTGGCCTGCTCCGCCTCCACATCCGCCTGGCGGGCGTGCCAGGTCGCCACTTTGACATCGGTGTCCTGCTGTGAAACCGAGTCGCTTTTGCGCAAATTTTGCCAGCGCTCGGCGGAAATGCGGGCGATTTCCAGGTTGGCGTTGGCCTGGGCCAGCGCGGCGCTGGCCTGGATGAGTTCCTGGTCCAGTTCGGGCGTTTCGATTTCCGCCAGCGCCTGCCCCTGCTCCACGCGCGTGCCGATGTCCGTGTACCAATGTTTGAGGTAGCCGCTGACGCGCGCATAAATGGGGGCCTCCTCAAAGGCCATAATGTTGCCCGGCAATTCCAGTTCGATCTGCGCCGGGGTTCGTTTGGGGTGGATGATGCTCACCGTGGGCGCCAGGTTCTCGAGGGTGTCGCCCTCCAACTCCGCGCGCGCGCGGGAGCGGGACAGAACGGTGATTCCGGCCAGGATGGCCAGGGCGATGCCAAGGCCCGCCAAGAGGAACCACGGGCCGCGGCCCGCCGGAGACAGGGGCGCCGCTTGCGCGATGGGCGCCCCCAATTGGGCTCCATGCGGCGCGGCCGAAGCGGGAGGAGCGATGCTGGATTCTGTTTCCGTTTGCTTCATAAACTCTTGCCCATCATCTTACTCTTAATCTTGCTCTTAATCCTACTCTTAATCTCGCTTCTAATCTTGCTTCTAATCTCGCTTCCAGCCGGTCTTCCCGGCTTCAATATAGGCGCCGCCGCTGGATGGGGCATCTTCCCGGCCTCGGATCATGCAAAAAACCACCGGGACAAAAAAGAGCGTGGCGACCGTGGCAAACAACAGCCCGCCGATCACCGCCCGGCCCAGGGGCGCATTCTGCTCGCCGCCTTCGCCCAGGCCCAGCGCCATCGGAACCATGCCGATAATCATGGCCAGCGCGGTCATCACCACCGGGCGCAACCGGATGTAGCCGGCATCCAGCGCGGCGGTGAGGGCATGGCGGGTCTCGGCCAGCCGTTCCTTGGCGAAGGTAACCACGAGAATGCTGTTGGAGGTGGCCACCCCGATGCTCATGACCGCGCCCATCAGGGAAGGCACGTTGAGGGTGGTGCGCGTCAAGAATAGCATCCAGACGATCCCGCACAGCGCCCCCGGCAGGGCGGTGATGATGATGAACGGATCGCTCCACGATTGGAAGTTGATGACGATGAGCAAATAGACCAGCGCAATGGCAAAGAACAGGCCCAAACCCAGACCGAGGAAGGAAGAATGCATCGTCTCCACCTGTCCCCGCACCATGATGGAACTGCCGCGCGGAAGCTTCTTTTCGGCGGAATGCACGATCCCTTGAAAGTCCTTGGCCACCCCGCCCAGGTCGCGCCCTTGCACATCCCCGTAAACGTCAATCACAGGCTGGACATTGTAATGGCTCACCACCCCTTGTTCGGTGCCGCGGGTAATCGAGGCCAGATTGCCCAGCAACTGCGGCGCCGCCCCGCTCGGCCCCGTCACCGGGATGCCGGCCAGATTCTGCAGAGAATCCAGACGGTACTGCGGCACTTGCGACACCACTTGATAGCTCACACCGTTGGCCGGATTGAGATAAAACGAGGGCGCGGTCTGAAAACTCCCGCTCAACGCGACCAACAGGCTGGACGCCACATCGTGCTGGGTGAACCCGACCTCCTGGACCTTCGTGCGGTCGGTCGTCACTTGCAGGTCCGGCAGATCGAACATCTGCTGCACATGCACGTCCACCGCGCCGGGAATCTGGCGAAGCTGGCCGGCAATTTCGTTGGCCACCTGGTAATTGCCCGCCTGGTTCCGACCCACGACCTGGATGTCAATCGGAGACGGCAACCCGAAATTCAAGACCTGGCTGACGATGTCCGCCGGCTGAAAAAAGAACGAGACCCCCGGGAAATCCAGGTTCAGATCGTGGCGAAGCCTACGAATGTAGCCTGCGGTGGCATGGTGATTTTCCCGGTTAAGCGAAATCAGAATTTCGGCGTCGAATGGCCCGACGGTCCCGCCATTGTTGTAGGAGTTATTGATGCCGCTGGTGGGCAGGCCGATATTGTCCACCAGGGTTTCCAACTCCCTGGCCGGAATAATCCGCCGGATCACTTCCTCGACGTGATCGCACAACGCGGCCGTTTCCTCCACACGCGTCCCCGTTTTGGCCCGCACATGCAGCCGCATCTGGCCGGCATCCACCTTGGGAAAAAAATCCTGGCCCAAAAATGGCGTCAAAAGGCACGACGCCGCGCAGAAAGCCAGGAAGCACATGGCGAACGACCGCCGGTGGTGCAGGCAGGCATTGAGCCAGTTGCGGTAGCTGTTGCGCAACCGCTCAAATCCTCCTTCAAACCGGGCATGGAACCGGCCAAACCAGCCTTTGGCTTCCGTGCCGGTTTCATGCACATGATGGCGCAGAAAATACATGACCAGCGTCGGCACCACCGTCCGCGAAAGAAAATAAGAGGCCAGCATGGCGAAAACCACCGCCTCGGCCAACGGCACAAAAAGATACCGGGCCGTCCCGGTCAGGAAGAACATGGGCACGAAGACAATGCAGATGCACAGGGTCGAGACAAAGGCCGGCACGGCGATTTGCGCGGCGCCATCCAGAATGGCCGTGCGCAGTTCCTTTCCTTGCCGGAGATTGCGTTCAATGTTCTCGATTTCCACCGTCGCGTCATCCACCAGGATGCCCACCGCCAGCGCCAGGCCGCCCAGGGTCATAATGTTCATCGTCTCCCCCAGGGCGCTGAGGGTAATGATGGAACAGAGGATGGCCAGCGGAATGGAAATGACGATGACAAAGGTGGTGCGCCAATTGCCCAGGAAAATCAGAATCATTATGGCCGTCAGGCAGGCAGCTATGACCGCTTCCTTGATGACCGACTGCACGGCGGCGCGCACAAACAGGGATTGATCCAGCAGCGTGCGGATTTCCAAGGCCCCGCCGAATTCCGGCGGCAGGGATTTTACCACCTGCGGCACGGCTTTCTTGATCCGCGCCACAATATCCAGCGTGGAGGCCGCGCCGGACTTGATGACCGTCAAGAGCGAGGCGCGGACGCCGTCGCTGCGCACGATGTTTTGCTGGACGGCGAACCCGTCGCGCACATGCGCCACGTCCCGGATATAGATCATATTGCCGTTGACCTGTTTGAGGGGAATGTCGTTGAGTTCCTGGATGGTGGCGGGACTGCCGTTCAACTCCACGGCGTATTCGGTGCTTCCGATCTTCTCCGTCCCGCCGGGCAGAATCAGGTTTTCGGCGCTGATGGCGTTGACTACATCGCTGGGGGAAAGGCCCTTGCCGTTCAAGGCCGAAAGGTCAATATCCACCATCACCTGGCGGGGCTTGCCTCCATAAGGATTGGGGATGGAAGCTCCCTGCACCGTGGCCAGCCCGACGCGCAGAAAATTGATCCCCGCGTCATAGACCTGCGATTCCGGCAGCGTCTTGCTGCTCAAGCTCAGTTGCAAAATGGGAACGCTCGAGGCGTTGTAAGCAATAATCTGCGGCGGCGTGATGCCGGGCGGCAGGGTGCGCACGGAGTACTGGCAAATCGCGGTGATTTGCGCCATGGCCATGTCAATCTTCACATTCGGATGGAAGAAGACCTTGATCACGGCTATCCCGTTGAGCGACTGGGACTCGATATGCTCGATGTCGTGGACGGTTGTGGTCATCATGCGCTCGCTGATGGTGACAATGCGCGAAGCCATTTGCTCCGCCGACATGCCGGTATAGTTCCAAATGATGCTCACAACCGGGATGCTGATGTTGGGAAAGATGTCCGTGGGCGTGCGCAATATGACCACCGGGCTGACGAGCAATATCATCAGCGCCACCACCACAAATGTGTAAGGCCGGTTCAGGGCCAGACGGACAATCCACATAAACTGAGATCAAATCATTCCGCTCCAGTGGAGCCGCCGTCCGCCGGCGATTTCAAATAACGGGTTTTGAAACAGGGATCCGACAGCCGGCTGACCCGTTGCGCCTCGGACTCGGCCACCAAATCGGCGATGGCGGCCAGGAGAAGCGGCAAGTCCAAAGGCTTCTCCATCAAGGCGTCCACCGCCATTCCCACCGCCTGCTCATATTGCTTTGGCCTGGCCGTGATGACAATGACAGAAGTGAACGGATGAATGCGGGTGATCCGGTCAATCGCCTCCCATCCGTCCAGGTCCGGCATGTTCAAATCCAGCAGGATCAGGTCCGGCGGGTGGGCCGCGAATTTTGCCACCGCCTCGCGTCCCGTCCCGGCCAGCGCCACTTCATACTGCTCGGATTCCAAAACACGGCCCAGCATTTCCCGGATCCCCGGGTCATCATCGGCCAACAGGATTCTTTTCTTCATAATCGGAACTTTGCCCGGAGCTTCCCGGCCTTTAGCACAGGATGTGCCAAGACCTCCGGCGGGCTGACTCCCCCATTGAAAGCGGCCCATTTTCGGTTTTTCCCGGCGGGGCGCGTGGAGTTCATGGCCAAGCAAGTATGCTGGACAGCAAAGTTTCTTGGCAGGCCAAACCCATCCTTCCAACATCCCATCACTCCAAAAATCCAGGCGCTGCCTTCACCCGGTTTTTCACAATTCAGCAGAGTGCGCGCACCCGACTTTGCTGTTTCAAGAAGGAGCCTCCGCGGATAAACTCGCCCGGTGGAAGCAGCCAATCGCATCATCCCGGCCAGGTCCCGAAGGGAAGTGATGGACTGGGGCCTGGTGCTGGCCAGCCAGGAAATTGAGGCCATGATCTCCAGAACCGAAGAAGGCTGGGCGCTGGTGGTGGAGGAGCGCGATTACCAGCGGGCGCAGGCCGCGCTCCAGCAGTACCGGGTGGAAAATCGCGGCTGGCGCTGGAAACAACAGCTTCCCGGCTCGGGTCTTGTCTTTCACTGGGGCGCGCTGGTCTGGGTGGCGGCCATGGCGGCGTTTTATTACTGGACGATGGCAGCCTTTCCCCAGTTGCAAGGCGCGGGCATGATGGACAACCGGCGCGTGGCGGCGGGGGAATGGTGGCGTGTTTTCACCGCCATCACCCTGCACGCAGACTTGGCGCATTTGGCAGCCAATGCGGCGACGGGTTTCTTGTTGCTGGGGCTGGCCATGGCTCGTTACGGGCCGGGAGTGGCCTTGCTCGCGGCCTTTCTTGCCGGGGCGGCCGGGAACGGCCTTAGCCTGGTGGTCCATTCCGACGCAGGCCGGAGTCTTGGCGCGTCGGGAATGGTCACGGGGGCGCTGGGAATGCTCTCCGTTCATTCTTTCTCGCTTTGGCGCAAATATCGGGCGGCCCGGGGCTTGCTGGCGCGTGGCGCAGTGGCGGGTTTCCTGATTCTGGTGTTGATCGGGTTCGCGCCGGGATCGGACATCGCGGCGCACCTGGGCGGCTTTCTGGCCGGGGCCGTCCTCGGCCTGGCGTTGAACGCGGCGCCTCCCGCCGTGTGGCACGGCGGCTGGGTCAATGTGGCCGGCGCGCTGTTGCTGGCGGCGCTGGTCACTTTCGCCTGGCGGCAGGCCTTGCCAGGCTCCTGAGTCCCGCGCCGGGCCGCTTGCGAACCTCCCCGGTGCCGTTATGGCAGCACATGGGCCGACGGGTCAATCTGGCAAGTCGGCGAGGTCTGGCAATTATTCAGGGCGTAACTGGTGGCGAATGACTGGCCCGGATCCGCCGGACAAACCGGAAGCTCCCCATTGCCGCGCCCCAGATAGGGCTGGATATTCGAAGCGACGGGAACGGAGGTTCCGGTGGCGCCGGTTTCCAGCGCCCATTGTTGCTGGGCGGCATCTATCATCCGCAGGTTGTCAATGCACTCGCTGTTTTGTGCGGTCGCGCGCGCGCGCAAGAAGTTGGGAATCGCGACCGCCGCCAGCAACCCTATGATAGCGACGACAATCATGATTTCCACCAAGGTGAACGCGCGCCGGCCATGTCTCATGGTCTGCATATTATTATGGCATTCCATTCGCGGCCGTGAACCGTGCGGAGGGCGTGTATATTATTAGGACATTAGTGTTCACAAATTGCCCGCCGCAAGCTGCGAATCGCGCTTCTTTGGAGCGCAGCCAGAATAAAGCAGTTTCCGTGCCCGCGCAAGCCGGAAGATGGCCCGTGGCCGCCCGGGTGCATTTCACTTTTCAGGCTTTCCCCTCCTAATCTTAATCTTAATCCTAAACCTGCCCCGCCTTCTCCGAACAAGATAAAGATTAGGATTAAGATTAGGAAAAAACCACCCCAAAAAGTGGAATGGGCTTGCCGCCCGCGCAGGGGAAAGGGGGCGGAGCGGACGGACCAAAAAGCGGAGTGGAGCGGCGGATTTGGAAATTCAGCAAGGGAGCTTCAACGGGGGAGCCAAGCTTGCCGGGTTTGGCGGCAGCCTGTCCACCGTCCTGTCCATCGTCCCGTCCTCCGTAGCTTTAGCGAAGGAGGAAGGCCCGGCGAAGGTGGAAGGCCAAGCGAAGGCGGATAGTCTTTCAAGGGGAAGCCAAAGCCGCCAAGTCTTGGCGACAGGGCTGGGCAATGGGGCGAACAGGGGAAAACGCGGGGGCCGCGATTTCTTGTCTCTCAGCCTGAAAGGCCCGGCCTGTCCGCCGTAGCTCTGCCTTGAGCGAAGGCGGAAGGGAGCGGTCGCCCATGTGCGAAGGCCCAGACGCGCAGTGCGAGCATGGCGAGACCGAGTATCGTAGCCGGAGCAAATGGGCGAAGGAGCGGAACTGAAGGCTTTTCAGGCTGAGGGACAAGCTGGAATCGGGGGCGGCATGAGGGCGGCGGTTTTGCGGAGCGGAGACTGAGGGAAGCGGGGAGCGCCGGCGGAGCAAAAGCCGCCGCTCACAGGAAGCGGGGGAAGAAGTTGTCTGGCTGGTGGTGGAAGATCGTTCTGGGATTGTCGTGGCGAATGAAAAATGGGCTCTTCGTTGCATTCCGGTTGGTCGGCACGGCGGAGTTGGACGCGGCAACGGAAACTTACCCAGGATTCGACACAACCGCCAAAACATAACTGCCCCGACTCGTCGCGTGGTTTTCTTGATGTTTGCCGTGGTTTTGAATAACGTCCACGCCTTATGGGACTGTTTGATTTTTTTGCTAAGAATTCACGCCGGTGGCAGGCGCATCTTTTACTGCCGGACGGCCCAAACTCCCGTTCGCGTCGGCGGGGGTCGGGACCGATAACGAACTTACTGTCCGGCCCCCGCCGGCAGGCCCGCCGCTTATGCCCGATGGAAAATTCGTAAATTGGAGGAAAATCATCCACAAATTATGC
This sequence comes from Verrucomicrobiota bacterium, assembly GCA_050011995.1. Lineage (GTDB taxonomy): Bacteria > Verrucomicrobiota > Verrucomicrobiia > Limisphaerales > Palsa-1400 > JBEKOF01. Next base: position 28,141 of record JBEKIA010000012.1, read on the forward strand.
GACAAACACTGCAACACAATGTGCGGAACGTCAAAATGCGATTGGAGGCTGTCCCTGGAGGATATTGGTGTTACTATGATGGGCGGCGGTCATTGGGCCAACTGCCAGATGCACCGTTGAGCGAAATTCTCCGGTGGATTCTTGAGCAAATTAACTTAGGCCACGCCAAACCGTATCCCGACTCAAAGGGACAAATTGTCAGTTTGACAATTGGGCAACTTGCGCCGTCGGACGCCGCTTCATCTCATGAAGCTGCCAAGTTATCGGGAGAAGAGTTCCGCGCCCTGAATATTGCTGGTTTAGTGGCGGAAGCACGCGAGAACGGTTGCACTATTGAAAGTCTAAACCTCACCAAATGCATCTGGGATTCAGCGAGCCCAAGTGCGCATCGGAGAATGGAGATGCACTACGCGCTGGTACTGAACCGACTGTTGGGAGGTGTCTCGAAGAAATTGCAGAAGTTGGAGTTGCTGCCAATCATAAATCAGGCCCCTGATCGGACTCGTGAGTACCTTGCGGAAGCGACCCGTTGTTACTTGTTTAAACTAGACACCGCCTGTATTGCCATGTGTCGCGCGTGTCTCGAAGATACTTTAAATGAAAGTCTAACGGATGAAATGCGGGATGAGTGGGTCAAAGAAATTCAAGCAAAGAAGCAGAAATCCCATCAACCAAATCTGTACGCGCTGATAGAAGTATGCGCTAAACATGGAATTCTTGGGGGGTACAAGGACGATGCCCATTATGTCCGCGAGGCTGGCAATCAGATTTTACATTCGAGTAACGAAGCAAAACCGCATAAGCATTCGAGTGGTGAGGTTCTCAGTAAGACCAGGACAATCATTGGTCTAATCTATGGTGAGCAATACAACCCGACTCGCGACTCATGACCTGAATTCCACCTGAAGAGTAATCACTACATCGGTTCACCACCGCCAAGAGATTGCGGTCGTTGGTCTTGAGGATGACGGCGGGGACAAGGTGGCAGGGTGGCGTTGTCGGATTTTTTTACACTTGGCCGAAGGGCGGACCGGTGGGGAGGTTCACTGGCAGGCGCTGGAATGGGGCGAAGTGGCTGCTGGCCTTCGTCGGGGTGCGGGGCCGCAACTGTTTCGGACTTCTGGCGTCCGGGTGAGACGGGTCATCGCTTGGTGGGTGATGCTGGCAGGCGTATGGCCGGTGGCCTGCCCGGAGCGGCAGAAGTCGGACTCCTTTTGGTGGCGGTACGAGGGCGGAAGTTTTGGCAAGGCCCTGATGCGCGGCCTGCCCTTCGGCTTGTTCCGCGAAGGGCAACTGTCCAGGGACGAATCCTGGCCGTAAACGTTGCGCTTGTTGCGTGGTGGTTCTGGCAGTAGCCTCAGCACGATGTCGTGTGTGATTTGCATGGGATTCGTATGAACGAGGCGGACAAATTTGCGTTGGTGCCAAGGCCCCCTGGTGCGCTTGAAAAGGCGGAGCCAGGCGCGACACGCGTACTGGGCGGCATGGTTAAGGACGCGCTCGTGTTGGCGCGGAGCAAAGTTGAGGCGCAGAACATTCCTGGGTTGCCATGCGGCTCCAGCGATGACTTGGAAACCTGGTTTCAAAAAGGAGTAAGCTACTATTATGGAAATGGGGCTCCGAAAGATTACGCGGAAGCGGCAAGGTGGTTTCGCAAGGCTGCCGAGCGAGGCCACGCCTCATCACAGCTCTACCTCGGCTTGTCTCACTACGACGGGTCTGGACTCCCGCAGGACTACGTTGGAGCCGCGTCGTGGTACCGGAAGGCTGCGGAACAGGGCAATGCAATCGCTCAAAAATTGCTTGGCGATTGCTACGCAAAAGGCAACGGGGTAAACCCGGATCTCCCGGAGGCGGTGAAATGGTATCGCAAGGCAGCAGATCAGGGTTTCGCGACGGCGCAAACCAGCCTCGGGGTTTGCCATGAGGAAGGAAAAGGTGTGCCACAGGATCACGCAGAGGCCGTGAAGTGGTATCACAAAGCCGGTGAACAAGGTTTCGTGGGGGCGCAAATTAGGCTCGGCCTTTGCTATGAGAAAGGCAAAGGCGTGCCAGAGGATTGCGCACGGGCCGTAGAGTGGTTCCGGAAGGCTGCTGAACAGGGCGAAGCATACGCTCAAAACAGCCTCGCCATCTGCTACCACTTCGGGAATGGTGTCACCCAAGATTATGCGGAAGCGGTGAAATGGTATCGCAAGGCAGCAAATCAGGGTATGGCACCGGCGCAAACGGGCCTCGGTGTTTGCTACGGCCAAGGAAGCGGCGTGTCGCAGGATTACGGCGAGGCTGCCAAGTGGTTCCGTAAAGCGGCTGAACAGGGCGACGCGTACGGTCAAAAGAACCTGGCTTTTTGTTATCGGAATGGAAACGGGGTGCAGCAGGATTATTCCCAGGCCGTCAAGTGGTATCGCAAAGCGGCCGATCAAGGTCACGAATCGGCGCAAGAGAGCCTCGCTGCTTGTTACGCAAATGGCGAGGCCGCGATTGACGATCCCGTTGATGCATACCAGTGGGTTAAACTTGCGGAAGACCGCGGTTATGAAGGAGCAGCCAAGAAGGCGGTTGCGATCAAAATATTGCTCACCCCTGCGGAGTCTCAGGAAGCGGAGCGCCGTTACAATCGGCTCCGGTCGGCGAAGGCTTTAGATGCGCCGCGCGAGATTGCGGCAGCGACATGAACGAAGTGGAGAAATTTGCACTGGTCCCAAGACCGTCAGGTGCGCTTGAAAAAGCGGAGCCGGGCACGAAGCGCGTTCTGGCCGGCATGGTTCAGGACGCGCTCTCGTTGGCGCGCACAAAATATCAGGTGCGAAGAATTCCCGCGCTTTCACATTATACCCGTGCTGACTTGGAAAACTGGTTTCACAAAGGAGAAAGTTACTTGAAAGGAGAGGGAGTTCCGCAAGACTTCGCCGAAGCCGTGGCGTGGTACCGCAAGGCTGCTGACCAGGGACATGCCGAAGCACAAATAAGTCTCTGGAGGTGTTACCAGCACGGTTACGGTGTACCGAAAGACTATGCCGAGGCCGTGAAGTGGGGCCGCAAAGGGCAGGAGTCTTACCGCAAGGTGGCGGAACAGGGA
>JBEKIA010000013.1:0-31913 GCA_050011995.1 Verrucomicrobiota bacterium
TCATTTCAATGGGGAGAGGTATCTTGGTCCTTATCCTGACGTCCTCCCCCCGTGAAGAAGCCGCCTCCTCGCAAACAACCCACCGTGAAGTCTCTCCGGCGGCGGAAGGCGCTCAAGCTGCTCAAGGGCGAGCGGCAGCGGCATTTCATCACGAAGGCGCAAGCGAGGCTTCTGGCGGCGCGGCACGTTGTGAACCGGCTGTTCAACGCCGCGACCGTGGTGGATGGCTCGATGGCCCGCGTGAAAATTGACAGCGTGCGGCGGAAAGATACCTGGGTGGTGTCGAAAATCCCTCGCGGACTTGGCTACGCAAGATCGACCAGGCTTGTGTTGGGCGACGCGGGCTTCTGGGTGACGGCCCAATTCAAGAAGCGCTATTTTTGCGGCTTGGTTGCGGCGTCGGAAAGTGCGTTCTGCATGAAACCATTGACCCAAAGGGCGTCCAGCGGCTGCGGTCCCCGGCAACTTCGCAGAATGGAATGATGGCCGGGAACCCGCGCTTCTCCCCTGGGATGGTGCCGACGGAGGGGGTCGAACCCACACACCCTTTCGGGTACCAGATTTTGAGTCTGGCGCGTCTGCCAATTCCGCCACATCGGCCACCTGATTATCAACGACTTACAACTTTTTTAAGCAACGCCAAGCAATACTGATTCAAGTCCAAATTCACGCCGATACAAATACACCAAGGTCGTGGATAACCGCAAGCACGCAATTCGCGGCCTTTGGAGACGCAACGGCAAGTTTCTGGCCCGGATAACCGTCGAAGACGACGCGGGCCGCAAGGCCGTCAAGTGGGTGCCGTTGGAGGCCGCGACCGCAGCCGAAGCCAGCCAGGAGCTCGACAAACTCCTGGTGGAGCGCAGCGAGGACCGGATGCGGCATATAGGCAGGTGCCCAAAGTTCTCCGATTACGTTGCCCAGACTTACGAGCAGCGGTTGGCCACATCAGGCAAGAAGCGCGATACAATCGTGACGGAGCACGGCCACTTAAAGCAGTTGTGTCAATCCATCGGGCATCTGCCGCTCGACAGAATCAAGCCCTATCACGTCACCGGCCACTTGCAGAAGCTCAAGCAGCGCGGCAAGGCCAATCGCACCTGCAATCTGGCGTTGGTGGTTTTGCGAAACGCGCTCAAGAGCGCGAGAGTGGACGGCTACATCAAGGATCTGCCGGTGGAAGGGATCCCGTGGCAACGGACAGAGAAGAAAGCCCGTCGGCTCTACAGCCGCGAAGATATTGACCTGTTTTGTCAAGCGGTCCCTGCCGCATCAAAGAATGGGGTGGAGTTCGCCGATTACATCCGGTTGCTGTCGCTGTGCGGCGCCCGCGAACAGGAAACCATCAAGCTCGGCTGGGCCGGCGTGGATTTTGAGCACAAGCTCCTCACCATCGGCGCGGACGCGGATACAAAAAACCGGGAGGCCCGCCGCGTGGACTTCAACGCCGAATTGGAAACCCATCTCAAGGCCATGCGCGACCGCCGCGCGCCGGATTCGCAATGGCTGTTTCCCAGCCCGCAACGGGGCGACCAGGACGACCACGCCAAGACTTTCCGGGAATCCCTGCTGCTGACGCGGGCCGTGCCGGGTTGGATTTGCCAGGACTGCAAGCAAATCAATTTCGGCAAGGAGACGCCCAAAGCGTGCCCGCAGTGCCACAGCACCCGGTTGGAGGCCCGGCAACGGGCATTGCCGGAACACCTGCAACGATTCGGCTTCCACGATTGCCGGCACCATTTCATCAGCTACGCCGTGATGAGCGGAATTGACTTTATGACGATTGCCCGATGGGTGGGCCACAAAGACGGGGGAATCCTCATCGGAAAGGTTTACGGGCACCTGAGCAACGAGCACGCCCAACTCCAGGCGGCACGAATGAATTTCGGCCCGGTCGCGCTGGCCAAGGCGGCAAATCAATAAACCAGAAGAAGGCCAGACAAACGGCCAGAGGAAACAACATGACCACCGAGCTGGAAAAGCAACGCCGCGAAGCGATTGCCCTGTTTCTGAACGTGACTGGACCGCCGAACGAGAGATTCTTTCTGTGGTGGGATGGAAGGGATTCCTTCTTTGACGAAGACGTTCAAGAAGTATTAAAGGCACGGCGACCCACAGACGCCACCAAAGCGCCGTGGGAGCAATTGGACTACCCAATTCAGGCATGGAGCGACGCAGACACGTTTCGCCTGGTCAACTCAGAGAAGACCTTCGATTTAGGCAACATAAAAGCATGGATGTGCGGGCCGGATAGCACTTGGTTCCTAATGCTTATGGTTGTCCTTGACGCCTACCAAAAAAAACACGAAGAAGCGATGCGTAATCCGAAACGAGCACTGGATAACGTGATGTGGTGGCGGACGGAGCGCTATCTGCGGGAAACTTCCCGTTTGGCACATTCAAAGGCGGATGCGACACGAATAAACGCGCAGATCCGGCAGATTCGCGCGGAGGCCGAAAAGCATCCAGACCCGTTGCTCGGCGCGGCCCCATTATTCGTCAGCGCGCGTTTGGAATCACCCAGCAAATACTTGGACGCTTTCGAAGGAGGAAGGCCTTTAGCGGACATTGAGGGGGGCGCGGCTCGCAAGGCCGTGCATGACGAGAACAAGCACCGCAAAAAAATCATGGGGGAATGGGCACCATGTTGGCTGGCACACCTGAGACAGTGGCCCATGGAAGAATCGCAGCAATCAGCCAGCGGCAAGGGCATAAAGACCACTAGAGCAAGGAAACAAAGGAGCCAGGACTGTTACCAAAAGCCACCGAAAAAGTAACGCTGTTCCGTTCGCGGTAAGTCGCCAGGGGTGGTTTGCTTGCCGCAACATGAAACTAAATGACACTTCAATAAATCAGCCGCCTCCAATGGTGGCGCTCAACAGGTGGAGCACGGAGGCGGGAATATCAGCTATCACGGCATGGCGCTGGCGCAAGAAGGGCTGGCTCAAAACCATAAACATTTGTGGGCGGGTCTATTTGACCGCCGACGCCATCGCCGAATTCACCAGGCGAGCCGAGGCCGGCGAGTTCGCGGTCGAGCACAAAGTTCCCCGAAAAGGAGTTCAACAGTGAGAGCCAGCGAAGCTCTCAGGACGGCGATGCGGAAGGAAGGACTGGAATATGCCGGGGCCTTCGTCGCGAACGGCAGGCTGCACAGGTTTAGGCCAGGAGAGGACAAGAGGCCCAACGGCTGGTACGTCCTCCACGCTGGACCACCTGCGGCCGGAGCGTTTGGATGTTGGAAACGCGGGATCAAAATCCCTGCATGGTGTGAGAAAGACCCAAAGGATTATACGGAGGCGCAGTGGCGCGAAATTCAGGAGGGATGGAGAAAAGCAGCGATTGAGCGGGAGAAGGCGGACCGCATCCGGCACGCAGCAGCAGGCAAAATCGCCGAACGGATTCTTACCCGGGCAGGCCCGGCCACAGGAAACGGCTACCTTGAGCGCAAAGGAGTGAACGGGCATGGCGAACTCAGGCAGTGGGGGGATGAATTGGTCGTGCCGCTTAGGGACGCGGAAGGCAAGTTGCAGTCACTACAGTTTATCGCGCCGGACAAACGGTTTGGCGAAGACGGCGAGAAGCGAGACAAGACCTTCTTGCGAGACGGGCAAACTGCGGGCGCCTTCTTCACTCTCTGCGAAAGAACGGATGGGCCGCTGCTTATCTGCGAAGGCTACGCGACAGGCGCGAGCGTCCATGAAGCGACAGCTTACGCCACGGTCTGCGCCATGAACTGCGGCAACCTCAAGGCGGTCGCCCAATCAATGCGGGCCAAAAGGCCAGAGCGGGACATCATCATCGCGGCGGACAACGATCAATTCACCGCCGGCAATCCAGGCATGGCTAAGGCGGAGCAAGCCGCGAAAACCATCCACGGGAGGCTCGCGGTGCCGCAGTTCACAGACGTAACAAAAAAGCCGACTGACTTCAACGACCTGCACCAACTGGAAGGAATACACACCGTGAAAAATCAAATCGGATCAGCAAGGCCACCCGTTGAGACTGAATGGCCACAACCCAAGCCGCTACCCGCAGACCTGCCAGAAGTGCTGCCATTCAATTTCGACTGCCTGCCACACACACTTAAGGACTGGATAGAGGACATTGCCGACCGCATGCAGTGCCCGCCAGATTTCCCCGCCGTTGGGGCGGTGATTGCACTCGGTTCGCTGGTCGGGCGCAAAATCGGTATTCGGCCAAAACGGTACGACGATTGGTTGGTGATACCAAACCTGTGGGGTGGTGTTGTCGGGCGGCCGGGCGTGATGAAAACACCCGCGTTGGAGCAACCACTTTTACCACTGCGCCGACTTGTGGCCGAGGCAACGGAGAAATACGAGGCGGCAATGCGCGGCCACGACGTCAATACCATGCTCCACTCCCAAAAGGTTAAGCTCGCGGAGAAGCGAGTCGCAGCGCATTTGAAAAAGGGCGATGAGCAGGCGGCCCGCGCCGAAGCCACGGCGACGCTGAAAAAAGAAGGCGAGGAGCCGCTCTGCCGCCGTTACGAGACGAACGACCCCACGATCGAAAGACTTGGCGTCCTGCTGAAGGAAAATCCAACGGGCTTGCTTTTGTTCCGCGATGAACTTGTGGGTTTCCTTCGTGGACTCGATAGAGAAGGGCATGAAAGTGACCGGGCAGTTTATCTCGAGCTGTGGAACGGGACGGGAAGCTTCACATCCGACCGAATCCAACGCGGCACAATAAGCACGCCTGCCGTTCTCTCACTTCTTGGCGGGATTCAGCCGGATTTGCTCACATCTTATGTTCGTGAGGCGGTGCGAGGGGGAGAAGGGGCGGATGGATTGCTCCAGCGTATCCAACTGTTCGTCTGGCCGGACGTTTCAAAGTCTTGGAGCAATATTGACCGCTGGCCGGATGCGGAAGCCAAGAATAGAGCGTTCGAGGTGTTCAAATACCTGGACGACTTGAAGCCGGAAGCCGTCGGCGCCGACACGTCGAGCGGCATCCCGTTTCTACGTTTTGCCCATGACGCTCAGGTTGCTTTTGACAGTTGGCGGGCGGAATTGGAAAAAAAACTTCGCAGCGACTTGGAACATCCGGCGTTTGAGGCGCACTTGTCGAAGTATCGGAAGCTCGTTCCCGCTCTGGCGCTGCTCATCCATCTCGCCAATCGTGACGTCGGCCCGGTTTCACTGGACGCGTTGAAAAAGGCTTTCCTTTGGGCCAGATACCTGGAAGCACATGCGCGCCGGATCTACTCCGCTGTGTTGCGCCCGGATACAGCAGCGGCGCGCGAATTGGCGAAACACTTGGAGCGAGGAGACCTGCCGGCCCGGTTCACATTGCGCGAAACCTATAGGAAGGGGTGGGCGGGGTTAAGCGATAAGGAGGACGCGGAAGCGGCCACGGAAATTCTCTTGGAAATGGGTTGGATTCGCCTGATTGCCGACAATGGCCGAGTATGCGGAAGGCCAGCCAGCCCCACGTTTGAGACCAATCCGAAAATCCACGACGCCCAGCGGAGCGCACTGCCAGAACCGACAAAACCACCTTCTGTCAGTATTGTCAGTGAGATTGGCCGGGAGGCTGAAACATTCATGGCGGGGAAGCAGGCGCTACCTGAGCCGCACAAAGCCGCCGAAGTCTGTCTTGAATTATGACCGCCAAGCAACTCTACGTCGAAGCGACAAAGCGTGGATTACGCCTCGAGCCACGCGGCGATAAGCTGGGCGTGATTCCCGCCAATCGGTGTCCGCCTGACTTTGCTGCCGAACTCCGCCAGCATAAGGCGGAACTGATGGCCTTGCTCCAAGCCAAAGCCGCCAATCTCCCGACGGACTGCGCGGCCTGGCTTCACATTGCCCGGCAGGTCTTGCAGCGTGAATTTGACGGGGCAGACCGTTCCATGCGCGAAAGCCTCACCATAGGCTTGCGAGCTACCAATCACCCGAGTTGTCAGCAGGCGCTTGAGCGCCTGAGTGCAAATGCCAAAGAAAGACGGGAGTGACCAGGCCGAAATCGCACCGCACGTTGCGCGTCGTCGGCATTAGCCATCCGGCTAATGAGTATCAGCGCAACTCAATCAGGCCCAGGCAGTTGGCCAGGGCGATTTGCATGACCTCGCAATCCAGCAAATGGTTGGGCCATTTGCTGCCGCGCTTTTCCCAGTTCCAGGTTGTCCCTGTCCGTGATTTATACCCAGGATTCTTAAACTCCGCGTCCATGTGCCTCCAATAAACGTCCATGTCAATACCCCGGTCGCTCGCCACACTCCACCGGATTTTGATGGCCTCCTTGTTTTTCCGCATGGTGTCCAGTATGTCCTTCATGTAATCGGAGGCAAATTCAAACAAATTCATGGAGACGACGCCCGCGTTGCTCGTGCCGAGGAAAGGATCAATCTCCCGCATGGTCCAAGGTTGCGAAATGCCCTTTTCGTCTATCCACCTTTTGCGCCCCGGCATCCCCTTGCTGGGCATCCAGCCGAAAACCCACGGGACTTTGCCCGGTCGGGGGACGGGCTGGCAATACCGTGCGCAGTTCCGATACACCTCAGCATCGGACATGGCGCCGTAGCCGGAGTCAATCATTACGCACACGTCCTTGATTTTGTGGAACTCTTGCTTGGCCCGCACCTCATCCCAGGAGTTGAGCGAGCCGGCGTCAATCGCTTGCGTTTCTTCCGGCGTCCAGGCCCTGACGACATACCAGAAGTACGGCGCGTTTGCTTGGCAGTCCACGGTCATCAGCCTGCCGGGTCCATTACCATCGGTGACCTCAATGGCCGCTTTGACCAACTCGATTCTTTCCCCGACCGTGTCCTGTGCGTTGTATGGCTCCGCCAAAACCGAGTTGATGAAATTCTTGCAGCCCTCCAGGGAATGCTTCTCTGTCAAAAATTGAACCGCCAGTTTCCCAAAGCTCATTTCCACGGAATTCCCATACATGGAGGGCAGGTGCCATCCGACATGGCCCGGGGCCGCCACCCGTGTCGGTTTCCATTTCCCATTCCGGTCCATCAACGTCTTGTGGCAGTCAAGGATTCTGCCGCCGCAGAAAGGGCAGATGAACGCCGCCGATTTCTCCACCCGCTCCAAGTCCCATTTATCCAGTCCCCGCCGACTGGGCCGCTCCGACTCTGCATCCCACCGGATAAATGCCTCGCATCCGGTCAAGTCAAACACCGTGAACGCTTGTGACCACACCAGGTGGATCTCCTTTTGACAATGCGGGCACGGCACAAACCGCCGCCGCACATCCGTTGTCATTAAGGCTTCCCAAATCTGCCCATCGGCCAGGGCCGGGCTGGAGGTCTTCAATCTCTTTGGCGTCGGGCAATTCTTCACCCGGTCATCGGCCAGCTTGGAGGTCCCCGCTTCGCCGCGTGCTTTCGGGTCAAACTTTTCCATTTCGTCCTGAACCACCATGGAGCACGGTGTCGAAGAAACATTGGAAGGTGAATTGCTCCCGGTGAAGATGACCACCGCCGAGCCGATTTGGTATTGCTTGGTCTTGAAGGCGTGCCGCGCCGCGCCCGTTGGAATCAGATGTCTTGTCCCCTCACTGCGCCGCAGCAGTGGCATTAGCCGCGTGCTCGACACTTCCGACACCTTGCTGATCGAAGGCATTACCCACATGCAGGCGGGGGGATCATTAACAATCGCCCAAGCCAGGCCACCCATCACCACCGTTGTCTTTCCCGTCTGGACACCAAAAACCAAAACCATGTCCGTTATCAATGGGTTGCCAAAGGCATCCAGAGCTTCCCGGACATATTCCCGGCCGGCCAGCGTAAAGGCCCCGGTGTTTTTCGGTTCGTCAAAGGTCAGATTCTCACCGCACCATTCCGACGGGCTTTGTGTAGGCGCATCCAGAATGTAGGAGTCTCCCAAAGTTGAAATCCATTGCCAATCATTCATAAAGTGGTTTCCCAATGCTCTTAAAGTTCTCTTTTGAGACTTTTGCTTTTGACATCCATCTTATGCTTTTCCTCCCGGATGACCGGCAGTGACCGCTTAGTCCAGTCAGCCAAGACGCCTCTGGCGTGAACCGGGTCCGTTGGATTGCAAAGGTGAGCGCATTCCGATGCCAGCGAGTTCAATCGCTGTCTCACCGGCAGGCAAAAGTTCCGCATCGCGGTTTGAACCATTTCCTTTGGGATCAGGTTTCCGCGCCGCTCCTGCAGCCTGCTTTCGAGCATTTCCGCCTGGGCATTCTCGCGCCTGGCCCTGGCCTGCTTATCGTCACCGCACAGCGCCCGGTAAATGTCCATTGCCGATATTTTCCCATGCGGGGTGTATTGAATGCCCGCCATGCGCAGCCGCTTGGCCAGCGTTGCGCGGTCCATGCCAATGCTCTGCGCCCAGGCAAAAAGAGTAAATTCGATGGTTGCGCCGCCAGACGGCGCCTTTTGGGATGTTTTCGACAATCCGTTTTTCTTTTTCATAGCTGATTTTGCGAACATTGCTGAGAATTTTCAAAACCGGCTCGCATAGCGAGCGCACGCCGTCCCCCGGGCTAACACTAACAACCCCCCGGAAAGAGATTCCTTAGCCCGCTATGAGTAACGTGCTCTGCTTGGAAGTTTTGTCAACGAATAAAATTCAACTTACTCCTACAATTCCGATTCCAAAATGAAGTCACGTAACCAATTACGCAGCATTGAACATCATTGAACACCAATGACGTGAGCAAACGCAATGGAACCATAAATTAACCGTCGTAACGAGAAAGGTAGAAACGGCACGAAACGGCAAGCAGGGACGCGCCAATCGAGGAAATCAGCCAACCCCGGAACCCACAAAGGAGCGAATCCCACGTTTTGTGACGAATTCCAGCGCCACACCGCAACGGACGGCCCTCCATGATGCTCCGAAGTCGCCGCTACGCGATCCACCGCGCGCCAACCGACGGACGCCCTTTCCATTCCTCCGTCGTTGGCCGCGCGCGGCTGGCTCCGCTTGCCCAGCCCCCACCCCTCTGGGCACCCGCGCGCCGTGCCAGGTCCATCGGACGCCAGCCCCCGGCGCGGGGACGCGGCCTGCGCGCGCGTTGGAGCTCGCTTCCAATAGTTCGTTGGCCCTGAATTTCAAGCCTTGGGGCAATGGAACGTCTGTTTGGCGCGCGCAGGAGCCAGCCCCCCTTGCCCCAACATCAGAAAGCCCCCATTGCCCATGAAATTTCCCCCTTGCCCGCCCCATCGCCCAAAAGAAGATGCTCGATGCTCGCCCTTGCCAGGATTCAGAAAACCCCGAATCCCACGCCCGCCGATGAGTCGCCGGAAGGTGTTCCGCCGACACATCGGCTGCGGATCGGGCCTGACTTCGCCAATTCAAGCCGGTTCCACGCCGCTCCATTCCAGCGCCAGCCGGTGAACCTCTCCACCGGCCCGCGCTTCCATTCCGCGCCGCTACACCGTCTCAAATCGTCGAAGACAGGCTGCCCCGGCGCCGCGAGCGCGTAAGCTTTCGCCAAGTCCCCTCAGCCGGCAGGCCGCGCATCAGGGCCTTGTCGAAACTTCCGCCCTCATGCCGCCCCCAAATCAGTCCGACCTCTGCCGCTCCGGGCAAGCCGGTGGCCTTACGCCTGCCCGCCGCCCGCCAGGCGACGGCCCCCGTCTCACCCGGCCGGCACAAGTCGGCACAGCGCGGCCCCGCGCCCCGAGGAGGGCCAACAGCCTTGATAAGCTCCGCGCCGGCGTGGCACTCTGCCTGTTTTTATGAATCAGCAGGCAAAACCCACAAAAAGTGAGTTTTGACCAATGTTTACAAGGGTTTTATCGCTGTTTAAGCAATCACAAGAATGCGCCCGAAATCGCCGAAAGTGGAATTTTGAGTCTGGCGCGTCTGCCAATTCCGCCACATCGGCCGTCCCAAAGCCTGCCCAAGATAGCGGGCGGTTTTCCGGCAAGCAAGCAGGAAGGAGGCGGCGGGGGGTGGCGGGAGGCCAACAGCGGGCGGGCCTGTGTCAGGTCAGCCGCCCTGGCGCCGCCGGCAACCGGCGGCAAAAGAGGTTGACAGCGCGGGAGGCTTCGGACAACATGCGGGAAGCATGAAATTGACGCAAAACACCCCCGTCCGGAGATGTGGAGGAGAGCAGGACTCGTCTTTGGTTTTTTTTCTCCGCGGCATGGGTTTTCAACCATCAGAAGGCGGAACCAAACGCAAGCGCGCCCGCTCATCCTGAGCGCGGGATGGCCGCCAAACAGAACCAGCAAACGATATGGAACATCGAAGATATTGGAGCGGTCCGTGGGGGGTTCTTCACGTCAGCTATGATGGAAAAGGGTATTCGCTTACGGAGCGCGGATTCAAAAACAAGGAGATTCTTTGTTTTGGCAGTTGTTTGACACCGGACGGAGTCAGATCATATAGGCTCATCGTGGGCGGGCTTTGCATTCTTTGGGCTTATCTATGAACCACTTTTTTGATGTTGGCGCCAACGCAGGCCAGACCTTTGCCGATTTTCTGAATCAAACCGCCGATTACAACGGCTGGACCGTTTGGTGTTTTGAACCCTCTCCACGCCATTTGGCCGGGCTTCTCCAAACGGCTGCCAAACACGCCGCCCGATACGACATTCGAATTTGCCCGTTCGGGCTGGCTGAAAAAGGGGGTCTCGCCAGGTTTTATGAAAAGGTTGACCCGCGCGGCGACTCCTTGGTCGGTGATTTTGTGGTGCCCAACAAGGAGTCCGGTTACAGTGTCCAGATCATCACCGCCAGGTGTTCAGATATCATTCTCAACCACATCGGCCCTGAAGATCGCGCGCTGGTCAAGCTGGACTGCGAAGGCTCCGAATACGGCATTCTCAATGATTTGTTGGAATCTCCGGCGGCCTTGGCCAAGATCACGAGAATCTTGGTGGAGTGGCATGGCAGCGAGCTGCGAAACCAGGAAGAGGCCCAAAGACTTATGCTGAGATTTGCGGCCCTTGGAAAACCGTTGGAGCGATGGGTGCTTTAATGGAATAGCGGCGAGCTTCAAGGAACTTTATTCGGCGCGCAAACTGCGCCGCCTGCCTCAAGCCTGTTCCCGGCTGATCTGACCCGGCTTCCCCTCCTGTCTTACGCGGTTTTGGACGGGGGTTTTCCAGCCAGGCGGGACCAAATCCAATTGGCGGCGAGCAGGATTCTCCCGCAAAGCAAATAGACGGCGAGCAGGATTCCCACCACAAACGCGGAAAGGGTGATGCCGAGCGGGACCAGGGTCGGCTCGTACCGAAATTGGACGGCGTGCTCGCCGGCGGGAACGAAAACGCCGCGCATGATGTAATTGCAGCGCAGGAGCTGGGATTTTTTTCCGTCCACCCACACCCGCCAGTCGCGGGAGGTGCGGTCATTGTAGAGAAGAACGGAGGAGGTCTTGGCGCTGGTTTGGAGTTGGATGTCCTTGGGGCGGTAGGAGGTGATGCGGACGGCGCCAGGCTCGGTCCCGGGAGCCGCCGACGGCGGCGGAACGGGGGTGTCGCTCGAAACCAATACGGATTGGGCCGGATCCCATTGCGGGGCGGTCAAGGCGCGCAAGGCGGTTTGGTCGTTTGGAGGCGTCAGCCAGTAGGGGTAGAGCTTGGCGCGGGGAAGGACATTGGTGTTTTCGATCAAGGCGCAATTGCCCTTGTCGGCGATTTGCGGGTTGAGATCGCCGGCGTCGGCGACATTGGTCAGGCCAGGGGTTTGAGTGAAGGTGTATCCGGGCTTTGGGAGCAGGTTGAATTGTTTGACAATCCGGAAGGAGTGATGCTGCGGGTCGCCGATTTCGTTCAAGGCCGGCAACAGGGCCGCGGCGGCAAGGAGGTAGCGGGTGTTGGTGAGCTGCCACAACCGCGTGGCCGGCCCAATGTGGTCCCTCGACAACTCCAGCGGATAGGCGTCTTCGAGAAGAAAGCGGTTGAGGTAGGCCACGATGGGGCTTGCCAATGTTTGCTGCATAATGTAGCTGGTTTCCGGCCGCAAGGCGATGCCTTGGAATCGCCCGGGTTCGTAGATGGGCCGTCCTCCAATGATCTTGTTCAGAGCTTGAACCACCACCTCCTGAACCCGGTTTGAATTTGGCCCCGACGGCTGATTGGTCGCCAGCCATGCTTGCTCCGAGTTTGTCAATCCCTGCCACAGAAAGGCGGAAACTGGATCGGACTGCTGCCTCCATCTGTTGACCAATTTCGGCAAATCCTTGATTTCGTCCGCTGAAAACGCCGCGGAACCTCCGATGCTGTAGTAGAAGTCCCCGCGGTAGGGGAAGGCGCTCAAATAAGCCAGGTCCAGGAGAGGCGGGCGCGGCATTTGGTCTATTTCCAGAGATTGAATGTCGTGGTAGGGAAAATCATTTTCAATCCACCAATGGATGACGGCCCCGAAATTCGCTTCGCCGGGAAGATCGTAGCCGCCGCGCGGGTTGAGGCGGGCCACGACCCGGTGCTCGTAGGGTTTGTCCATGAGAACTTGCGTGACCTCGTTCATGGAATACTTCTGGTCGTAATTGAAATAGCGGACCCAGGGCAAATCGGCCCGGCTCAGGTCAAAAACCATGATGCCGCACAGCAAGGTCCAGGGCGCCCAGGTCCAGCGTTTGGCCCAAACCGCCGCCACCGCGCTCAGGACGACGCCGGCGGAGAGAACGAACAAGAAGACAAACCAACGGGCTTCCGCAATGGAAAAGTCGGCAATTCTCGACATCCTTTCCTCCTGCGGCGCGTTGAACTGGTGCATGAGGTATTTGACCAGGTCTGGCTTGGACCCCGCATAATTCAGATAAGCCACCAAGCTCCCGGCCACGGCCAGAAGCAATCCGAGGAACCAGCCCTTGTCAAAGAGCGTGAGTTTCTGCCACCAGCCATTGGGCGGGCGCGGTGGCGCGGCCGCGGCGGGTTTGGCCGGGCTTCGCAGGTAACAACGAGAAAAGGCTTCCAGGCCGAATCCGGCCAGGATGACCCAGGTGATGACGAAGGCGTGCATGAACTTGATCGGATTGCGAATGCTGGAGACACCCGGCAACTGGTAAAGCAGGGCGTAAAGAAACGAGAACCGCCCCCAGGCCGCCATCAGGGAAAACAGCGTGGCCAGTCCCCAAAACCAGACCATGCGGCGCTCCAACAAGGTGTACGGCGATGTTTTTCCCCGAAAGGAATTGACCAGGGCAAAAATGGCGAATAAAGCCGTCAGGACGCCGGCGTATTCGCCGTTGCCGGAATGGCGGCGCTGCGTTTGTGACTTGACGGAGTCCACAAGCTGCGTGCGGCGATCCAGATTGTCGCTGCGCATGGCATCAATATATTCGGCGTTATCTGTGTAAGCGGCGATGGCGGCGGCGCGCACCGTAGGATTGCTGCTTTCCAGATTGGCGATCGCCGGGTCTTCCCCAACCCTGCCCCAGTAAGCGGAGGATTTGTCCGACAACCCCTCCAAGAATTTTTCCGGCCAGCCCCCCATTTGGCCCCAGGAGACGGAAAGGGGATCCGGAGGGGTGCTGAATTCGTCCAGGCGATAGCCGAAAATTCCGGGAATAATGACGCGCAAGGTTTCCAGCTTGGGAAGGCTCCACATTGTGGCTTCGGGCCAGCGCCTTTGTTTTTCCTCGGCGGTTTGTCCCATCCCGGCGACGCCGCTGACTTGCGTCCCCACCAGAGTGTAAAGAGTGCTGCAGGAAATCAGCCCGGCAAACAACACCACCAACGCCCCGACCTGGACGCTTTTGATCATCCTTTTTGGCACGGTGGACTCGGTGATCCAACAGAAGAACACCGTGAAAATCCCGACATAAACGCTTAAGATGGCCCCGCTGTCATATCCTTCCATGACCGACATGCCGACCGCCAGCCCGGCCAGAATGGCTCTGATCCAGAATTGGCGGATGGAATCGGTCACCAAGGCCGCCACCGCCAGGAAGATCATGGCAATGGCCGTGTTCCACCCTCCCAATCCCCAGCAACCGTTGGAGAAGCAGTGCATGTTCAAGCCCGCCGCCACCCCTCCCAGGACGCATACCATCGGCGCAAACTTCAATTGCCGGAACAAAACCCAGGCGCTGAATCCCAGCAGCAACATGCTGAACGGCGTGAGGATCTTCAGGTACATCTCCGGCGAAGTCGCCGCCAGCAGAATCATGCCCACGGTGGGCGAGGCGGCGGGAGCTTCAAAGCCGATCCACCACATATCCGCCCACGCCCCCGTAAAAATGCCCTGGAGCAATGGGTGGGTGTGGACCGAGGTGTCTGTGAGCGTGCCCAGTTGGCTGTCATTGGCCCACATCGCCGTGTGCGGCTGGTAGGCCTGATGACACAAGATGGAAAGCGCCGCAAAAAGGATGGCCAGCAGCGCCAGCAAACTGCCGCCCCGGAATCTTCCCCCAATTTCAGTGTGAGTCTCGTTCATTTCGTGGCCGGCAAGCATAAGCCAATCCCGGCCAAAGCCAACATCCAACTTGCCAAACCGTCTTGTTTCAAGTCTGGCATTTCCGGTTTCCCCGGCGCATACTCCGCCCCGCTCAAGCTATGATTTTAAAACAACTGGGCCAAACCGGAATCTCCGTGCCGGAGATCGGTCTGGGAACCTACAATTACAAGGGCGACATCGCCCCGTTGCTCAAGGGATTCGAGGCCGGGGCCTTGTTCATTGACACCGCCGAGGCCTATGACACCGAGCCGCTCGTCGGCCAGGCTTTGCAGGGCATCCGCGACCGCGTGTTTCTGGCCACCAAAGTGTCCCACAACCATCTCCGGCGCGCCGATCTGCTGGCCGCCGCCGACCGCAGCCTCCAGGCTTTGCGAACCGACAGGATTGACCTTTATTATGTGCATGCCCCCGACACCACCACGCCCATCGGGGAAACCATGGGGGCCATGGAAGACCTGGTGGACGCCGGCAAGGTGCGCTTTATCGGCGTGAGCAACTTCTATCTGCCCGACTTGCTGGAGGCGCAGAAAGCCATGAGGAAGCATCGCATTGCCGCCAACCAGATGTTCTATAACCTGACCGAGCGGTCCGTGGAGCCCGGCCTCCTTTCTTATTGTCACCAATCTGGAATCAGCGTCATCGCCTATAGTCCGCTGGCGCGCGGATTGCCCTTCCTGAGGCAAAAAGACCCCAACGGCGTTCTTTCCCAAGTCGCCCGCGAGACCGGCAAAACCATCGCCCAGGTGGCCATCAACTGGTGTCTGCGGCACGACCACGTTTTTGCCATTCCCAAGGGCAACACCATCCCCCACATCCTGGAACTCTGTGGCGCCTCCGGCTGGCGGCTCAGTCCCGGGCAAGTCCAATTGCTCTCCGAAAACGTCCGTTTCCACCGGCGCGGCCCCTTGGAAAATTTGGTCCGCCGCGTCCTTTCCCGATCCGCCCAGGAAAAAGTCAGCCAACTCCTTCAACTCCTGCGTCCAACCCCAAAACACTGACTCACTGATTTCCATCCTCAAAACCCTCTTCCGCACTCCAAAACTCCGGCCCCGGCCCGCGAGGCCGGAGCCGCCCCAGTTCCCGCTTTTTACGGAACTTGCCAAACCGCGCCCGTCTCACTCCGGAAACTCCGCGTTGGAATGGACGTCTTTGACGTCGTCATGTTCCTCCAATATGTCCAGCAACCGGGTCACTTCTTCCACCGCTTTGCCGGCGGACAATGGAACCGTCATGGAGGGAACCCACGTCACTTCCGCGGCGGCGGGCTTGATGCCCTTGCCCTCAATGGCCTTGTGAACGGCTTCGAAGCGGCCGGCCTCGGTCAGAATTTCGTAGCCTTGCGGGTCGGTCTTGAAGTCCTCGGCCCCGGCCTCCAGCGCCGCCTCCATCAACGGGTCTTCCTCCGCCGCCTCGCGCGCCACAATGATCTGGCCCTTCCTTTGAAAAAGCCGGGCGACCGAGCCGGCGCCGGCAATGCTGCCGCCGTTTTTGGTGAGAAGACTGCGGATTTCCGACGCCGTGCGGTTGCGGTTGTCGGTGCTCAATTCCACCAGGATGGCCACGCCGTGCGGGCCATAAACCTCGTAGGTCAGGTCTTCGTAATTGATCGCGGCGCCATCCCCGGCCCCTCTTTTGACGGCCCGCTCGATGTTGTCATGCGGCATGTTGGCGGCGCGGGCCTTGAGCAGCACCATGCGCAGGCGCGGATTCATTTCCGGATCGCTCCCCGCCAGTTTGACGGCGATGGTGATTTCCTTGCCCAGCTTGGAAAAAACCTTCCCCCGCTTGGCGTCAATCGCGCCCTTAAAATGCTTCACTTTGGCCCATCGGCTGTGTCCGGACATATCGAATTATCCATCATGGATTGTCAATGGTCTGCCATTTGATAAAACCCTCAACTGTGAACCGGCTCCACCTGCACGGCGGTCCCGTAACAGAGCACCTCGGTGATCCCCTGCATGATTTCAGTGGCGTCGTAACGGACGCCGATCACCGCATTGGCCCCCTGGGCATTGGCGTGCGTAATCATCTCCCGAAACGCCTCGTCCCGCGCCTGCTCGCACAGCTCGGTGTAAATGGTGATGTTGCCGCCGAACAGACTCTGGATGCCGGCCCCGATGTTGCCCACCACCGAGCGGGACCGGACCACGATCCCCCGCACCACCCCAAAGTTTTTGACCACGCGGTAGCCGGCCACCTCAAACGCCGTCGTTGTGAAAGGATGCGTTGCGCTCATAGTGAGCCGCATTGAACACCACCCCCGCCGCGAGCGCAACTCTTTAGACGCTCCCAAAAACCGAATGCGGCGGCAGCCGTGGCAAAGCCGTCCTGCCTCTGCTCCGCCCTTCGGCGGGGTGGCGGAGGACAGGGCGGAATGGAGCCACGAAGGGCACGAGGCCGGCGGAGCGCCGGCGGGCCGCCCGCTTTCCCTTCGCGCGCATCGTTTTCAGGGTCAATCCGGGGGCGGGGCCGGCCGCAACAGCGCGTGGACATTCGGGGGGCGGCGGGCTAGATTACAGCATGGGTTCTTCCCTTCAGGAACCGGCCAGGGCGGCGGAGCCATCGCGCGGGGTCAAGAGTTACTCCGGGCGCGTGGTCTATATGTACGCCTTCGACGTGGCCTACGAAATGAAACGTCTGCCCGTCCATGAACTGCTCGGCCAGCCGATGGCGCAATTCTCGGTGGACGCCAGCAAACGCAGCCCGCGCCATCTGTTCTTTTTCCGCCCGCAAATGATCCGCCTGCCGCCGATGGAACGAATCGGCCCGCACGGGCCGGCGCGGGTGGAGCGGACGGTGAAGTTGCTGCCGGTGGGGGCGTTGAGCGTGACGGTTTCCGTGCCGTTTGTCGTTTCCTCCATCGAGGACTTGGTGGTTTATCACGACCTGGAATTCTCCAACGGCGCCCTGCAGCAGGAGGTCCGGCAACTGGCCGAGGAAGCCCGGCAGGAACTGGCCCGTTACTTGATCCGGCCGGCCCCGCAACTGGCGGACGAGGAGGCTTACACCGTTTTTTGTATTGACTCTCCCCTGGCGGCGGAGGACGGGCGGCCGTTGAGCGCGGAGGACTGGCTGGCCCAGCACCGGCGCGAGGTGGCGGCGCTCCTGACCCAGGAATCGGACATCGGCCAGCTTTCGCGGCAGGAGGCCAAGGAATCCACCGACCGCTACCTGAGCTACTACCAAAACGACCTGACGGTGCTGGATTGGGACGCGGCCCTGGCCGTGCAGGAGCCGCATCAACTGGATGAAATCCTCCACGTCCTGGAACTGGCCAACCTGCAGTTGGCCGAGCTGGAGGCCTACGACCGGCTGCTCGACACCGCCCTGGAGCGTTCCTACCGCGACTTGGCGCGGCCCGCCAGCCGCGCCCGCGGCGCGGTCATGCGGGAACTGCGGGAAATCCGCCTGGACCTGGCCCGCTTCAGCGACGAGCTTTCCAACATCACCAAGTTCTTCGGCGACTGGCATCTGGCGCGCATTTACCAGAACATTTCCGCCCGGTTCCATTTGGCCGACTGGCACCGCACCATTGATGAAAAGCTCAAGACCCTGGACGACCTCTACCAACTGCTCAACCAGGACCGGATCAACCGCTGGATGCTCACTCTGGAAATCATCATCGTGGTGCTTTTCGTGCTCGATTTGATCCTGCTGGTGATGGGGCTGAAATGAGGGGAAAGCAGTTGGAAGCAACTGCCGGGACGCCGCCCCGACGAGACGGGGCGGCGGCGCAAAACCGGGCGGCTCAATTCCCCTTGTCGGCTTCCACAACAAGAAAATCGAGCGGCTCGCGGCTGGGAATGAGCGCCAGACCGAGCGGGGTCAACGCCCGGATGATGCCGTCGCTCTGCAGCCTGCCGCTCAACAAGGCAACGGGGAGCAAAATGTCATAACGTCCAGTCAGACCGCTTCGGTCAAGAATTGTTTGTTGGAATTGGGGCTTCATTCTCTGGATCAGGGCGGCTATGGGCCAATTGCTCATAATCGCGGGCGAACCGCCGACAAAGCCTCCACCTCCGGGTGCTCCGGGGGCCGCATGACTGGGCTGCAGCCCGGGCGCGTTTGTTTGGATGAGAGTGAGCAGGAGGACATCCGTGGGCCGGGTTTCGACGCGCGCGACGCAGCCCAACTGGCGTTTGATCTCAGCCTGCAATTTCTCTTTGGTCGCCTCCGGGCCGGTCAGGAGGAGATCGAAGCCGCCGGTGGGCGCGCCAAGCGGAGAGATCACTTTGTTCGTATCCATCTCGAACGCCGTGGCCATAAGGGCGGCAAAGGAAATCTTACGAGCGAGGATTTGGCTTCCTTGCCTGAGTATTCCAGCACCATGGGCAAATTGCGTAGGTCGGAGAATAAAAGCCGGCGGGAGCGATTCCAAGTCTTTCGGGTTTTCGATGAGCCAGACAGATTCATCAGTGGTGGGTGGATTGCCGCTGAACCGTGCCTGGGCCAAATCGTTGCTTTGCTGGCGCAGCCTGCCCACCTCGGCCCGCAGCCGGGCGAGTTCAAGCACTGGTTGCTCTGAAAGCGGGCTTGTGGGGCTGGTAGGAACTTTGACATCCGAAGGCTGTTGGTTTCCCGTCTGGAGCGGACTTAATTGAGCCGTCTCCTTATCCGCTTCCACGATGAGATGATCCATTGGTTCACTGCCGGGTGCGAGCGCCAGGCCGAGTTGCGTGGTCAACGCCTGGCTGATGGCATTGCTTTGCGGCCTGCCAGCCTCCCAGGCAACATTGAATGAAATGTCGTAACTCCCAGTCAGACCGGTTCGGTCAAGAATGGGCTGATGGAAGTGGGGCTGCAGCATCCTTACCACGGAGGACACGGATCCGTGGCGTGAGGAGATTGCTATCGAGCCGACGCCGGCGCCACTCCGGCCGCCGGCGCCGATGTTTCCGGTCTCTGCCATGCTGGGCTGAAGTCCGGGCGCGTTTGTTTGGATGAGAGAGAGCAGGAGGACATCCGTGGGGCGGGATTCGACGTGCGCGACGTAGCCCAACTGGCGTTTGATCTCGGCCTGCAATTTCTCTTTGGTCGCCTCCGGGCCGGTCATGAGGAGATCGAAGCCGCCGGTGGGCGCGCCGGGCGGAGAATCCACCCTGCTGACATCCCCACCGAACGCCATGGCCATAAGCCGAGCGAAGGAAATGTCACGAAAAAGGATTTGCATTTCTCTGCCCGCGCTCGTTGCTCCTCCAGAACCACCTCCCCCACCTCCTCCGCGAAAGTTGGCAAAGTGCGTCGGGCGCAGAATGAAAGTCGGCGGGAGCGCTCCCAACTCTTGCGAGTTATTAATGAGCCAGACAGATTCATCAGTGACGGGAGAATTGCCGCCGGACTGTGCTCTGGCCATATCGTTGATTTGCTGGCGCAGCCTGCCTGCGTCATCCCGCAACCTGGCAAGTTCACGCACTTCTTGTTCGGAAAGGGACGTTTGGGCGCTGGTTGGGACTGCGACATTGGAATTCAGTTGCGTTGCCGCCGGAAGCGGGGCTGATTGAGCCGTCTGCCGCCTCAGCGTTTGATTCTCCTGGGCGACGACCCTGTTGACGACAACGGCGCCGCCGGCGGCCAGAACGGCCGCGGCCGCGACGAGCGCCGCGGCCTTTAATTTTGCAATAGCCATGAGTTTTAATGCCTCCTCCACAAGGGTTAGGGTGGAAATCGAAATGGCCGAACCCTGGACAGCCATGGCGGGAATTGCCGCCACCACCCTTGCCGGGGCGGCCTGGATGGCGTTGGCAGAAATCGCCCCGGCGATGATTGCCGCCGAATAGAAAACGCGGTGTTTGGCGAAGAACTTGCGCAGTTTTTCCAGGGCGCGGCTGACACGTTTGCGGGCGGTGTCTTCGCCGGCGCCCAACTTGTTTCCCACTTCGGCGAGGCTCTTGTTCTCAAAGAACCGCAACAGCACGGCCTGGCGGTCGGTTTCGCCCAGTTGCGCCAGGGCCTGGTCGAGCAGGGGGGCGAGTTCCGCCCAGGCTGGGTCCCCGGCGCCCGAGGAAGGTTCGGTTTGAAGTCGGGTGTGCATTTGGGTCTCCTGTTCATGCTGGCGTCGTTTGGCCTCGGCGCGCACTTGGGCAAGAGCGACAAAGCGAGTGGTTTTGAAGAGCCAGCCGGTGAGGATGGTCTTGTCCGAAATGCGGGCGGCCTTTTGGGCGAGGATCAGGAACACGGCCTGGGTGATTTCCGCGGCCCATTGCGGATCGCGCACTTGGCGCAAGGCCGCCGAATGGACGAAACCGGCGTGGCGCGAGACCAGTTGGTCGAAGGCGGCTTCAGACCGGTCCGCCGCGAATTGGCGCAGGAGCGCGATGTCGTCCATTTCTTGCATTCACTAATAGATGCCTGTTTTTGCCCGGACCGGACAAACTATTTTGGGGTTTTCTTTCTTAATCTTAATCTTGCTCCTAATCAGTACGCAGGAGGGAGATGAGATTAAGATTAGGAGCAAGATGAAGAGGGGAACCCCAAAAAGTGGAATGGGCCCGAATGCTGCTGTGGCCGAACAATTGTGTTGAAATGCGGACCGATTCCTTATAGTGGTGGCTCATGCCGGAGAGTATTTCCGATGTCGTGGTCACGTTGCGCGATCTTGCTCAAGTGCTTTTTCTGGATCGCCTTAGCCCGCAAAGAACGCGGGCATCCATCCTGGCCTGCGATTGGTGCAGGAGATTGCGATTTCATTCCCGAGCCAAGATCTGTCCGCTGCCCTGGCCCGATCTGTTCCAGAAGCTGGGTGTTCCGGGCGTGGATTCGGTCTCCATTCCGGGTCCGCTCACCCAGTTCGGGGATGTGGCGATTCTGGAATTTTATTACGCGATGGGGGCGCTGGTCAAGGCGCTGCAGCCGGGAACGATTTTTGAATTTGGCACTTACCTCGGCGTGGGCGCTCTGACCATGGCGGCGAACACGTCCCCGGACTGTCGCATTTACACGATGGATCTGCCAGACCAAGCCGCGTCCGAGTCGGTGCCGGAGCTGAACCGGGGCGACAAGAACCATATCGCCAAGAGCCGTTTTCGTGTGGGCGAGGCTTTTCTGCGGTCGCCCTATTCCGCCCGCATTGTGCAGATCCGGGATGATTCCATGACCTACCGCGCCGAGAAGTGCGTGACGAATGTGGATTTGGCCGTGGTGGATGGCGGACACAGCCTGCCTGTGGTGACAAAGGACACCGAAAACGCCCTGCGGATTCTTTCGGCCAGCGGAACTATTATTTGGGATGACTACTCTCCCTATTACCCGGATGTGGTGAAGTACCTGGACGAATTTGCCAACCGCTATGAGGTGCATGCCATCCCGGCAACCAACTATGTCATTTACAGCCGGAAATGGGCCGGCGGGCCTGGGAATAAATAGGCGGCGGGGGAACTTCTTTGAGCCAAGCCCATGAAGGGTCCGCCGCGGGTCAGATGGTCATGTCAATTAAAACCCGGCTCGCCTTGCCGGCTTTCACCAGGTCAATCCCTTTGTTCACCTGGCGCAACGGCAGCCGGGCCGTGATGATGCCGTCAATGTTCAGCACGCCCGCTTTCCACATGCGGACGTAGCGCGGGATGTCCAATTCCGGCCGGAACCCGCCGCCCTGGGTCGCTTTGATTGTCTTTCCTTCCCCCTCGAACATGTGGCGGGCATTGGTCATGGAAACCGCCTTTCCCGGCCCGGGCTGGCCCACCATGATGAAGCGCCCGGATGGATTGAGCAGCGGCAGCGTCTTCTCCATGCTGTCCCCGGCGCCGGCCGTGTCTATGACGACATCGAATTTTCCGATCTTCGACAAATCGTCCTTGCTGCTGTCCACATAACGGGTTGCGCCCAGCGAGAGCGCGACGCGCTTCTTGTTGGCGTGAATATCCACCGCCACCACCGGGCTGGCTTTGGCCATGCAGGCGCATCGGATCAGGTTGCAACCCAATCCGCCCGCGCCCACGATCAGCACGCTTTCCCCGAACTTGACCGCGGCCTCGCTCTCGATGGTTCCCAGCGCGGTGGAGAGTCCGCAGCCCAGCAGCGCGCACAGTTCCACCGGCGTGTCCTGCGGGACGGGCGTCAACCGGTTCTCGCTGGCCACCGCATATTCGCTGAAAGTGGTGACGCGCCCGCCGCCGACCGGATGCCGTGACATCTCCCGGCCGGAGGCCGCCGCGGCTGGTTTTTTCCACCAGCCGTAGGTCGGACAGGCCGCTTCGATTCCGGCGGCCTTGCGCCAATGCAGCACCACCTTGTCGCCCGGCTTGATTCGCGTTACCCCTTCGCCGATGCTTTCCACCAGGCCGCAGCCTTCGTGGCCGAGCAAGTGCGGAAGGAACGGGGCATTGCCTTTCTCGCCGCGGATTTCCTGCAATTGCGCGCCGCAGATGCCGCTGGCTAAAATCTTCACCGCGACCTGGCCGTAGGCGAGCGATTCCGGCATGGCAATGTCCGTGACGACCAGGGGGGCGTTCAATTCTGTCAAAACGGCGGCTTTCATTTGGATTCAGGTTTCAGGCACAGGAACCAGGGCGCGTCCACATTGATTGCGCTCATTATTGAGGTCACTTCCTCCTTTTTTTGAGGGAACCAACTGGTAATGTTCGGGCACAAGCCCATTAACACCTTCGCGTCCAGTTCGCAATGGGTCGGCCCGGCTGTGTCATCGGAATAGCCGACCAATCCGACCGGCTGGCGCATTTGGTTGACATCCAGCTTGATCTGCTCAAACGCCCGCTCCAGGATGAAAGGCATGATCGTATAAACGACGGGGCGCAACCCGCGCATCGCCATCCCCGCCGCCAGGCTCACGGTCGCCTGCTCGCAGAGGCCGATATTGATGTATTGGTCGGGCATGTCCGTCTTGAGCTTGAGGAACAACCCGGCGCCCACGTCGCCCATGAGCAGAATCACCCGCTTGTCGCGTTTGGCAAGTTCGTACATCGCCAGTCCGAAGGTCCATCTCATGGTTTTGCCTCCGCTGCAACCTTGTCTTCCATCCTGTCGGGAAGTTCATCCTCCAGTTCCTTCAGAATCGCTTTGTAATCGGCATCCGTGACCAAGTGGACGCTCTTGACCGGGTTGTCCTCGAACATTTTGATGCCCGCGCCCTTCCGGGTGTGGTGATCCTGAATCGGGTAAATGACTTTCATGGCCTCCGTGCCGTCGAACACCAGCGCGTCACTGCCCTGATACCCGTTGTGATCGAGATGGACAATGAGTTTTCCCTGAAGCCGCAGACGCGCCGCCAAATGCAGAGCCTCCCAGGTGGTCCCTTCCTGACATTCCCCATCGCCGAGAAGCACATGCACCAGGCCCGGTTCCTGGCGCAGCTTCATCGCCCACGCCATGCCCACCCCGATGGGCAGGCCGTGGCCCAGGCTCCCGGCCGTGATCTGAATCCCGTTGGCCAAGTCGCGCTCCGGGTGAACCAGCGTGACGTCCGGCTTCATGCCGTAGGATTCCAAGACCGCATAGAGAGCGGCGCAGGAATGACCCTTGCTGAGAATGAAGACGTCATGCTCCAGATCCATCGCCGAATAAATGTCCGCGATGATGCGGATGGCGCTCAGCGACCCCGGCAAATGCCGGTGTTTGTAGCGGTAGTCTATCTCCACCATCCGCCGTATGAGCGGTCTGTAATCAATCTGTTTTGTCATCGTTGTCTGCCCTTAATGCAACACATTAAACCCAAGCCTTTGTTCCAAGTCAACCGTCAAATCCACCCATCCGCCTGCAGGATCCCCAAGACTTCGCTCTTGCTCCTGGCGTGCCGGGTCTGCGCCCCCAGGTTCACCGTTTCTTTGCTCAGCACCACGATCCGGGGGTTTTGCCGGTTCCAGATGTTGAAGGTCGGCCACATCGGGCCGCAGGGGCATCCGATGATCTTATCCGCATGGGTGGAAATGTTCCCCACGCCCGTCACGCTGATTCGGTGGTCCCAAGTGCAGGCAACCCGCGTCCTCGAGGGTTGCGTGCAGACCACCGTGCGCCCTGTCTTGAGGAGCCTGCCTATAATGTCGTCCCAATCCCCCTCCTTCCATCCGCGCAGTTGCCGGCTGAAACCGCTGTTGTTGCAGACCAGAACGTCCCAGTGGCCGCGCAGAGCGGTGTCGTCCCGGATCGCCGGGTAATCGAACAGAAGATCCTCTCTGGAATGGATGGGTGTCGGCAGCCCCATTCGCCGCGCCAAATCGGCGAAAAACTCGATGTAAAACTCAACCCAGTGCAGTCGCAGCGGGCTTTGGGCGTCGTAAGAGCCGCGCAGCGACCAGGCGCCATGATTCCTCCAGGCGTCAACCCCGTTGGGATTCCGGCCTTTGAGGGGCGCGATCTTCACGTTCGCCAGAGGCCAAACGACCGGTTTGAGTTGCTCGTGGTACTCCGCTCTGCAAGCGTGAACGAACTGGCAGCTCGGATGCTCCACGGCCAGCCGCCGCAGGAAATTAAGATGGACCAAATTGTCCCCCAGGTGCCACTCGTTGAACGTGTGGTAAACGCCGCCGCCGCCGGTCTGCTGTCGTGGGCGCGCGACATTCTCACGCCAGACGATGCCGGCGATGCGGCGGGCGTCATCTAATTTTATTCGCAATATCGCGGACACAGCGCGGGGAGGGTGGCGGCGGATTCAAACGGGATGAGGTTGGCGGAGGACATTTCTGATTTTCAGCTTCACAGGCGGTTGCAAAACCCGGCCTGTTCCGGCCTGGCATTGGCCGGACATCATTTCACAGGAAACCGCCGGTTGACAACCTTTTTTTGCCATTCCCCTTTGACCGCCGGGCCAACTTTGCTCTTTGAACTTCCATTTCCCGCCCCCTATAATCCGCCGATGCTTGATATCAAATTGATTCGCGAACAACCTGACACCGTCCGCCAGCGCCTCGCCACGCGGGGCGCGGGGGATGAGGCCAAAATTGAACAGATTCTTCGTCATGACACGGGACGCCGCGATTTTCTAACGCAGGCCGAGCAATGGAAAGCCTCCCGCAATCGTATCTCCAAGGAGATCGGCGCGCTCATGGCGCAAAAAAAAGCGGCGGAAGCCGAAGCCAAAAAAGCCGACTCCGTCCGGATGGGCAAGAACATCGCCAACCTGGACAAGGCCGTCGCGGAAGTCGAACAGATGCGCGACGCCTTGCTCCTGCAATTGCCCAATCTCCCCCATGCCGGCGTGAAAATCGGCCGTTCCGCCGCGGACAATGTCGAGGTGCGCGTCTGGGGCAAAAAGGCTGAGTTTGATTTCAAGCCCAAAACCCATGTCGAATTGTGCGAGTCCCTCCGGCTGGTGGATTTCGCCCGCGCCGCCAAGATCTCCGGCAGCGGATTCCTGCTCTACACCAACTGGGGCGCGCGGCTGGAGCGCGCGCTCATTCAGTTCCTCCTCGAACTGCACACCGGCAGCCACGGCTACACCGAGGTTTCCCCGCCCTTTCTCGTCAACGCCGCCTGCATGACCGGCGCCGGCCAGTTCCCCAAGTTTGCCGACCAATACTATGCCGTCCAGGAAGGCGTGGACGCCGCCACGCTGGGAAAGCTGTTTCTCATCCCCACGGCCGAGACCCCCGTGGCCAACATCCACCGCGACGAAATTCTGCCGGAAAGCCGGCTGCCGCTTTATTATTGCGCCTACACCCCTTGTTTTCGCGGCGAGGCGGGGGCGGCGGGCGTCGGCACGCGCGGCATGATCCGCGTCCACCAATTTGACAAGGTGGAACTGATCAAGATCACGCGTCCGGAAAACGGTTACGAGGAGCTGGAGAAGCTGGTCGCCGATGCCGAGCGGGTCCTGCAACTCCTGGGCCTGCATTACCGCGTGGTCCAGCTTTGCACCGGCGACCTGGGTTTTGCCAGCGCATGGACCTACGACATCGAAGTCTGGGCGCCGGGACAGGGGCAGTTCCTGGAAGTCTCCAGTTGCTCCAATTGCGAGGATTTCCAGGCGCGCCGCATGAATTTGCGTTTCAAAACCGAAACCGGCGAAAACAAATACCCGCATATCCTCAACGGCAGCGGCACCGCCCTGGCCCGCCTTTTTGTGGCCCTGGTGGAAACGTGCCAGCAGGCCGACGGCAGCGTCCTCATTCCACCCGCCTTGCAGCCGTGGCTGAAAACCGGCCGCATCTCGCCGCCGCCGGCCTAGGCGCCGCCAAAATGGAATGAGCGCCCAGGCCGCAACCTTGTTTCGTCCCCTCTGCCGGAGCGGACGGATCGGACCGATCGGACCGATCGGACCGATCCGTCCGATCCGTCCGATCCGTCCGATCTTTCCCATCACATGGCCATTGCCCCATGAAGATTTTGCTCGCCAGCAGTGAGGTGGATCCTTACTCCAAGTCCGGCGGCCTGGCCGACATGGCCGGCGCTCTGGCCAAGTTCCTGGGGCGCGCCGGACATCAGGTGGGGGTGGTCACGCCGCTTTATCGCGGCATTCGCGCCCGTTTTCCCGATATGCAGCCCCTGGACTGGGATCTGGATTTGGCGATGGGCGCCGAACGGGTCCAGGCCAAAGTCTGCGCGCGCCATCTGGCCGGCGGCCCGGTCATCTATTTCATTGATCACCCGCCCTTCTATGACCGCGCGGAATTATATTCCGAACAGGGCGCCGATTATCCCGACAACGCCGAGCGTTTTATTTTCTTCTCCAAATGCGTGCTCAACCTGGCCCGCTATCTGCCCTGGCAGCCGGAGGTGCTCCATGTCCACGACTGGCAGGCCGCCCTGGTCGCGGCGTTGGTCGCGGACGAGAAGTTGCGCGGCGGCTGGGCCTCCGCGCCGCCGGTCTGCCTGACTATTCATAACCTGGCCTACCAGGGAATTTTCCCCGCCGCAAAGTTCGCCCTCACCAACCTGCCCTCCGGCTTTTTTCAACCCGGCGGACTGGAATTCTACGGTGGGATGAGTTGCCTTAAGGCGGGCATCGCTTACGCCGACATCATCACCACAGTCAGCCCCCGCTACGCCCGCGAAATCACCACCGAGCAATATGGCTGCGGGCTGGACGGCGTCTTGCGCCGGCGGCAGGACGCGCTGGCGGGAATTCTCAACGGCGTGGACTACGACGAATGGACAACCTCAGCCAACCCGCATCTCAGCCACTCTTACACCGCCGATGATTTGCGGGGCAAAACCGGCAACAAGACCGAATTGCAGGAGGAGCTGGGGCTGCCCGTCCGGGCCGAAGTCCCCCTGTTTGGCACCGTGGCGCGTCTGGCGGAGCAAAAAGGGGTGGACATCCAGTTGGGCGCGCTGGAGGAGATGCTGGCCGCCGACATGCAGTTCATTTTGCTCGGCAGCGGCGGGCGCGAGTACGAGCGCGGCTATCGCAAGCTGGCCCTCCGCCACCCCGGCAAATGCGCCGTCAAAATCGGTTTCGACACCACCCTTTCCCACCGCATCGAGTCCGCCTGCGATTTCTTCCTCATGCCCTCGCTCTTTGAGCCGTGCGGATTGAACCAATTGTACAGCCTGCGCTATGGAACCGTCCCCATCGTCCGCGTCACCGGCGGCCTGGACGACACGGTGACCGATGCGACCGAAGACGCCGCCGGGGCCGACGGCATCAAATTCCGCGAATACTCCGTGCATGCCCTGGCCAAGGCCATCCGCAAAGCCCTGGTCCTTTACGCGGACAAGGAATTGCTCGATCAATATCGCCGCAACGGCATGGCCAAGGATTTTTCCTGGAGCCGCACCGCCGCCGCCTACGAACAGGTCTATCGCCAGGCCCTCCCCTCGCGCCGGCCGAAAAAGGACCTGCCTTGATGCCGTTCGGAAATTCGCAACCTCCGAATTATCAATTACTTAGATCCGCTATTGCTGCCCCGGATGCGATGGAAGCGTTAAGGCCTCTTGAATCGTCTTCACCGGCAGAAACAGTTCCAGTTCGTTTGAGGGCAGGGAAACAAAACCGAACTGCTCATAATAGCGTTTTGCCTGCTCGTCTTTGGCGTCCACGAAAAGACCAATCCCCCCGGCTGTGTTGAAGATTTCCATAAACTTGCCCATCGCCGCAACCAG
The DNA here is from genome assembly GCA_050011995.1 of Verrucomicrobiota bacterium. Classification (GTDB taxonomy): domain Bacteria; phylum Verrucomicrobiota; class Verrucomicrobiia; order Limisphaerales; family Palsa-1400; genus JBEKOF01. The sequence goes on from JBEKIA010000013.1 coordinate 28,352, forward strand.
CAATGTTTTGCCGATGCCCTGTCGTTGATGGCTTTTGGCCACCGCCAACCGGCCAAGCCTGATCCCGGAAACGACCCGCGGCAGTTGCTTTGCTTCTGCCGCTGAAAGCATTTCGGACTTTATCTGACAGAGATTGAGCGAGAAAAACCCCAGGATGGGTTTTGGCTCGGCAGCGTTCTCCTCCACCAGAACAAAAGTCCGTGAAATTCCCCGCGCGGCGTGCTGCCGGGCGGTTTGCTTGAGAAACGCATTGAGCGGCTCGCTTCCGCAATCGAATCCCTCCCTGTCATGGGATTTCGCCAGCAGTTCGATCTTACGCACGCACCGAGCCTTTGAAAGCCTTGACCGCGTCTTTCATACGTTTGTTGGGTTTCGGGGGATTATCCAGCAGGGAAAGAACTTTCCGCGCATCCTTTTGCGAAAGCCGGATGACCGACTCGCGCTCGATCAGCCGCTGCGCTTCCTGATACGCGGTTTGCACGACGAATTGGTTGACGGTCGCCCCCGAAAGCTCCGCCGCCTGTTCCAGCGTCATGCGCACACTGTCCGAAACGCGGGCCGTAATCCTCTTGCGAGGTTCTTCCATGACATGTTCCATGACTCTATGGTGCCACTTTGTCACCGGATTGTCAATGCGGTTTCGCTTCCGGCACTGGCCGGAGCCGCCCGGTCACCCGTCGCCCCTGCCGTTTCAATTCCCTTTGACAATCGCGCCGTTCCAGCCCAATTTTCGCGCTGGCAAAACGATGAATCAAACGATGCTATCTCAAAAGGCCATTCCCAGACGGGAACGGCTCATTTTTGCCCTCGATATCTCCACGGTCGGGGAGGCCAAACTCTGGGTCGAAAAACTGGGCGATTCCGTCCTTTTCTACAAGTTGGGCCTGCAAATTTTCATGGCCGGCGGTTATTACGAGTTGATTGATTGGCTCGCCGCCCGCGGCAAAAAAGTTTTTGTGGACCTCAAGTTCTTCGATGTTCCCGAAACCGTCCGCTGCGCCATCGCCCAATTGCGCGGCAGAAAAGTCGAGTTCGCCACCGTGCATGGCAACGACCGCATTCTGGAAGCCGCCATCCACGAAAACAGCGGGGTGAAAATCCTCGCCGTCACCGTCCTGACCAGCCTGGACCGGGGGGATTTGGACGACCTCGGTTTTGACTGCGACGTGGAAAAACTGGTCCTTTCCCGCGCCAAACGCGCCTTGCAACTCGGCTGCCACGGCGTCATTTCCTCCGGCCTCGAGGCCCCCAAACTCCGCCGGCATTTGGGCGGGAATTTCCTCATCGTCTGCCCCGGCATTCGTCCCGTCGAAAACAAACCCGTGGACGACCAAAAACGCACCGTGGACGTCGAACAAGCCTTCCGCAATGGCGCCGATTACATCGTGGTGGGCCGTCCCATCAAAAACGCCGCCGATCCGAAAGCCAGGGCCGAGGAAATCCAGGCCGCCATCGCCGCCATCTTCCCTGATGACCAACCAGTGTAGCGGCGGTCTATGACCGTCGCTGAGGCCGCCATCGCCGCCATTTCCCTGATGACGAACCGGGCCGCCGGGCGTAACCTGAAAAGGTGCATCCGGCGGACATCCAGCAAATCGGCGGCGAACTGGCCATCAAATGGGACGATGGCCGCGAGAGTTTCATTCCCCTGGAATCCTTGCGCCGCCGCTGTCCCTGCGCCGGATGCCAGGGCGAGCGCGACATCATGGGCAACCTCTACAAAGGCCCTGACGAAGCCCTCACGCCGCGCTCCTTCCAGCTCCTGCGCATCGTCAGCGTGGGCGGCTACGCCATCCAGCCCATCTGGGCCGACGGCCACAACACCGGCATTTTTTCCTTCGACTACCTGCGCCAATTGGCGGGACCGTGAGCGGTTCTCCAATGCGCCTTTCCACGCCTGCCCCGGAAGTTTCCAACAGGGCACCGCTTTGGTTGGGTGGCACAGGCGACCCGCCTGTGCCGGTCGGCGACTCGCCGACCGGAACCGAGAGTCAGGTTTTGTAGTCGTGACGCAACGCCTTTGCCAAGAGTCGCATTCGACCTTCCGCCGGGCCAGTGGCCCGGCGGGACGGGCGAGTCGCCCGTGCCACCCAGGAACCAGGAAATATGCGGGCTACGCCTTCCCGCCGAAGGTCACAAAATCATCCACGTCCAGCAAGTCGAACCAGGTCCCCACATCCTCGCGTTTGGGCCGGCGATCTCGACGGGAGAGCGTTTGAATTTGGCGTTGGCTTCGATCCAGGCGAGAATCTCGCCATCGCCTTTGCCTTGCGCCAGTTGTTTCTTCAGCGGCTCCGCCTTGATTCCGACAAACGTCAGAAACCTCTGATCCAGCGGGCAATTGAAGTGATACTCCCCGGCTTTGTTGTTAATGGCGGCCCGCCCCTTGTCGAGCATGCGGGGGAGGATGACGTAACCGCCCAGGCGCACGCGCGGACTGCGCGGCGCGCGCCGGGTTAAATCCACTGCTTGAATGGCCATAAATAATGTTTCCTTTCTGGTTCCTTGCAACCTGCCCCGGCGCCCGCAAAAAATCAAGCAACACTTTCCCGGCATTCATCATTGTTTCCCGCGCCTGGCCGGATTAAATTGCCGCATGGCTTTGCTGCGCATACTCGTTGCGGGAGACAGGACGCGTTCCCTGGACGGCCTGACCCGGACATTAGTTCTTGCCTTTTGCCTTTTGCCTTTTGCCTTGCCGCCGCCCGCCTCCGCCCAATCTCCGCCCCAGAAGGAAAACCGGTTCCTTTTCATCATCAACACTTCCTCCGCCATGCGCCGCATGACCAACGGCATCCAGCAAGCCGTCCTCGGACTCCTCAAATCCGACATGCAGGGGCAGATGCGCGACGGCGACACCTTCGGCCTCTGGTCCTACGACGCCCAGCTTCGCACCGGCTTCCCCATGCAGGTCTGGTCCAAACAAAACCAGGACGCCATCCTCCAAACCGTGTCCGCCTGGCTGGCGCAGTTGCGTTACCAGAGCCGGCCCCGTCTGGACAAGGTCCTGCCCGCCGCGCGCCAGATCATCGCTCAGTCGCGCGCCGTCACCCTCATCTTTATTTTTGACGGATCGGAAACCATGCAGGGGACCGGATTCGACAAGGACATCAACGATCTGCACAATGAATTTGGCCGCGAGGTGCGGGCCGAGGACATCCCCTTCGTCACCGTCCTGGCCGCGCGCGACGGGCAAGTCTTCGATTACCGCGTCAGAACCCCCTCCTCCGCCTCCCTGCCGCCGACGGCGGATTTGTTCAAACCGGCCGAAACCAATGCCGTTCCGTCCGCGACCGCCGCCGTTGCGTCCAAGCCGCCCGAACCGCGCCACGTTGAAATTGTTCTCAAACCCACACCGTCCCCGCAAACCAACCCGCCGCCCGTCGCGGCATCCGCCCCGGCGCCACAAAGCGCGCCGGAGAAACCAGAGCCGGCCCTCCAGCCCGCCTCCCCACCCGTCCAACCCGCATCGCCCGCGGGTCCGTCCAATCCGCCATCCGCCACCCTGTCCGCCGCGCCTTTAGCGAAGGAGCAAGCCCCGGCGACGGCGGAACTCCGCAAT
>JBEKIA010000014.1:0-29958 GCA_050011995.1 Verrucomicrobiota bacterium
CTTCAAGAAGAAATAAGGACGCCCAGGGAGTGGTTGAGTGGCAGGGCGCGCACACCGTGCGCGCCGCGGCGGGCAGGGGACTGCCCGCCCTGCCTCCCTGGGAACAACCCGCATTGACAGGCTACACTCCCCCCCCACTGATGAACCCGCCCGCCCCAACTGGATCGGTCCGCCCCGCTTCCCTGTTCCGCAACTGGGTTTCCCTGGCGGGGCTGGTGCTCATGGCTTCGAGCATTTTCGCCTTTGTCCTGCTGTTCTTCCTGGACATGATGGCGTTCTCGTCCAATCCCTACGTGGGCATCCTGACGTTTCTGGTTGCCCCGGCGTTTTTTTTCGCGGGGCTGCTGCTCCTGCTTTTTGGAGCGTGGCGCTGGCGCCGGAAGATGGCCAAAACCCCTGGCGGCGCGGGCGCGTTGCAAATCAACATTGACCTCTCCCGCGAGCATGACCGCCGGGTGCTGGCCTTCTTTGTTCCCGCCAGCGCGGCCTTTCTGCTCCTGACGGCCATGGGCAGTTATCACACCTATCATTTCACCGAGTCGGTCCAGTTTTGCGGCGAGTCCTGCCACACGGTGATGAAGCCGGAGCTGACCACTTACCTCCATTCGCCGCACGCGCGGGTGGCGTGCGCGGAATGCCACATCGGCAAGGGGGCCACCTGGTACGTGCGCTCCAAATTGTCCGGCACCTACCAGGTTTATGCGACCCTGGCCCGCAAATACCCGACTCCCATTCCCACCCCGGTCAGGAATCTCCGGCCCGCCCAGGAAACGTGCGAACAATGCCATTGGCCCAAGAAGTTTGTCGGCAATCTGGACCGCACCCTCTCTTATTATCTCCCGGACCAATCCAATTCCCTCTACTCCGTCCGCCTCCTGCTCAAAGTCGGCGGCGGCGATCCGACTCATGGCCCGGTGGGCGGCATTCATTGGCACATGAACGTGGCCAACAAAATCGAATACATCGCCACCGACGAGGCCCGCCAAAAAATCCCCTGGGTGCGCATGACCGATCCCCAGGGCGTCGTCACCGAATACCGCGTCAAGGAATTCACCAATGACGTCAGCCGCATGCCCGTGCGCCGGATGGACTGTATGGATTGCCATAACCGCCCGGCGCACAAGTTTCAGTCGCCGGAAAGCGCGGTCAATCTGGCCATGTCGCTGACCAACATTGATATTTCCCTGCCCTACATCAAGACCAACGCCGTCGGGGCTCTCTGCCGTGCCTACACCAACCAGACCCAGGCGCTGGAAGGCATCGCCACCGCCCTGTCGCAGCAGTTCCCCAAGGATGCGCGCATCCGCGGCGCGATTGCGGCGGTGCAGGAGATCTACACCAACAATTTCTTCCCGGAAATGAAGGCCAGTTGGCGCGACTACCCGGACAACATCGGGCACAAGGACTTTCCCGGCTGCTTCCGCTGCCATGATGGCAAACACATTGCCAGCGCCGGCCAGGACATGATTAAGGCCAACGACTGCAACGCCTGCCATCTCATTCTGGCCCAAGGGAGCGGCGCACAATTGAACCAACTCAATGCCCAGGGCCAGAAATTCGCCCACCCGGGCGACGAATATGATCCAGCTTACCAATGCACGGACTGCCATAACGGCGGGTTGTAGGCGCGGGGCCATTTGGACGCTCGCAATCCTATGTTGGACACAGGCTGGCCGCCTGGCGGCGGACACCATTTCCAACCAGGATTGCCTGGACTGCCATACCGACCCCGCCACCTCCCGTGTGGTCGCCGGCAAATCCGTTCCGCTGGCGGTCTTCGCCACCAATGCCTTTCAAAACTCCGTTCACAGCCGGCTCAATTGCACCGACTGCCATAACACCGTCAAAGACCTGGTGCATCCGGCCGGTCTGCCCCCGGCCCAATGCGCCTCGTGCCACACCAATGAGGCCGCCCAATACGCGGGCAGCATCCACGGCATGAGCAGGGCCAGGGGGGCGTCGGCGGCCGCCGGGTGCGCCGACTGCCACAGCGCGCATGACATCGTTTCTGTCAAGAACTTGGACTCGCCCGTTTTCAAGCTCAACCTCCCCGTCACCTGCGGCAAATGCCACAGCAATCCCGGCCTGACCCGCGAGTACCGCATGAAGTATCCGCTGGTGGCCAGCCAGTACACCGACAGCATCCACGGCCAGGCGCTGTTGAAAATGGGATTGATCGTCGCCCCTTCCTGCAACGATTGCCACGGCACCCACAACATCGGACGGAGCGTGGACCGCAGTTCGCCCATCAACCACGCCAACGTCGCCGCCACCTGCGGCAAATGCCACCTCGGCATCGAGAAAACCTACAACGCCAGCGTCCATGGCCGCCTTCTGGCCAGGGGCGGCCAAAACGGCCCCGTCTGCGTGGATTGCCATTCGGCGCATGAAATCGCCGCGCCGGACGGCACCAATTTCAAGGCCGCCAGCGACGAGAAATGCGGCAGTTGCCACCAGGACCGCCTGGCTCATTATCGCGACACCTACCACGGCAAGGCGATGCTGCTGGGCAAGCCCAATGTCGCCCCCGAAGTGGCGGCCTGCTACGACTGCCACGGCCACCACGACGTGCTGCCGCAATCCGATCCCGCCTCCCATCTTTCCAAGGCCAACATCGTCGCCACCTGCCAAAAGTGCCATCCGGGCGCCAACGCGAATTTTGCCAAATACATCCCGCACGCCAATCCGCTCGACGCCACCCATTATCCCCAACTGCATTACACCTTCGTGGCGATGACCGCCCTGCTGATCGGCGTCTTCGTCTTCTTCGGCGCCCACACCGGCTTGTGGCTCCTGCGCTCCGGCTACCTCTGGCAGCACGACACGAAAACGTTCCGCGAAGCCAAGATCGAAACCCAGCAAGGCGACGATTGGTTCACGCGCTTTCCGCCCTTTGAGCGCTTCCTGCATTTCCTGGTGGTCACCAGCTTTCTGCTCCTGGTGCTGACCGGAATGCCGCTCAAGTTTTACTATACCAGTTGGGCCAAAGTCATCTTCGGCCTGCTGGGCGGCACGGAAACGGCCCGCACCCTCCATCACTTTGGCGCCCTCATCACCTTCCTCTATTTCGGCCTGCACCTCTCCCGGCTGCTCATCAAAACCTGGCAGTCTCGCGCCCAATTCCACGGGGGCGACTTGCGTTCCAAGTGGACTCGCCTCAATGGGGTGCTCTTCGGCCCCGACTCCATGATTCCGACCTGGCAGGACGCCAAGGACTTCGTGGCGCACCAGAAATGGTTTTTCGGCCGGGGGCCAAAGCCGCAGTTCGACCGGTGGACTTACTGGGAGAAATTCGATTACTTCGCCGTGTTCTGGGGCGTCTTTGCCATTGGCCTGTCGGGGCTGGTCATGTGGTTTCCAGGGTTCTTTACCCGTTTTCTGCCCGGCTGGTGGATTAACCTGGCGCTCATCATTCATTCCGACGAAGCCCTTTTGGCGGCCGGCTTCATCTTTACGATTCACTTCTTCAACACGCATTTCCGATTGGAGAAATTTCCCATGGACACCGTGATCTTTTCCGGCCGGGTTTCCAAAACCGAGCTGATGCACGAGCGGCGGCGCTGGTACGAGCGTCTGCTGGCCGGGGGCAAGCTGGACGATCTGCGCGTCAAAGACGAATGGGAACGCTGGAAAACCATCGCCCGCTCCTTTGGGTACCTCTTTTTCGGCCTGGGCATCATTTTGCTCATTCTGATCATCTACGCCATGGCCTCCCGTCTGGCCCGCTGACCGGTTGATCCGCGGGCAAAGGCATTTCCTCCGCGCCGGGAGCGGCACTTCTCTCAAAGGTGATATTGGGCGCGGGAATCACCCGGCGCGCCGATGGCAATAATGATTGACTGGGAATGCCAAAATATGCCGTGTCGCCGAAAATGCCGTTGCATTCCGGGGCCGGACTTGTAATTTGTGGCGGGATGTCGCGCGAATAAACGCATTGAGACATTGCCGACATGCGACAATTTATCGCCATAGCCGCCAACGCCTTCATGGAACTGATCCGGCAGCCGATTTTTCTGCTGCTGATGACGGCCTCGGCTTTGTTCGAGGTGGGGCTGTCGTGTGTCAGTTATTTTGGTTTTGGCGATGAGCCGAAGATGGTCAAGGTCAGCGTGCTGGCGGTCATGCTGCTGGCCGGCCTGTTCAGCGCCGTGATGAGCGCCTCGGCCTCGGTGGCGCGGGAGATTCACAGCGGCACGGCCCTGGCGGTGCTGGCCAAGCCGGTCAGCCGCGCGCAGTTTCTCCTGGCCAAATATGTCGGGCTGGCCCTTTCGCTGGTGGTGCTGACCTACGTCAATTGCGTGGCCGCCCTGCTGGCCACGCGGATGACGTTTGATGCTTACGGGGATGCGGATCTTGCCGGCCTGGCGGTTTTTTGCGGAGCGCTGGCGGCGGCCTACGCCATTGGCGGGCTGACCAATTATTTCATGCGCCGGCCCTTTGTTTCGGACGCGGTGCTGGCGGTGGCGTTGATGGTGACGGTGGCGTTCATCGTGCTGCAGTTCATCCCGGGCCCCGCGGAGCGGGCGGCGAACGAGTTTGTGGGCCTGGATTGGCGGATGGCGCCGGCCTCGGCGCTGATCCTGATGGCGCTGCTGGTTTTGGCCGCGCTGGCCCTGGCCTGCTCGACGCGGCTGGAGGTCATTCCGACCTTGAGCGTCTGTTCGGCCTTGTTTTTGTTGGGCATGGTGTCGGATTATTTTTGGGGGACTCGCGCCGTGCATGGGAACGCATGGGCCAATGTGCTTTACACCGTGACCCCCAATTGGCAATTGTTCTGGGTGTCGGACTTGCTGGAAGGCAAAGGCCCCATCCCGGCGAGTTACCTGGGCAAGGCGCTGGGTTACACGGCGGGATACGTGGGGGCGGTGCTGGCCCTGGCGCTGGCGCTGTTTGAGGATCGCGAATTGAGTTGAGGTGCTGGATGGATCGAAGCGTGAAAAGAATAGGATTGACCAATGGGATGGCGCTGCTGGCCGCCACGGCCGGCATGCTGCTCATCGCCCGTTTCGTCAACTCGGCCGCCGGGTTGATGGGGGCGATTCTGGCCGGCCTGGGCCTGCTGGTCGCCCTGTTGAGTTATTGCCAGATGAGCCTGGAGGGGCGGGAACAGTTGGAGAAACTGGAGATGGATGAGTTGAGCCGGAGCCGGGGGGCCGCCTCCCTTTTCGCCGCGGCGGGGGAAGACACGTTCCCGGCGCGGCGTTCGCGCGAGCAATTTGAGCGGTATTTCGTTCCGGCGCTGACGGTGTTGTTGCTGGCGGTCGAAGCGGCGGCGGCGTATTTTCCGTGGGAGTACTTCCGCGCCTCTGTCGGCGTGGTTTCGGGGCGCGCGCCGCTGGCCCTGGCCTTGTTCGGCTTGCTGGGGCTGATTCTGTTTATTTTGGGCAAGTATTCCAGCGGGCTGGCCCGCCTGCAAAAGCAGCGCTTGCTGCGTCCGGGCGCGGCCTATTTGCTGTTGAGCGCCTACGCCTGCTGGACGGCGGCCGCGGCCCTGGTGGCCGTCTATTTCAATTTCCCAAGAGTGGATTTTTATGTGGGGCGCGCCCTCTGCGCCGTGGCCGGCTTGATCGCTCTGGAAACCCTGGCGGGACTGGTGCTGGAGATTTACCGGGTGCGCCTGAAGGGCAAGGATGGGCGGCTGCTTTACGACAGCCGGCTGGTCGGATTGATGGGCCAGCCGGAGGCGTTGTTCACCACCGCGGCGCACGCCTTGGATTATCAGTTTGGATTCAAGGTCTCCGAGACTTGGTTTTATCGTTTTCTGGAAAGGGCGCTCGCCTGGCTGGTGCTGGCGCAGCTTGGCATTTTGGTCCTTTCCTCCTGCATCGCGGTTATTCCCCCCGGCGAGCAGGCGCTGCTGGAGCGCATGGGCAGGCCCGTTTCCGGACGCGGGGTCATTGGGCCGGGATTGCACTTCAAGCTGCCGTGGCCCATGGACCAGGTTTACCGCTATCGCACCGAACAGATTCAGAGCTTCATTGTGGGGGCGGAGCCGGAGACGCTGAAGACCATTCAATGGACCGTTCCCCACGCCAAGGAGGATAATTTTTTGGTGGCCAACCGGAGCAGCGATTTGGGGGCCGACACCAATAATCCGGCGGCCTCCACCAATCAAACGGGCGGACACCCCACGCCGCCGGTCAGCCTGCTCTCGGTCAGCATTCCCGTGCAGTTTCAAATCACCAACCTGGTGGACTGGGCTTATGTCAACCAGGATCCCCCCGCTCTGCTCCAGGAGCTCTCCCGGCGGGTGGTGTCGCGTTTCCTGGCGGGGGCGGAGATGGACATTCTGATGTCAAGCGGACGCGGCCAGGCGGCGGAGACGGTGCGCCAGGCCATTCAGGCGCAGAGCAACGAGCGCCGGCTCGGGGTGAACATCACCTTTGTCGGTTTGCAGGATATTCATCCCCCGCAAAAGGTGGCGGGCGATTACGAAAGGGTCGTCAGCGAACGGGAAAGAGCGGAAGTCAAAATCCTGGAGGCCCAGGCCCACGGCATCCTGACCAACGCCCTGGCCCGGGGCGCCTCGCACAAACGGCTGGCCGAGGCGCAAGCGGACCGGGCCAACGCGGTGACCAACGCGGTGGCGCGGGCCGATTTGTTCGCCAAACAGTCGCTGGCGTACGCCGCCGCTCCGGGCCGGGACGGAGTCTATGAGCACCGGGCCTATTTGGACGTGCTGGCCAAATCCACCCGCGGCGCGGAAAAGAAAATCCTCAACGCCAGCGGCGGCACCAACCTGATTTACGAGATCAATGAAGAACCCAAAATCCGCAGCTTGGGAGAAGGCCTGATTGTTCCCAAAGACAACAAGTAGTATGAAACGAAGCCCCCTGACCATCGTCGTCGCACTTCTGCTCATTGCCATTTTTGGCCTGATGCTGTTTGTGTTCCAGGTGCGCCAATCCGAGGTCGCCGTCGTCACCCTCTTCGAGAAAATGGAAACGGACAACACGCGAACCAACCCCGGGCCGCACCTGCAATGGCCCTGGCCCATCGAGCGGGTCTATAAGCTGGATCAGCGCGCGCATAGTTTGGAAGACAAATTGGAATCCGTCAAGTTGCCCGATCAAAACATCATTATGTTGATGACCTACGTCGGCTGGCGGATTTCCGACCCGGCCAGGTTTTTCCCCAAATTTGAGAACGGCTCCGTCCCCGCCGCCGAAAGCCAGTTGGAGGGCATGGTGCGCTCGGCCAAGCTGGAGGTCGCCGGCCATCACACCTTTTCGGATTTTCTTTCCGCCGATCAAGGCCAGATCAAGCTGGACCAAATCGAAAATGAAATCCTGGCCATCGCCCGCCAAAAGGCCGCCGCCGGCAACTACGGCGTGGAAATCCAATTTGTCCAAATCAAAAGCATCGAACTGCCTGCCACCGTTTCCCAGGCCGTCTTCGACCGCATGAAGGCGGAGCGTTCCAAGCTGGTCAACGCCATTCAGGCCGACGCGCAGCAGCGGTCCATTGAAATCCGCTCCGACGCCGACAGCCAGGCCTCCACCATCCTGGCCGAGGCCGATGCCGGGGCCAAGAAGATTCGCGGCGAAGGCGAACAGGCCATGATCCAATCGCTGCAAGTCATGGGCCAGAACCCCCAATTCGCCCGGTTCCTCATGGACCTGAGCATGATGGAGGAATTGAGCAAGGACAAGACCACCTGGATTCTGGATTCCCACACCACCGGCCTGGAGCTGCTGCAAGCCGCCAAGCCGCCCGGAGCCGCCACCAATGCCCCCGCCCATAACTAATGTCGCGGCCATGAAATTTATTTATACATTTGACAATTCTTGCGGGAGCGCGGGCGTCCCCGCCCGCCGCGCCCGGCGTCCCGCCGGGCGCATCCCCTGGAATTTCGGGGCCGCCGGGATGGAAAATCTCCGCCCCCCGGGCCAATCGTATTGACATAATGAGCGAACCCGAATCCAACGAGTTGAAGCCGCCGGCCGGACCGCCCGCGCCGGAGCCGCCGGCCGCCGAGGATGCGGGGACGCAGGCGCTTTCGGAGGCCTTGCGCAGCAGCTTTTTCATCATCCAGATTATCATGGTTCTGCTGGTGGCGCTGTTCTTCGGGTCGGGCTTTTTCACCGTCAAGGAGCAGAACCGGGCGATCATTCTTCGCATGGGCCGGCCGGTGGGGCAGGGGGAGGGGGTCTTGCTGGGGCCGGGCGCGCATTTCGCCTTTCCGCGGCCGATTGACGAGGTGACGAACATCCCCTTCAGCTCCTTGCAGCGGGCCGATTCGACCGTGGGCTGGTATCAAACGGCGGCGGAGCGCGCCGCCAACGTGCCGGAGCCGCAGGTCGCGGCCTCGCTGGACCCGGCCTCCACCGCCAGCTACATGCTGACCGCCGACACCAACATCATCCATGTGGCTGCCTTCGTCACCTACCGGATTACCCAGCCCATCCCCTATTATTTTAACTTTGCCGACGCGCCGAGCTTCATCACCAACGACCTGAATAATGCGTTGCTGTTCGCGGCCAGCCGCTTCACCGTGGACGACATTCTTTCTTTGCAGCCGGCCGCCTTCCGGGACGCGGTGGAGGGGCGGATGCGCGCCTTGGCGGACCAGCAGGGCCTGGGGATTACCGTGGACAGGGTGGATTGCCAGTCCTCGCCGCCCCGGTTGCTGTTGAACGATTTCAACAGAGTCGTCCAGGCCAGCGCCGAACATGACACCACTCTGAGCCAGGCCGATATTTACAGAAGCCAGACCCTGGGGAACGCCCGCGGCGAAAAGGAGTCCCGCCTCAGAACCGCCGACGCCGACAAAGCCCGCGCGGTCGGACTGATCGGCGCCGAGGCGACGAATTTCTCCCGGCTGCTGGATTATTACCAGCGCAACCCGGCGCTGGTGACCAGCCTTCTCCAGGCCGACACCCTCAACCGGGTTTGGGCCAATGCCCAGTCCACCGTCGTCCTGCCCGACCTGAGCGGCGGCGCCCAGTTGCGCTTTCATCTGGGCGAGCCGCTGCCGCCTTTGATCCTTTCGACCAATGAATCCAACCCTTGAGCGGCCAACCAGCCTGGCGGACGCGGCCACCCGGTCCCTGGCTGGGAATCCTGCGAACTTGAGCTACCATTAACTTATGCAAGTCACTTCATTGTTGAGCCGGGAAGAACAGGACCACGGCCATTCGTGCGCGGATTGCGGCCGCGACCACGATCCCGACCACAGCCACGCCGCGCTGCCCCTGGCGCAGACGCTGATCGGGCTGCTTTTCGTGATCAACTCTTTTGCGGTCAACTGGATGTCCGGTTTTTTCAAGGGCCTCTCCGAGCCGGTCGCGGCGGCCAGCGCCATGATCGGAGCGATGATCCTGGGCTATCCCATTCTGCTCACCGCCTTTGTGGATTTGCGGCGCGGCCTCCTCACCACCAATGAACTGGTGGCCCTGGCGGTCACCATCTCCTTTGGTTCAGGCCATTATCAGGAAGCCGGCGTGGTTGCCTTCTTCATGCTTTTGGGCCAGATCATCGAAACCCGCACGGCCGAAGGCGCCCGCGCTTCCATCGAATCGCTCATCAAATTGACCCCTCCCAAAGCCCGGCGCATCACCCAGCAAGGCGAGGAGGAAGTGGACACCAAACTTCTCGCCATCGGCGATCTCATCCGCGTGCGGCCCGGCGACAACGTGGCGGCGGACGGGGTCATCGTCAGCGGCCAGGGTTCCTTCAACCAGGCGAACATCACCGGGGAATCGTTGCCCGTGGACAAAAAGCCCGGGGACGAAGTTTTCGCCGGCACGCAAAATCTGACGGGCGCGCTGGAGATCCGGGTGACGCGGGCGGGGCAGGACACGACGCTGGGCAAAGTGCGCGACCTGATCCTGGCGGCGGAAAAGACCAAGCTGCCCATCATGCGGCTGATGGATCAATACATGGGCTTCTACACCCCGCTGGTGCTGGTGATTGGCGCGCTGGTTTGGGCCTTCACCCACGATCTCAGCCGGGTCATCGCCATTTTCATCGTCTCCTGCCCGTGCGCCTTCATCCTGGCCACGCCCAGCGCCATGGTGGCCGCGCTCTCGGCGGCGGCCCGCCTGGGGATTCTCATCAAGAATGTGGGCGACATCGAACTGGCCGCCCGCATCAATGCGTTTGTATTTGACAAGACGGGCACTCTCACCACCGGCAAGCTGGCCGTCAGCCGCCTGGCCCCGCTGCCCGGCACGACGCCCGCCGCGCTCTTGCGCCTGGCCGCCTCGGCGGAAAAATACAGCAACCATCCCGCCGCCCGGGCGCTGGCCCAATTGGCCGGCGAGGCGGGCGTTCCGCTGCTCGAACCGAAGGATTTTTCCGAAGCCGCCGGGCGGGGCGTCAGCGCGCAAATTGACGGGGCGAAAATCCTGGTGGGCCGCGCCCAATGGCTCCAGGAACAAGGCGTGAGGGAGGATTTTCCCGGCTCGGTGGATTTGAAGGAAACGGAGGGTTTCAGCCTGATCTTCATCGCCCGCAACGGCCAGTGCGTCGGGTGGGTGGGATTGCAGGACCAAACCCGCGCCGAGGCCCGCGAAGCGCTGGCCGAATTAAAGAACATCGGCGTGCGCCGCGTGGCCATGGTTTCCGGAGACCGCCAGCCGGTGGCGGCGCGCGTGGCGGGGGAAATCGGCTGCACGGAAGTCGCCGCCGAATGCCTGCCGCAAAACAAAGTGGAGTTTGTCCGCCAGATCAAAGCCAGGGGCTATCGCGTGGCCGTGGTCGGGGACGGAGTCAACGACGCACCGGCCCTGGCGGCCGGCGATCTGGGCATCGCCATGGGCGCGGCCGGGAGCGAGGTGGCCATTCACAGCGCCACCATTGCCCTGATGAACAACGACCTGCGCCGCCTGCCCTTCCTGGTCAAACTCTCCCGCCAGACCCGCGCCGTCATCAACCAGAATTTTATGATCGGCATCCTGTTCGTCATCGGCGGCCTGGTCCTGGCGGCCATGAGCTACATCACCCCGATTGTGGCCGCGTTCATGCATGTGGGCGGCTCGCTCCTGGTGGTTTTCAACAGCGCCCGCCTGGTGCGCGAGGGCGAGGACTTGGAACCGCACCTGACGGCGTCCTCGGAACCGCCCGCCCAGCCGCCGCCCGCCGCCCGTCCGCAACTTTCCACCGCGCCCGCATAGCCGCGCCATGCCCGCTACCGTGGAAAATCCGCAATCCGCCATCGCATGAAAGAGGGTGAACAGAAGCAAACAAAGATAACCAAGGAAGAGAAGTTCCCCTCTTCGTTGTCTTCTGTTCAAAATCCGCAATCCGCAATCCGCAATCCGCAATCGGAAAACCCGCCATTCGCGGGCGAGGTGGTGGTTTCCGTCCGCGGCCTGACCAAAGTCTTCAAGGATTTCTGGGGCCGGCCCAAGGCGCGGGCGGTGGACAACGTGGATTTTGAAGTGCGCCGCGGCGAAGTTTTCGGGCTGCTCGGCCCCAACGGCTCCGGGAAATCCACCACGGTGAAAATGTTGCTCGGGCTGCTCTATCCGACCCGCGGCCACATCGAAGTTTTCGGCCACTCGCCCCGCCATGTGGGCACCAAGTCGCTCATCGGCTACCTGCCGGAGGAGTCGTATCTCTACCGCTTTCTGGACTCGCGCGAAACCCTGGGTTTTTTTGGAAATCTATTTGACTTGCCCCCCGCCCAGCGGCGGCGGCGCACGGAGGAGCTTCTGGAGATGGTCGGCTTGAGCGCGGTCCGCACCCGCGTGGTCGGCGAGTTTTCCAAGGGCATGCAGCGCCGCATCGGCCTGGCCCAGGCCCTGATCAACGATCCGGAATTGGTGATCCTGGACGAGCCAACCGCCGGCCTGGACCCCATCGGCTGCCGCGAGGTCAAGGACTTGATCCTGACCCTGGCCCGCCGGGGCAAGACCGTTCTTTTGAGCAGTCATTTGCTTTCCGACGTGGAGGAGGTGTGCGACCGCGTGGTCATTTATTACGGGGGCAGAATCCAGGCCATGGGCGCGCTCAAGGAATTGCTGGCCAAACCCGACTCGGTTTGCGTCACCATGCCGCCGGTTTCGCGCGAGACGATGCGGCAGGTGCTGGAACTCATCGGGCGCGACGCCGCCCCGGGCCGGGTCGAGGTGGGCACGCCGACGCAGAACCTGGAAAGCTACTTCCTGGAAGTGGTGCGCAAAGCCCGGGATGGCATGTCCGAAACTTCCGGCGCCACTTCCGGCAGCCATGTGGCCGCCTATCTCCGCGGCGACGCCGAATCGGCCCCGGCGGCGGATAAAATTCTCGAACGCCTCACCGCTCCAACCGCGTCCGAAGCCGCCGCGCCCGCCGCGCCCGCCGCGCCCGCCCCGCGCATTGACGAGGCCAAACTGGCAAGTTTGGCCAAACCCGCCGAGGCCGGCCCGCCCGCCGCCGCGCCCGCGCCCGCTCCGGCCCCGCCCGTTGACTTGGGCAAAGCCAATGAAAAACTGTCCGCCCTGCTGGGCAAAAAAGATGAACCAAAATAAGCCATGCAGCGCATCCTTGCCATTGCCCGCCTGACCTGGAAGTCGGCTTTTCGTTACCGGCTTTTCTGGGTGATGGCCGCGTTGCTGGTGGCGGCGGTGGCGGGCCTGCCGTTGGTCCTCAAAGACGACGGCACGGCGGAGGGGTTGACCCAGATTCTGCTCACCTACACCTTGAGCGCCATCACGGTCCTGCTGGGCATCGCCACGCTTTGGCTCTCCTGTGGCACGCTGGCCCGGGATATCGAGGACTGCCAGATTCAAGTGGTCTGCACCAAACCGATTGCCCGCTGGCAAATCTGGCTGGGCAAGTTTGCGGGAATTCTCGCGCTCAACGCCCTGTTGCTCGCCCTCTCCGGCGCCGCTGTTTATATGCTGCTGCAATGGCGCTCGCAGCGGCTTCCCGCCGAACAGCAGGCAAAACTCCGCAGCGAAATTTTTGTGGCGCGCGCCGCCGCCAGGGAAAGGCCGGTGGATATCAACGCCATCGCCAAACAAATGGCGGCCCAATGGCTCCGCAACTGGCAGACCAATCATCCCTCGGAATCCTTCACCAACGAGGAGGAGATCCGGCAGGTCAGCAGCCAAATCCTGGCGCAGGTTCGTTCCGACGTGGAAGAAGTCCCCTCGCAGCGCGCGAGGATGTGGCAGATTGATCTGGGCAGCCTGCCGGCGCGCGCGCGCGCGCAACCCATGCAACTGCGCGTCAAGTTTAATGTGGCCGATCCCAGGGCGGCCTACCTGGACCCGGAGAAGACCTACCATCTGCTCTGGCGGATTGGAGCCACCAACTCGCCGGCCCCCCAAAACCTGGATGAGTATCTGCCGGCCAATTCGTTTCAGGAAGTTGACATCCCCGCCCTGCTGGATGCCAACGGCCTGCTCACGGTGATCTGCTTCAACCTCACCGCCGACTCGTTGTTCTTCCCGATGGAGGATGGCTTTGAGGTCCTCTACCGGGAGAGCACCTTTGGCGTCAACTTCGCCCGCGGCCTGGCGGTCATCCTGTGCTGGCTGGCTTTGCTTTCCGCCATCGGCCTGGCTTCCGCCAGTTTTCTTTCCTTCCCGGTGGCGGCGTTCTGTTCGCTGGCGGTTTTGCTGGTGGGCCTTTCCAGCGGCGTCTTGAGCGACGTGAAGGAACAGAAGAGCATTTTTGGCTACTCCCAGGAGAAGCCCGGCCTGCCTCGAAAAATTATTGACAGTATGACTGTGCCCGTCTTCAGCGCCGTCCTCAAGGTCGTCAGCCTGGTGCAGAGCTTTTCGCCGGTGGACGATTTGAGCACCGGCCACAGCATCACCTGGGGGCAACTGGCCCGGGCGGCGGGGCAGATCGTGCTGTTGATGGGCGGCATTTTCGCCGTCGCCGGCATCCTTCTGTTCAACCGCCGCGAACTGGCGGCCGTCCAGCCCAACTCCTGAGCTTGCGCCATGGACCGCATTGCCATTGAGGATTTGACCGTCTTTTTCCATGTCGGCGTTCCGGACGCGGAGCGGGCCAGTCCCCAGCGCCTGGCCCTGACGGTGGAAATGGACCATGACTTTTCCCTCGTCGGCGACGCCCTGGACCGGACGGTGGATTACCAGGCCCTCAGCCAGCGGTTGCTGGATTTTGGCCGCGGGCGAAGCTGGAAGCTCATCGAAACCCTGGCCGTGGAACTGGCCGAAATGATTCTGCGCGAGTTCCAGCCGTCCCGCGTCACGGTGGAGGTCAAGAAATTCATCCTGCCCCAGGCGCTCCATGTTTCCGCGCGCGTGACCCGTCCAAAAGATTGTAGCGGCGCTCTGTGAGCGCCGCATTCCGGCCAAGAAACCTTGCCAGCCGCCGCCCAGGCCCTATACTGCGCCCATGACGCCAACTTTTAGGCTTGCCTTTTTTGGGGCCGGCCAGTCTATTCTCCGCCTTTTATGGAAACTGATCCAACAGTAGCGCTTTATGATTTTTACGGCTGGCTGCACACCAACCGGAAACGGGTTCTGGCGGGCGCAGTCGTGGTGGCGGTCATCGCGGCCATCGTGGGTTTTGTGATGTGGAGCAACAGCCAGAAGGAAGCCAGCGCCGACCAGGCCTTGCTGGCCGCTCCGTCAATCCTCGGCATGGCGGCTCCCGGAGATCCTTCCGCGGCCAAGGCGCTGCTGACCGTCAGCCAGGATTACAGCGGCACCAGCGCCGGCGCCGCCGCGCAGATGCTGGCCGCCAGGGAACTGTACCTGGGCGGCAAGTATGCCGAGGCGCAGGAGGAATTCACCAAGTTTATCGCCGCCCATCCCGGCCATCCGCTGGTGGCGCAGGCCAATGTCGGCATCGCCGCCTGCCTGGAGGCCCGGGACAAGATCCCCGACGCCGTGCAACAATACAAAAAAATCACCTCCCTTTATTCCACCAGCCCCAACATCATCATTCCCATCAAATTGACCCTGGGCCGATTGAGTGAGGCCGATAATAAGCCGGATCAGGCGGTCCAAAATTACAAGGATTTGGTCATGCTCCAGGACCCTAACGATCCGTGGGTGGCCGAAGCCTCGGAGCGGCTCCGCCTTCTGGTGGCCAAGCATCCTGAACTCAACCCGTTCCCGCCGCAGCCCGGCGCCGCCGCCGCTTCGCCCGTGCTGAATCCGACCGAGGCGGAGATGCAACTTCTGGCCCCGCCGGGAAGCGCGGCCCCCGGTTCCCAACCGGCCGCCCCGGCGCCAAACACAACCCCCGCGCCCCCGCCTGCCGCTGCGCCCCAGGCGTCCGCTCCTCCGGCAGTCAATCAAAATATTCAAATGATCCCGCCGGCCACCAATGCCACACCGGCCGGCAACCCATGAACCTCAAACTCCGCAACCTAACCCGGACATTTCATAGTCTGGTAGGGCGAAGCTGCTGCTTCGCCCTGGTTCAGGGCGGCGCGGCAGCGCCGCCCTACCATTCAGGGTGTGGCATGTTCCGCCAGAGACATGAAAGATCCGGGCTGGATGCCGGCGCGTTTGAGGCTGAATTTTCCGCCGCATGAAGTTGACGCTCATTGGAACGGGTTATGTCGGCTTGGTCACCGGGACCTGTTTTGCCGAAGCCGGCCACCAGGTGACCTGCGTGGACAAGGACGCTGAAAAAATCGCCCTTCTCCACGCGGGCGGCATGCCCATTTACGAGCCGGGCCTGGAGGAGTTGGTGCGCAAGAACATCGCCGCCGGACGCCTCCATTTCACCGTCAGCACCCGGGAAGGCGTGGAGCGTTCGGAGGTCATTTTCATCGCCGTTCCCACTCCCGCCCTGCCGGATGGCTCGGTGGACCTGAGCTTCATCGAAGCGGTTTCCCGCGAAATCGCCGTCGCCATGACCCGTTACTGCATCGTCGTGGACAAGAGCACCGTCCCGGTGAAAACCGGCGAAAAAGTTGCGGAGACCATCAAGCGCTATGGCAAACCCGGGTTGGAATTCGATGTCGTCAGCAATCCCGAGTTTTTGCGCGAAGGCTTTGCCGTCGGGGATTTCATGAAGCCGGACCGGGTGGTGGTGGGCGTCTCCTCCCCCCGGCCCGTCGCCGCCATGCAGGAGATTTACGCGCCCTATCACGCCCCCGTCATCGTCACGGACATGAACTCGGCCGAACTGATCAAGCACGCGGCCAATTCCTTCCTCGCCCTGAAGATTTCTTATATCAACGCGATTTCCGTTCTTTGCGAATTGTCCGGCGGCGACGTCCAGGAAGTGGCGCGGGGCATGGGCATGGACACGCGCATCGGACGCCAGTTCCTGGATGCCTCCCTGGGTTTTGGCGGCAGTTGCTTCCCCAAGGACCTCAGCGCCTTCATCCGCATCTCCGAAACGCTCGGCTACGACTTCGGTTTGCTCAAGGAAGTCCAGCGCATCAACGCCGCCCAAATGGACCGCTTCGTCAAGAAGATCAGCGACACCCTCTGGGTCCTCAAAGGCAAGTCGCTGGGCATCCTGGGCCTGGCCTTCAAGCAAAACACCGACGACATCCGCATGTCCCCCGCCATCCAGCTCTGCCAGCGCCTGCAAAAGGAAGGCGCCAGCCTGCGCGTCCACGATCCCCAAGCCATGGAAAAAGCCCGGGCCGTTCTCCAAGACGTCACCTACGTGGACAACATGGACGATGTGGCGGCCGGTTGCGACGCCCTGGTCATCGCCACCGAATGGCCCGTCTTCAAAAAACTGGATCTGGAGCGCGCCCGCAAAGCCCTCTCGCACCCGATTCTTTTCGACGGCCGCAACCTGTTTGACGCCGCCGAAATGGAGCGCCTGGGCTTCCTTTACAAGAGCATCGGACGGAAATGAGCGCGGAAGCCATGAGTTCTCCGCCCCCGGCGGAGAATCCGGTTGAAGTTGCCGCCGGTTTGGTTTTTCGCGATGGGAAACTGTTGATCACCCGGCGCTCCGCCGGCGCGCACCTGGCCGGCCTGTGGGAATTTCCCGGCGGCAAACGCGAATCCGGCGAAACTTTTGAGCAATGCCTCCACCGCGAACTGCGGGAAGAACTGGGCATCGAAGTCCAAATCCTGGCCTTGCTCGAGGACATCGTCCATGACTACCCCGAGCGCTCCGTCCGCCTGAAATTCTTTCATTGCCGCTGGTTGCGCCACGAACCCAAACCGATTTTATGCCAGAGCCTGGCCTGGATCACTCCCGGAGAGCTTTCCCAATACGCCTTCCCCGCGGCCGACACCCGCCTTCTGGACAAACTGCGCCATGCACCGGAACTCTGGTTCGCCGCCCCGAATCTTAACCTTGAGAATTCTCCACAATGTGGGAACATTCTTAAAGGATGACGGTGACACAATTCAGAGCCGCTAATCCCGCCGAGCAATTGTTGCTCAAGGCGGTGGCCCTTTCGCTGGTTATCCATCTGGCTGCTTTCGGCGGATGGAAATGGGGCCGCGCGCACATCCGGTGGAAGCCCCTGGCCTTGCCCGCCTGGCTCCAGGTCGTGCCGCATAATATGCATCCCAACATCGTCGGCAAGCTTCCCTTGGTTCAACATTCCCAACTGCCGCCCGAGGTCTATGTGGATGTGGAGCCCGCTTTGGCCACCCCCCAGCCGCCGGCAAATCCCAAGTTTTACAGCACAATGAACAGCGTCGCCGCCAACCCGGAAATCAAAGTCCGGTCCGATCAGCCGCAAATCTCAGGCACCCAGGAGCAGGTGGTGAAAACGGTCGCCCCCGGTTCCCGGTTTGTTCCGTTGCAGCCCTCGCCGCCCGTGGAGAAGACAGCGCAGCCGTCCCCAACGGAAACGAAGGAAACCGCCGCCAGCGCAGCCCTTCCCAAGCCGGCTTACACCATCGGCGATCTGGCGGAGGCCAAGCCGGCCCTGAAGGCGCAGGAGAAGCCGGGAACCTCCGACACGGACAATGGCACGGGCGCCGTGGCGGAGCCAGCCCACGCGCGCCCCCGCACTCTGCGGGACGCCCAGGCCCAACTCGGAGCGCCCGGCGCGAGATCGCGGCAGACTGGCGGTGTCAACCACATCGAGCCGTCTTCCTCCGTGGACGCGATGCGGACGGTTTATGGCGATTACGACCGGGATTTTATTGACGCGGTGCAGGAGCGCTGGTATGAACTGCTCAAGGACCGCCAGGACGAAGTGGCGGGAAAAGTGGTGCTGGAATTCAACCTGCACCCCGACGGCCGGGTCAGCGACATGAAAATGCAGTTCAGCGACGTGAGCGAATTGCTCTCCTTCATCTGCCAGCAGGCCGTGCTGGACCCGGCCCTTTACAAACCGTGGCCGGCGGAAATGCGCAGGATGATTAGCGACCCGCGGCCGATTCGATTTACTTTTTACTATTCCAACTAATCGGTTAGACTCAAGGCGGTTTACATGGAAGACATCATCATTGGCGTGCTGCTGCTGACCTCCGTTGTCGGACTGGCGATCATCATCGAACGGGGCATCGCCTTGCGCACAGGCCGGATCATTCCGCCCGCGGTGGAGGCCGCGCTGGAAGGCTGCCGCGCGGCGGCGGACTGGCCGGTCTTGCAAAGGATTTGCGAACAGCATCCCTCGCCGTTGAGCCGGCTGTTGTTGCAGGCCGGCCAGCGCCGGAACTGGCCCAAGGCGGAGAATGCCGGCGCCCTGGAAACGGCCGCCCGCCACGAGGTGGCCATCATGGACCGCCGCCTGGTGATTTTGGAAATTGTGGTGGGCGTGGCGCCATTGCTTGGCCTGGTGGGAACGATTTACGGGTTGATCGAATTGTTCGGCGGGCTGGCCCAGGTGGGTCTGGGCGACAACAGCACGCTGGCCGGCGGCATCGCGCTGGCCTTGAACGCGACCCTGCTCGGTCTGCTGACGGCCATCCCGTCGCTCATCGCCTGGAGCTACTACAACAAGAAGGTCGAGGCTTTGGCGGTGGAAATGGCGGCGCTGTGCGATCAATTTCTCATCCGGCAATATCACCGCGACGACGACAGCCAATCGCCAGAGGCGCCGGCCCGGCGCCGCCCCTGAGAGCCATGCAATTCATCGCACGCAAACGGCGCTCGACTCCGATCATCATCATCATTTCGCTGATTGATGTGCTGCTGGTCCTGCTGATTTTTCTGATGGTGACGACCACCTTCAAGCAACAGCCGTCTGTTCGGCTGAGGCTGCCCGAATCCAAGCAGGCCAAACCCGGCGCGACGGAAAACGCGCTGGTGGTGACGATCACCAAACAAGGGACGATGTATTTGAAGACCGAGCCGGTTACGCTGGACAGCTTGCAACAAAAATTGGCCGAAGCGGTGCGGATCAACCCCCAAATCACGCTGACCATCCGGGCCGACACCGACTCGGTAGTGGGCCAGATGCTCAAAGTGCTGGAGGCTGCCACCGCCGCGCACATCCTGGTGTCCAGCTTGTCGGTCAAAGCGGCAAAGTGAGCGGCTGGCTTTGGGACGGGTTTAATCCTTCAGTTCCAACCCCATTCTATTTCCACAATTCCTCGGCGATTTGCACGGCGTTCAAGGCGGCGCCTTTGAGGAGCTGATCGCCGGCCACCCAAAAACAAAGGCCGTTGTCCAGCGCGCAGTCCAGCCGCAGCCGGCCGGCCTGGCAATTATATTTTCCAGAGGCGCAAAGCGGCAGGGGATATTCCTTCTTGGCGGGATCATCCACCACGTCCAGGCCGGGGGCCTTGAGCAGCGCGGCGCGGGCGGCGGCCAGCGCGACCGGTCTTTCAAACTCGGCGCTGACGGCGACGGAATGGGCGCGGTAAACCGGCACGCGCACGCAGGTCACGCTGGCGCGAAAAGAGGGATGGTGCATGATCTTGCGGCCTTCGTTTTCCATCTTGGCCTCTTCCTTGGTGTAGCCGTTGGGCAAAAAAGCATCCACATGCGGCAGGACGTTGAAAGCGATCTGATGGGGATAAACCTCGCGCGTCACCGGCTGGCCGGCGACCACCTGCCCCACCTGCCGTTTCAATTCCTCGATGGCTTTGGCCCCCGTGCCGGAAACCGCCTGATAAGTGGAGGCAAAAATACGGGTGACACCGAAAGCCTGATGCAACGGGTAAAGCGCCATCAACGTAATGGCGGTGGTGCAATTGGGATTGGCGATGATGCCGTGGTGGTGTTTCAAGTCGCCGGGATTGATTTCGGGAATGACCAGCGGCACGGCCTCGTCCATCCGAAACGCGCTGGAATTATCCACCACCACGCAGCCCGCCTGGACGGCGATGGGGGCAAATTCCCTGGAAATGGCGGCGCCCGCGCTGAACAGGACGAGGTCAATGCCCGCGAAAGAACTTTTCGTCAATTCCTTGACGGCAATCTCCCGGCCGCCAAACGGCAGGGTTTTGCCGGCGGAGCGCGCCGAGGCGAGCAAAGTCAGTTGCCCGACGGGAAAATGGCGTTTCTCCAGAGTCTGGATCATTTCGATGCCGACGGCGCCCGTTGCGCCGACGATAGCCACATGCGGTTTCGATTTCATAAATGGGCGGTGAATATAGCTGGTTAGAGCCGGATGTCAAACGGGACTTCGATGGACAATGGATGGCACGGCCAATCACCCCTCGAATTGGAAGCTCGGCCGGCCGGCCGGCGCTCCCATGCAAATCGCTCGGGATTGGCCTGGGATACTGGGTCAGACTGTGGCGCCTCTGATCTTCAGTGCGACCGCGTGCTCGCTGGGAGGCGTGGCAGGCAGCTTGACGTTCAGCCCTTGCTCGTTCTGCGTCCATTCCAGCTTGCCGCCGAAGCCCAGCAAGGAGACATCGGCGATTTTGCGTCCTTCCATCTGCGGCGAGTTGGTGGCAAGGCTCTTAACCACGGTGGCGCGCGTTTCCGGCCAGGCCATGAGGAAGGCGTAGAGTGTGTCCCCTTTCATGGTGAAACGCATGTCCTCGGAGGTGTAGGGGCGCACATCGGTCGTGCCGCCGAACCGCCCCCGTGGCGCCTGTCCGGTGGTGGACGGCCCTTCCCCATAAACCTTCCACGGGCGCGTGGCGTAGATGCCCTCGCTGTTCACGTCCATCCAGGCGGTGAATTCGGAGAGGAATTTGAGTTCGTCGGCGTCAGGGGCGCCGTGGCCGGGCAGCGGAATGTTCAACAGGAGGTTGCCGTTCTTGCTCACGATGTCCACCAGCATCTGGGCGACCTGTCTGGCCGTTTTGTAGGTGTGCTGGTCGAAAAGGCTCCGCTGGTAATGCCAGTCCCCAATGCAGGTATCCGTTTGCCAGGGCAGGGTCTCCCCGCCGGCGGTCGCGCCGCGCTCGATGTCGTACACCAGGGCGCGGCGTTGTTCGGCGTTCAGGTTCTTGCCGGTCAGCACCGCGTCCGCTTTGCCGCTCCGCGCCACACTGGTGTTGTAAAGGTAGGCGGCGATGCGCAGGCCGATATCGCTGACGGGATAGAGGGGAAAAACCACGTCGTCGAAATACAGCAGGTCGGGGTGGTGCTGGTCAATCAGGTCAATCGTGCGGTTGAAGAATTTCGCAATATAAGCCGCCGCCGGTTGCGCGCCGCGGGCGTGGTACTGCGCGTAATAGTCCTGGGGATCCAGTCCCTCCCACCAAAGGCCCTTGCCTTCGGCTTTGGTCATCTGCCCGTCGTAAGGCACACCGGCCAGGGTTCCGCTGGGGTCGGAACCTTGCGCCGCTTCATACCAACTCCAGGAACGGTCGCCGTGCGAGGTGATCGCCAGGCGCAGGCCGGCGGCGCGGACCGCCTTGGCCCAGCCGCCGACAATGTCCTTCTTCGGCCCGATGGCCACGCTGTTCCACGGCTGATACTTCGAGTCAAACATATCGAAATTGTCATGGTGGTTGGCCATGGCGGCGAAGTATTTCGCGCCGGCGCGCTTGTAGAGCGACATGAGGCGCTCGGGGTCCCATTGCTCCGCCTTCCATTCGTGGACCACGTCCTTGAAGCCAAACCGGGAGGGATGGCCGTATTTCTGGACATGGAATTTGTAGATGGGACCGTTGAACTGATACATTTTTTGCGCATACCAGTCGCCCATTTCGGGCTGGCATTGCGGCCCCCAGTGCGCCCAGATGCCGAATTTGGCGTCCCGGAACCAGTCCGGCACCTGATAGCCGCCGGCCAGGGATTCCCACGTCGGCTCAAACGGCCCCTGGGCGACCCCAAAACCGGGCGGCGCCGGAACCGGCGCAGGGGCCGGCGGCAAGGCCCGGGCTGGCGCGGCGGCGGGCGGGGTGGTTTCTTGGGCGAAGGATGGCCGGAGCGGCAGGCTCGCGGCGGCGCCGGCGGCCAGCGCGGTTTTCTGGATGAAGTGACGGCGGGAGATGTTGTGATCGTTCATGGTGCGGTTATTGTAGCCGACCGGGTGCGGTCAGTCCATATCCAGTCCGGCCTTGGCCTGTTCCCACGGCATGAGCGGCTCCGCGCCGTTTTCGGCGATGGCGGCCTGCAAATCCCGCAGGTCTTCCAAGTCCTCCACGCGTTCTTGCAAACGCTCCACGGTCTTGGTCAGCGCTTCGACCTTTTCCAGCACGACGGCATCATTCATAGGCTTCTTTCCTATCTTTGACAGCATATACTTGGATGGCGTCCCCTGCAAGCAAGAAGAGCACCCGAGAATTTCCAACACGCGCCAGGCGTAAACCAAGACGCAAGCGTCCTATACTGCTGGGCACATTTGGCCGTCCATCCATTATCATGATCCTGAAAACGACTTTCCCAAGGCCTTTCACTTTTATTGATCCAGATCTTCGCCTTCATCTTGTCAAAGAACCTTAAAATCCCGTGTTCAGCGATGGTCCCTAAAGCAACGATATTTCTGACACTTTGAATGCGCCGCCAGGTCCAAGCAGATTCTGCATCCGCGCAATCTGAAAACAACGAGCGAGCTTCTTCGGCAAGCTGCGGTCGATTCTTCATATCCCGATGACTTCCATTGACAACATTGTCTCCCCCAACGTCGATTCGCGGACACTGATTACCCCGGAAAATCATCACGTCCATGGCGTGCGATCATCGCCTGTTGAACACCAACCTGACCCGTGAATTTTGGCGTGTTTGTGCTCGCTTGCAGCAGGCCATGAATTCCGTTCAGAAACCGAGGCGATTTCTCCCAGATCAATTGGTTTGTCTCATCATCTGGCTCGAAATCGTTAATGCTCCAAACGCGGCAATTGGGCCCGGGCAAGGACTGATCCTGCAAGCTAACTGTTCAAGAGCGTCAATGTCTGCCAAGAGTCGAGTCTGTTCGGCCGTGTCCCGGGTGATAGCCGGCGGCGGGGTGGGCCGGGGATCCCGCCGGCGAAATCTCGCGCAGCTTGCCGATGATCTGCGGAAGGTGTTTCAAGAGATGATCCACTTCTTCGCCCGTGTTGTAAATTCCCAGGCTGAAACGGATGCAGCCGCGCGCCCGGGCCGGGCTGATGCCCATCGCGGTCAGGACATGGGAAGGTTCCAGCGAGCCGGTCGTGCAGGCGGAGCCGCTGGAAGCGCAGACGCCGATCTGGTCCAGCAAGAGCAGGATGGCCTCGGCCTCGACGAAATCGAAGGCGATGTTGCTGGTGTTGGGCAGGCGCGGTTCCTGGGCGCCGTTGCGGAGGGTGTTGGGAATGCCGGTGAGAATGGCGCTTTCCATCCGGTCGCGGAGGGCGCGGACGCGGGTGTTTTCGTCCTGGAAATTGGCCAGGGCCAGTTCGGCGGCGCGGCCGAAGGCGACGATGGCGGCGACATTCTCGGTGCCGGCGCGCCGGCCGCGTTCCTGATGGCCGCCCATGAGATAAGGCTGAAACTTGGTCTTGCGCTTGACGTAGAGCAAACCGACCCCTTTGGGGGCATGCAGTTTGTGGGCGGAAAGGGTGAGCAAATCGGCGTCCAGCGCCTTGACATCCATTTTCATTTTGCCCGGCACCTGGGTGGCGTCGGTGTGGAAGAGCACGTTTTTGCTGTGGCAGATGGCGGCGATTTCTTCGATCGGGAAAACGACGCCGGTTTCGTTGTTGGCCCACATGACGGAAACCAGGGCGGTGTCGGGGCGGATGGATTTGTCGAGCAGATGCAAATCGAGCGAGCCGTCGGCGTCCACGGGGAGGAAAGTCACTTCGCATCCCTGCTTTTGCAGGAAGGCGCAATGGTTGATGACGGCGGAATGCTCGACGGCGGTGGTCAGAATGTGGCGTCGGCCGGGATGGGTGGCCAGGGCGCTGTGCAGGGCGGCGTTGTTGCTTTCGGTGCCGCAACTGGTGAAGACGATCTCCTTGGGGTCGGCATTGAGGAGGGCGGCGGCTTTGGCGCGGGCCTCCTCGACTTGGCGGGCGGTTTGGCTGCCGAATTTATAGATGCTGGAAGGATTGCCGTAGTGGTCGCGCAGGAACGGCAGCATGGCGTCCAGGACTTCCGGGGCCACGCGGGTGGTGGCGTTATTGTCAAAATAATAAACTTTCTGCTGGCTCATAATTGCCGAAAAAGATCGGCGCTGTATCTCAGGCCGGCAATCTACAGGGCGGCGGCGGCCAGTTCAAGGAAATGCGCCGCGCCGCCAGGCGGAGCCGCCCATGGAACCCTGAAAGGAGCGTCACAGGCGGAAAGCGGATCATTCCAGAGGGTAGATCTGAATGTCCCCAAATTTTCGCAGGTCATGGTCGAAGGAGGCAACGAGGTCTTGAGAGCGGGCCGCGCTGGCAGCCAGGCAAGCGTCGCCAAAATCAACATTTTCCGAAATCACTCTCCGCAAAGTTTCGATGAGACAATCCTCCTGCTCAAATTCAACCACGCCGGCGCAAACCACAGGAAGCAGCTTCCCGGCGGCATCCGGACGCGACAGCTTGTAGGCGGAGGTGAACGCATAGAAAACTTCGCTGATCGTTATGCTCGAGACAAAAAGAACCTCGGTTCCGTCGGCGGCTTTTTGAAAGAGCCTGGCGGCGGCAGGCGATTGCCTGGGATCATCGTTGCACAAAAATCGGAGGATGACGTTCGCGTCCAGGCGGATGCGCCGGCTCATTTTGACCGTCCTTCCTGGGCGGCCTCGCGCCCGATGGCGTGTCGGGCCTTCTTCTTTTCATCCGGATCGCGGGGCCGGTCATGAGAGGCGCTGCCGAGCAGCGACATAAGATCGGGAGCGGGAGAAACGCGCGCGGTTCCGTCCGGGCTGATGTCCCAAAAGACCTGCGCCGCTTTCCATTTCTTCCGCAAGGCGGAAGGAATTGTCGTTTGCCCTTTACTTGAAATGCGAGTTCTTACCATGACAATAAAGTAAAACATTCTCCAATTTTGTCAAACTTTTTGGGCGATGCGTCAATCTTTTGCGGGAGGGGAAAAGCAGGGCGGGCACTCCGCTGCCCGCCGACGGTCATCGGTAGAGGAGCGAACGTCGCGCTACCGTTGTGCGGCGGGCAGGGGACTGCCCGCCCTACCACCCAAACAGGAAAGCTTTTGATGCGGTCTTGAATGAACGCACGGTCATGGATAGTGTGTGTTGCGATTGACTGCATGAAGGAAGACTCATTTGCATTTGTGGTTTTGGCGTTCGCGCTGGCCGTGGGCGGCGGAGTGCTGGGCGCGACCCTGGGCACCTCGCACAAGCGATTGTGCGCGCTGATCAGCATCGGGGCGGGATCGCTCTTGGGGGTCACGGTGTTCGCCATTCTTCCCGAAACCTTGCAAGGATTGAACTGGTGGCAATTGTCGCTGGGCCTGGCTTCCGGCTATGCCGTCTTCGCCTTAATCAGCAAGTACATCTTTCATGTTTGTCCCGCCTGCGCGGCCAGCCATTTCGATGAGGCCACCACGCACCGCTTCAGCGAGATCGCGTCGGCCATGATGCTGGCGCTGGCGATTCACTGCACGGTGGACGGCCTGGCCATGGCGGCGGGGGGCGAGAAATCGGCGGCCCCGGCGGATGCCAGCCACTACACGGGCTTCACCATCATCCTGGCGGTGTGCGTGCATAAGATACCGGAGGGATTGGCGCTGGGGGCGCTGCTGCTGGGGGCGGGACTGACCCGGAAAGGCATCATTTACCGCGTGATGGCGGTGGAGGCCACGACATTGCTGGGCGGGGCGGTGGGATTGATCTTTTTTCCGACGGTCTCCCCGTTCTGGATTTCCATCGCGCTGGCCCATGCGGGGGGCGGTTTTCTATTTCTGGCGACGCACGCCGTGCTGGGCGAGATTCTCAAGCACCACAAGGCTTTGGTGCTGGGGAGTTTCGGGGCGGGATTCGCGCTGATCGGGGCCTTTGCGTTTTGGCTGCGCTGAATTCCCGCTTCGCGCGGATGGGAGAGATGGGACGAATGTGACGAATGGCATTCGCCTCTTGGCTGCGCTGATTTGCCGACTTACGGCTGCTTGGGCGGGACTATCATCAGCGTCCAGTTGAAAAGGACCTTGATATCGTCGCCGCATTTCATGATGCCCAAACCCGCGATGTTGGGCGCGGGCGGGGGGACTTTGTAGTCGCTCATTTTGAGCTGGGCGGCGCCGCGGACAATTATTTTGTCCTTGTCCAACGGCTCGATGGTGACGGGAAAAGCCACTTTATTGGTGACCCCGGCAATAGCGAGATCCCCCGTGGCGTCAAAGGCGAAGGGCTGGCCGGCGACATGCGGCGCTTTGAGTTTCAATGCGGTGACCTGATAGACAATTCTGGGAAAGTTCGTTGCCTTCATGGCGCCCTGCATCACGCCATCCATGACCCCGGGCATCACTGCCACCTGGCTGTGTATCATGTCAACGGGAATGAGAGCCTTGCCACTGGCAGGAAGGTTGCCGTCCTTGAGGCCGGGGAGGGTGGTTTGACTCAGGTCGAAGACCGTGCCGGCGGGAAAATCCAGGATGCCGCCGATGGTCGTGCCTTTCATCTCCCAATCGTGGAAAGTGGAGGTGCCTTGAATTTCCACCGTCGTGTTGGCCGACTGGCCGCGATATTCAACGGTGGCGTCGGCGGCGCGGAGCGGGCTGGGGCCAGCCAGAAGAAGGGAGGCCAGAAGCAAGAATGGAACCGGGTTATCCGTGGTTTTTTTCATAGTTCAAAAAATTCATTTTTCAGTTCGAGCCGTTGTTTGAGAAAGGCGGCCTCGTTGGCTTTGATGGCCAGGACGGTGGCTTCCAAGCCCTCCTCCCAGCCGGCGGCCGGGAATTGAGCCAGGGTGAACTTGCGCGTCTCGGCCAGCTTGGCCCGGTAGTCCGGGGTGTCGGCATCGCCAAATAATTCCTCATAATCCTTGGCCGCGGCGGCGACTGCGCCGGCGTTGGCGGTGAAAGATTGCAAGGCATATTGAAGGGGTTCGACGGCCGGCGGGGCCGCGGCGGCGGCGACGCCCTGGCTCGTCTGGGCCGATTGTTTGCTGGCATTGGCGACGAGGGAGACGCCGGTCTCCGCGCCGAAATTGTCTTTGCGCGCATAGACTTCCCAGCCCAGGAGCGGAGCATCCTCCTCCTTGAACATCCAGGCCTTGCTCTCGCGGGTCTCGTTGCCCGGCTGCATTAAGATGGCGGAGTCGGTGCCATAATACATCTCGTATTCGGAGTCGAAGGAACTGCATAAAGTGGCGTCGCAGAGGAAGCGGACGCCGGCGTTGGCGCCCTCTGGAAATTCAAAAACGCATTGCACGGTGTCCGGCACATCGGGACCGGCATTTTCCAGAATGAGCGAACTGTAACCGGTAACCACGCTGGGACGCCCGCCCAAATGAGGCCCGCCCAAAAACCAGGTGACGGCGTCCAATCGCTGAATGCAGGCCTCGCCCATCAAGCCGGTGCTCGTGGCCTTTTGCAACCGCCAATTGAGTTCGGCGGCGCGCTCGGGCGTAGAGGCGGTCCTCGCCCAAAGTCCTTTCTTGTGCCATTGCGCGCGCACCAGCACGTTGCGGCCCATCGCGCCGGAGCGGATAAACGGCCAGAGAAAATAGCGGTGCGGATGGGAGCGCTCCTGCAACCCGGCCTGAAAAACCTGCTTGAAGGCCTTTTGCGCCGCGCGCGCGATGTCCTTGGCGTCCGCGAGGGTGTGGGCCAGCGGCGCTTCGCAATAGACATGTTTGCCGGCCTTGAGCGCATCCAGCACGATGTCGCGGTGCTGATGAGTCGGGGTGGCGACCACCACGGCCTGGACCTCCGGTTTGGCCAGGAGCTTTTGGTAATCGTCGAAGCGTTCGGCTTTGAGCGCCAGACCGCCGGCGCGGTTCAACCAGCCGGGGTAATGGTCGCAGACGGCGACCACCTCGGTGTTCCTGAATTGGCTGTCGTTCTTGAGCAGGGTGAGGATGGTGATGATTTTGCGGCCCCACACGCCCGCGCCGATGACGCCGAAGTTGACGGCAGGGAGGGGAGGGATTTCGGTCAGCGGCGCTTCCGCGCCGGCCGGCTGGGGAGCGCCGGCGGCGCCAAAGGCGGCCGGTTCCGCGCCGCCCAGCCCGGCCGCGACCCGGCGCGTTTGCGAGGGGCGGCCGCCGGGGGCGGTCAGCTCCACGCCGCCCATCATGGCCATGAAGGCGGCCACGGACGTGTTTTTCAGAAAAGCGCGGCGGTTGACTTCCGATGAGTTTTTCTTTCTCTTCATGATCGAATTTCCCGCATCATGCCACCAAGCGCGGCCCAATCAACCTTGAATATTGAGAAAATGCCCAGATAATGGTTGAAGTTCCGGCAGGTTTGTGAGAATCTCAGGCCATTCTATGAATTCGCCGCCCGCCAAATCATCAGGCAAGCTGGATGAAAAGCAGCGGAAAGCGCTGGTCAGCCTTCTGGCGGACGAGGATCCAAAGGTCTATCGGACCGTGCGGCAAAAAATCCTCTCTTGTGGTCCGATCGCGGCGCAATGGGTGCGGGAACATTGCCTGAGCAACGATCCGGTGCTGCGCCGGCACGCCCAGGAAATCAACCAGTACTTTTCGCGGCAGGACGCGGACACGCAACTGCTGGCGTTTTGTTTGAATCAAGGGGAGGACTTCGATCTGGAGCAGGGGGCCTTGCTGCTGGCGCGCACACAGTATCCCGAGATCAATATCGAGGCTTACAGCGCGTGGCTCGACCGCATGGCGGAAGAACTGCGCGAGCGCGTCAATATGAGCGGCGATCCGGTTCAGGTTCTCGGCGCCATGGCCTCCTATTTGTTCACGGAACAGAGATTTGCCGGGGACGAAACCAATTTTCACGACCCGGACAACAATTATCTCAACCGGGTGCTGGACCGGCGGAAGGGCAACCACATCAGCCTGAGCGTGGTGTATCTGTTGGTGGCGCGCCGGCTGGGGTTGCCGGTGGCGGGCATCGGGCTGCCCGGTTATTTCGTCTGCCGCTACCAGTCCAGCCGGCAGGAGGTTTATATTGACCCGTTCCGCAAAGGCCGTCTGCTGGCCAAGGCGGATTGCGTGAAATACGTCGTGCAACTGCAGCATCGCTTTGACGATAGCTGCCTGGTGCCGGTGAGCGCGCGGCGGATTTTGCTGCGGATTTGCGCCAATCTCCACCAGATTTACACCCACCTCAAATCCCCCGCCCAAAGCGAGCGGTTGCAGCGCTATCTCGTCGCCCTGGCCAAGTAGCGCCAGACAAACCAGGTCAGGCAGGTTGGTCGCCGGTCTTAATCGGTAGGGCGCGCACTCCGTGCGCGCCGCGGCGGGCAGTGGACTGCCCGCCCTGCCTTGCCCATCCAAGACGGCGCATTGCTCAGGAGGATTGTCTGGCAATGTAGGGGTCCAGATGCGCCAAGACCCACCGCGCCACCCGCCCCTGGATGCGATCCATGAAGTTGCGCGAACGCCGCCAGTGCTCCAACTCGACCCGCCGGCTGTGGGCCTGGATGCTGGAAAAAATCTCGCGGCCTTCGGCCGCAAGCCGCGGCTCGGGCACGCGCAGCATCAGCTCGTAATTGATGTTGAGGCTGCGGGAATCCAGGTTGGACGATCCCACGTAAACAATGTCATCTATCAGAAACATTTTGGCATGGAGAATCTGCGGCTGATACTCGTAAATCTCGACCCCCGCCCGCAGGAGGCGGCGATAAAAACTCTGCGCGGCCAGGCGCGAGAGGAACACATCGGACTTGCCCGGCAGGATCAATTGGACTTTGGCGCCGCGCCGCGCCAGGCGCGCCAA
>JBEKIA010000015.1:0-29247 GCA_050011995.1 Verrucomicrobiota bacterium
GGTCGAGGAAGTGACACTCGAAACGATTGACGAGGGCGCCTGCGTTCAGATGTTGCATGTCGGGCCGTATGAAAAGGAAAAGGAAACGGTCGCTCTCATGCAGGGCTTCGCCGAAGCCAACGGATTGAAGTTAAACGGCCCGCACCACGAGATTTATCTTTCCGACCCGCGCCGCGTTCCTCCCGAACGGCTGAAAACAATTCTTCGCGTCCCAGCGCGAAAGCAGGCGACCTAAGTCCTGTGCCAGGGGAAGCGCCGGGCGCGGCCTGCGCCGGCCCGGTTGGACAAGGCGACTGGCAAAAGGGCGTTGAGGGTCTGCAGGAATCCTAACGTCCGTTTAATTCCGGGCCGGTTGTGGCATGGCCGCGATTTCCGCTTTCACCGCGGCAAAATCCTTTTCAAACTCGGCATTGCGTTTCATCTCCCGAACAATGGCCTGGGCGAAGACGCGCCCGGCATAAATGTCGGTGGGATAATGGCGGCCAATCTCGACCCGATGCCAGCCGATGCCGCGCGCTTCGGCAACGATGGCGTCATGCCGGCCCGGAAACAAATCAGCGAGCACCAACGCCAAAACCATGGATTCGGTCGAATGGCCGCTGGGGTAACTGAAGCTTGTTTCCAGCTTGCCGGCGGCCAGGGTTGGGTCAATGGTGTACGGGCGTGGACGTTTCCAGTATTCTTTGGCGCTGTCGGTCACCGTCGCGGCGTCTTTCTGCACGAGCCGGAAAAACTCCTCGGTCCTGGGGAATTTGCCGGGTTGGAAAAAGTCTCCGATAGCCGGCGTAAAATTAAAGATGGTGAACTTCTTTTCGCCGAGCGCGGAGGCAATGTCGTTGCTGGAAGCGGCGTGACTGACCCATCGAACCTCCGCCAGATCGGCCGCTTGTTCCGGCGAATCGGGCAACGGCGGCGGCGCGAGCAGCGCGACGGCGTCGGGTTGCCCGGCGGGCAGATAATGGGTGTCCCCGGCGCGCAACGGCGCCACGGCCGCCGCCAGCGCGAAGAGAATCGGCGCGAGGCGTTGATGGAATTGACGAGGGAGATTTTTCATTTTCGTAATGGAAGCCTTTCACGGCGCCGGGTGTCCGTCGCGCTCAGGACCTCAAGGAGGCGGAACGACGCTGCCGTCGCAAACCCAGTTAATGTCGGGATCGCCGGGATCGGCCGCCTGGCCATTGATCGGGACGCAGATATAGGAGTACTTGAAATACCGGAGGTGGCCATCGCTGAACATGATGTTCGCCCCCGCGTCGTGCCGGGAGGATTCACGGGTGGTGTAGCACTGCGGGCTGCCCAGGATGTCCAGGTTGACGCTGGTGCTCCCGTAGAAGGGGCTTTCGTTCTCATGCGTGCGGTTGTCGGAAAACAACACGAAAGCCGAAGGATGCGCCACCGCGGACTGCGTTAATACCGTGCCATCGGGCGCGTCCTCGGGAATTCCTTTGGAATTCATGCCATAGTTGAACACGACCTGGCCGTTGGGGATGGTCGGGTCCACGCCCTGGAGATCCGAAGTGGGGCATTTGAAAATGGACTTGCCCGTGTTGTAAGCATCCGAGGCGCCGGTGATGGCATATTGCCACAAGGGCTGGGACTGGATGTAGGGCGGAAGCGCGTTGAACCACGCGTCCATTCCGTAAGAAGTGCCTCTCGCCACGTTCTCGACCTGGATGTCGGTCAGGTCAATCCAGAAGGGAGTGTCCTCGTTGTAGCCAGGCGGCGTGATGGGAGAATTCGGGGGAATTTTTGTCGCGGGAAAGGCTCCTTTGTTGTCATCCAAGTACATGGCTTGGGCGTAACCCCATTGTCTGAGATTGCTGGAACAGGCGGCGCGACGGGCCTTTTCCTTGGCCTTGGCCAGGGCGGGGAGCAGCAAGGCGGCCAGAATCGCGATGATGGCGATCACGACCAATAACTCGATCAGAGTAAAGGCCCGATGATGTTTAGCGTTCATAAACCAGGCACAATCATTTCTGGATTTCAAGGCTCAACCGACAGCCAAAAGACTGCGACCGGGGCCATCCTAATCCGGCTTTATTGCAATCAGGTGTCGGCTGTGTGAAGATTTTGTGACGAATTATCCACACTTATCCTTTGCATAAGAATTCACAAAATCGTAACGAGTCTGACGCCTGGCGGCCACAATCTTCTGCTTTTATCTTCCCGCGCTCGTGAATCCGCCCTGGTCGCGGCGGCGCACGGAGCCTGAGATTAAAAACTATATTCACACAGTCTATGAACCAGATGAAC
This sequence comes from Verrucomicrobiota bacterium, assembly GCA_050011995.1. Lineage (GTDB taxonomy): Bacteria > Verrucomicrobiota > Verrucomicrobiia > Limisphaerales > Palsa-1400 > JBEKOF01. Next base: position 2,254 of record JBEKIA010000015.1, read on the forward strand.
ATTCGCACAATGGCCCTCGCGCTGGGAATGGCCGGTTGGATCGCCGGGACGGCCCAGGCCCAGTTTTCACCTCGCAAGCTCGCCGTCCTCCGCGCCGGCGATAACGGCGCCAGCGCCGCCTCGGATATTCTGAACGCCCACCAGGCGCCGGCCTTTATTGATGAATATGATCCGGTCACCAACATTACGATTCCGGGCGCAGACATGGGCACCAACGGGCCCGTCTTTTCGGTCGCCATTCCGACGAACGATCCCGCCATCGTCCCGCCTTACGCCGCCCTGTGGTTTAACGGCCATGCCGGCACCGAGGGCTATCTCGCCCTGTCCGGTGACGCCAGCACCCTCGCCTTTTCCGGTTACGGAGGGGATATCCTGGCGGTGTCCGGCACGCCGTCCGGACTCAGCATTCCCCGGGGCATTTGCGTGATTGACGCCTTCGGCAACACTTATATTCCCTACGAAGGCAATGCCTGGTATGGCCTCGGGGCCGGCACCCAGACCAACCCCAGGGGAGCCGTCTCCGATAACGGCACCAACAATTTCTTTGGCTCCGGCAGCCTGGACGGCAACGAATGGTATCAACTGGGCAACGCCAGCACGCCGGAGTCCATCCAGAACCTCAGCAGCGTGCGGGCCGTCAAGATCATTAATGGCTTTTTCTACACCAGCCTGCAGGGCAATGACGGCGGGTCGCAATATCCGCCGGGAATTTATGATTACTCGCCCGTCAGCTTGAGCGGCGCTCTTCTGCCCCCGGTGGCGCTGCCGGAAGGCGACATTTACTTTCTCAATCTGGTGGTCCCCGCCTCGCCCCTTTACCCCAACGTGGAATCATTTGATCTCAACCCGCAAAAAAACATCGCCTACATCGCCGATTCCACTTATGGCATTCAAAAGTATGTGGAAGTGGCGGGCAATTGGACGCTGGCCTGCGCTTTCGGGATCACCAACAACACCAGCGGCAGCGTCACCAGCTTCCCGGCCAGTTACACCGGCTGCTTTGGTTTGGTGGTGGATTGGAGCGGAAGCTATCCGGTCGTCTTCGCCACCACGACCGAGGGAACGGGCGGATACACCCACGCCAACCGCCTCATTCGCATTGATGACAACTACAATTTCACCGACGGCAACCTGCACACCAACGACGTCACTGCCACCACCCTGGCCACGGGTTGGTCGGCCAACATCGTCTTTCGCGGCCTGGCTTGGACTCCCGACCGCCGGCCTGTCATCACCAGCAATCCCGCCAGCCAGTCCGCGGTGGCTGGCGCCCGGGTGACTTTCACCGTTGGCGCAACCAGGAATTTCCCGACCGGCTATATGTGGCTGGTCAACGGCGCGCTGGATCCCAGCCAGACCGCGAGCAACTACACTGTGCCTTCCGCGACGGCGGGCGGCGCCTATCAGGTCATCGTCACCAACCAGTTTGGGGCCGTGACCAGCGCCGTGGCCACTCTCACCGTCACCTTGGGTTCGACGGCTCCCAGCCTCGTCTCTCCGGCGCCCGCGCTCAATCTGACCAACGCCATTTACGACACGATCACTCTCCCCGTCTCTGCCTCCGGCACCACGCCATTAAACTACACATGGTGGCATGGCGCCGGCCTGAGCACGGCCCCATTGAACGACTCGGGCGACTTCACAGGCGCCGCGACCAGCGCCCTGGTCATCAATGTCTCCTCGTCCGCGGATGCCGGCAGCTATTATGTGGTGGTCAACAATGGCATTGGATTGCCGTCGTCCAATCTCGTGGCCACAGTTTCCGTGGTGGCTCCGCTGCCCGTTCTGTTTGTCGAGCCGGTGAACACGACCGTGGCCTCCAACGGAGCCTGCTCTTTCACCGCGCTGGCCTATCCTTTGAACGCCACTTATCAATGGTACCAGGGAACGACGCGGTTGAGCGATATCAGCGGCCACTGGAGCGGGAGCGCCACCTCCACGCTGGAGGACCTCAATGCGTCGGCGGCGGACCAGGGCAGTTACTCGGTGGTCGTCACCAGCGCCGGGGGTTCCGTCACCAGTTCGGTCGTGACGCTGACTGTGGCGACGCCCGCGCCCTTCTCGACGGCGCCTTATACGTCGCTGGGCATGGTTTACCGGCAGAACTTTGATTCCCTGCCCGATCCCGGCGTCACCTCCGTGAATAACGGCACCACCACCAAGCCGGTTCTGATTGGCGGCACCAATTACAGCGTGGGCAACCCGTTTGATTTTGCGGCCCCGGCCATCTCGGGAGGCGGCCTTAATTTGCCGAGCATGGCGGGCTGGTTCTCTTCCGACACCGGCGCGGATCAAATCCAGGCCACGTCGGGCGACAATACCACCGGGCTGATTGTCAGCTTCGGCTGCACCAACGCGGTCAATACAGTCAATCCGCTCTACCCGACGAATAACCGCGCGCTGGGAATTATTTCCTCGCCGGCGACTTCCGCCGGCGGCAACGCCGGCAATGTTTCTGACGCCGTTTTTGCTCTCCGGCTTCTCAACCAGTCCGGACAAACTCTGACCAATATGAATCTGAGTTATGTCAGTGAACTTTGGCGCAACACCCTTACCCCGAATGCAGTGTCGAACTACTATTATGTGGATCCGCTCGGCACCAATAATACTCCCACCAACAACCTGACCGGCTTCCTGACCACACTGCAGTACCCGACGAACTTGGGATCCGCTCCGGTGTCGCAACAGAAAACCTACGGCACCAACGCCCCCCTCGCCACCAACCAGATTTCGTTCGTCAATGTGCCGCTGGCCGCTCCGTGGCCGCAGGGCGGCGTGCTGTGGCTTGTCTGGGAGGAACCGCTGGCGGTGAGCGGCGGCCAGGGCATCGGCATTGACAATTTGGTCTTCTCCTCGGGTCCGCCGACACTGGGGATAACGCGGACCAATGTCTCGGGGGTTCCTTCGGTGACCCTCTCCTGGCCGGATATGTTCACCGGTTACACACTCCAATCCACCACGCAGGTTTACAATCCGAACAGTTGGGCAACGGCTAGCGGCGGGACGCTCGTGGATTTCCAAGGGATAAACAGCTACACCATCGCCATCAACCCCGGCGCCGACGAATACTTCCGGCTCTACAATCCTTAGCGATGTGACACTGGTTTAGCCACTCCGAGTTCCATAAGCAGGGCGGGCGAAAGCCTGCCCTGGTTTTTCTTTAATGTGTTTGTTCGGCGGTGTGGAATGGGCGGACCGCCCGATAGAGTTTCATCTTATTGCCGGCCTTTGCGTCGGCTGGTTGGAGTTGCAGCGCCTTCTGAAAATGGGGCAGCTCCCTTCTGCGGGCGAAGGCTGGAGCCAGTTTCCGGACTCGAACCGGAGACCCACGCTTTACGAAAGCGTAACTGGCCTTGCGCGACGACAGCATAAACACGCGCTAAATCCATATAAATAAGGCAGATACGCGCAGTTTGCAGAACCGGCCCAAAACCCGTAAAAGCGCACAGAAACGCACTCTTACTGTTGCAAACTGTTGCACGGCGCATTCCCAAACCAGTTCCGGTTGGGTGGCGAAGAGCGCGAGCGGAAATAGAGTTCATGAGGTCTAGCCCTTTGGCGTGGGCCTGGGCTGGCGTAAAGCCCAGCGCCGGGGCTTGGGGACGCCGCAAGTCCCCAACAAATTCCAAATCGGCTGAACCGTTGCCAGTCCAGCCGGGTGTTAGTTTTCTTGGGGGAAATTCTCGTCCGGCATCATTGGCGTGCTTGCTTCCGGGCCTTATCCCGTTCAAGGGCGCCACGAATAACGTCGGGGTCGAGACGCGCATTGGTCTGCCGAAGCTGTTCCATGACTTGCGGCAAATCCAGCAACCCTCGCGCTGACGCCTGTTCCAGCAGCCCAATGGTGCCGATTACCGCCAACCCGCAATGAATGGCGGCATTTCGTCCGGCTCGGTCGTCCATCAAAACGGCGGCGGCTTTGATTTCTTGCGCCAAGCAGATTGCTTCCAACTCGCCCGCGTCCAAATCCAAAACAAGATTGATTGACTTGGGCGTTTGAACCGCAACCCAGGGTGGCAACGCGCTCGCCCATTCCCGCACTGCTGGCGGGGTGTTTGGCTGCTGCAGTTCCCGAAAGACCGTTGGCGGAATCACCACTTTCTGAAAAAGAGCCGGAAGCACCGATGGAGCGCCGCACAGAATCAGGTAGTGCAGCGGCGAAGTGTCGGAAACAACGACGCTCACGGGTGGGCGAGAATTTTCGCCAGCGTCGCGTTGTCGGCCTCCAGGTCAGAGGCGGAGTAATTCAGCGGCACCCCGCGTTCCTTGAGAAAGGCTTCCGCCTGCCAATAGTCCAAGGCCAGCATTTGGCCCACCTGCCGATGGGAGAGGCGTCCAGCCCGATAACCTTCAATCGCCGCGTCCTCCATGACGTGACGGCCCACCGCGTCCGGGGTTTCTCCCCATTGGCGGGCGACCTGATCGGGCAATTCCACAGTGACTTGCATGATGTCGTCAATCTACCACAGCGCCGGTCAGTGTGGCAAGCCCGGGAAATCCATCAACCCGATTGCCGCCCGTCGCGGCGGCGGAGGGCAACGGACGGCCTGCCCCCGGTCGCGTGCTTGGGCGGGCCATCACGGTGACGCTCGCCACAGCGGGCGGCTTGGCCGCGCCGCAAGGCTGATGATTTCAAGCCGGGCGCGGCCAGCGTCGGCCCGGTGATCGCCTGGAGGCGAAACAGCCCCGGCCCGTGTGCGACCTGTGCGGGAACCGTGCGGTCTTGGGTTTTCCCCCGGCCAACAGCGCAACCGCGCCGTGACGGGCCATTGTCCGCGTTTGGCGCGGCTTGTGGCGGGTTTGGGCGCGGGGCGCGGCGCCAATGGCCCTGATTCGGCCCATATAACGCGCCGGGCCTTCCATCCGCCGTGACCCGTCCGCCGTCCAATCGCTTTCCGTGGCCTCGCGGGCGCGCCCGGCGGGCCGACCTGATGACAGCGGCCCCGACATGGCGCTTTGGGTTTCGCCTGCGCGGTTGACATCGTCCGTCCGGGTGGCATAGTTCCCGCGATCAGTCGTCACTATTATGGTCTTCTCGAAAGCACAGATTGGCCGTTGCGGAGAAATAGTCGTGCAATCAGAAGCACTGCCAACACCACCGCCATCGGCATGGTCAACCCGCAGCCAGAGGAAGCGGGACTGAACTTGGTTCAACAAGGCTTGAGCGTGAAATGAAAACCCCTCTTTTATCCTTCCAAGCGTTCCGCCTTGTTAGCAGAAAGATGTTTTCGCTTGCTGCTGCGTTAGCGGTCCTTTTCACGCTGTGCGCCCTTGGGCAATACGCATACGTCACTCGAAACATCCGCGCAACCACAGTGGCGGAGTTGGCGGCGGAGGCGGGCCGGGTACGGCAAGAGCTTGCATTCACCAACTCATGGAACCTTGCCGGCTTCCGACGTGCCGAGTTTGCTGCGGGAAACTATTTCGTTTTCACTCAGGACGGTTTCCAGATTGAGGTGGGGGAGTTTATTCCCGGTTTGATTGACCACGTCGCCCTGATTGATGACTCTATGTACGAGAAACCGAAAACCGTGGTCACTGCGGTTGGTGAGAAATGGCGGCTCTTCGGCAAGAGAGTCCAAGGAGGACGTGTAGTTGTTGGATTACTTGATTTGGATGACGCCCTGCAAGATTTGGACCGCGCAGACCGCGTGATTCTGGAAGAAATGGCAAAGTTCGGGCAGACACTCGATGAAGCAAAACAGGTCAGAACGCGAAATATCGAGGCCGCACTAGATTACGCTGTGGCCGATGATTCGGGGGAACTCGAGGCTGCCACAAGTTTTGTGCCTTTGCGGATACTGTCCGGCCCAATCCTGAATGCTTCGGACACGGGGTCTGCTGTGCGGACCAGCGGTAAAACATACTTCTTGCTCCGAACCTCGATACTTGATGGCTCTGGAAAACCAGTGGGCCAGATTGTTACTTCCAAAGATGTAACTTTTGGCGAACGAGCGGTCGGCAGCCTGGTCTTGTTCAACCTTGGATTAGGAGGGCTTTGTTGGCTGGCAGTTCTGGCGTTTGTCGGTGTCAATGCCATTGCCAGCGAAATCGAGAAGCGCACGCTGGAAATCTCTCTCGAAGAAGCGTTGGTTCAGGGCGAAGGGCAAACGATAGAATTCAAGGCAAGCATTTCCGTGAACAATCTTCCACCGGTAATTTCAGCGTTCGCAAATACAAATCCGGGCGTCGTTTTCGTGGGCGTTCAGGACAACCGGGAGGTTTGTGGCTTAATGGCAGCGAACCCGCATGAGGAAGAGCGGATTAAGCAACAAATCCGAGATATTGTTCAAAACAGGGTGGACCCGCTTGTTATCCCCATCCTCAAGTACTTTGAAGTGGGAGGCAAAAAAGTGCTTAGGGTTGCCATCCCGCTGGGTAACCGGCGGCCATATTTGGGGAATGACGTAGTGTACCGAAGGGTTTTGGCCGCTGTGGTTCCAGCGAGGGCCGACGATATTAGGAAGATGCGCTGACAAGCGCACGGCCCCCATCCAGCATTGGCACAGCGCGGTTCGTCAGTCACTCCCTCGCAACATCTAGTTCTTTTCACCGTTCAACCGCAACAGCAGCCCTGATAACCTGTTTCCCGTCCAATTCTTCCTCACTGCTATCGCCAGCGCCTTCGGCTGCCCATGTGCGGGCTGTGGGGCGTTCAATTTAGGCTTATCGCGCAAGGCGGTCCAATTTGGGAAGGGAGGGCCAGCCTGGTTGAGGTTGATCTTGCTGCACGGCGCGGCGTTCCACCACGAGGAGCCGGTCGCGCCCCAATTTTAGGTTGACGGAACCGCTGGGCGGGGGTTGAATTGCGGCACGAAAACAATTTTTGCGAAGAGCGGTCAGGTCTGGCAGAAAACCTGGAGTTTTTCGCATCAGAAGACCCGCCCTTGGACGCGCCCAAGCTGGCGCGGCTCGGAGCATTCTTGTGATGGGCCTTCCAAGTGCCCCTGCTTGGGTGCGTTGGGTTCGCGCCGTTTTCATGCGCTCATGCAATTAACGAACTTCAAAAAGATGAAAACACTTCTCTTTTTAGAGGCGGCAATCTGCGCTTATTTCTCATTGCTCGTTCAACCCGCGCAAGCCCAATTCACGTACATCACAAACGCCGGCGGCACCACAATCACCATCACCGGGTACACCGGGCCTGCCGGGGCTGTGACCATTCCAGCCACCATCACTGGCCTGCCGGTGACGGACATCGGCGGTTCTTCGTTCGCTGATTGCGGCCTGACCAGCGTGACGATTCCCGGCAGCGTGACCAACATCGGGGATAATGCGTTCTCTGGCTGCGCCCAACTGACCAACGTGACGATTCCCGGCAGCGTCACCAGCCTCGGGGATGCTGCGTTCAATGGCTGCACCGGCCTGACCAACGTCACGATTCCCGGCAGCGTCACGAATATCGGAGACAGTACCTTCGCGAGCTGCAGCGGCCTGAGCAGCGTGACGATTCCCAGCAGCGTCACCAGCCTCGGGGATGCTGCGTTCAATGGCTGCACCGGCCTGACCAACGTCATAATTGCCTACGGCGTCACCAGCATCGGGGGTTGGGCGTTCTTTGGCTGCGCCAGGCTGAACAGCGTGACGATTCCCGGCAGCGTCACCAGCATCGGAGATCATACGTTCTGGTACTGCCTCGCCCTGACCAGCGCCACAATTACCTACGGCGTCACCAGCATCGGCGATTATATGTTCGATGGCTGCCCCCTGACCAGCGTGACGATTCCTGGCAGCGTGACCAACATCGGGGATTATGCATTCGTGAACTGCTTCCCCCTGACCAACGTCACAATTGCCTACGGCGTCACCAGCATTGGGGGTTCTGCGTTCTCTGGCTGCGCCAGCCTGAGCAGCGTGACGATTCCCGGCAGCGTGACCAACATCGCGAATTGTTTCGGTGGCTGCACGGGCCTGACCAGCGTCACAATTGCCTACGGGGTCACCAGCATCGGGGATTCTGCGTTCTCTGGCTGCACCAGCCTGACCAACGTGACGATTCCCGGCAGCGTCACCTACATTGGGAATGCTGCGTTCTCTGGCTGCACCCACATGACCAGCGTGACGATTCCTGGCAGCGTGACGAGCATCGGGAATTGTTTCGGTGGCTGCACGGGCCTGACCAGCGTCACAATTGCCTACGGGGTCACCAGCATCGGGGATTCTGCGTTCTCTGGCTGCACCAGCCTGAGCAACGTGACGATTCCCGGCAGCGTCACCAGCATAGAGGATGGTGCGTTCAATGGCTGCGCGCACCTAGCCAACGTGGCGATCCCCGACAGCGTCACCAGCATCGGGGATTTTGCGTTCTTTGATTGCGCCAGCCTGACCAGCGTCACGATTCCCGGCAGCGTCACCAGCATTGGGCAGTATGCGTTCTCTGGTTGCACCAGCCTGACAAGTGCCACAATCGCCAACGGCGTCCCGAGCATCGGCGATTATATGTTCGATGGCTGTCCCTTGGCCAACGTGACCATTCCCGGCAGCGTGACCAAGATCGGGGATTATGCGTTCTTTGATTGCGCCAACCTGGCCGCCGTCTATTTCACGGGCAACGCTCCCACCGCTGATGCGACTGTGTTCTTTTCAGACAACAATGTGACGGTCTATTATTTTCCCGGCAGCACTGGCTGGGCTTCGTCTTTTGCCGGTGTTCCGGCGGTGTTGTTGAGTTCCCCTCGTCCTGCCACGGCGACGGCAAGCGTTACGAACGGCTCGGTAGTTGGGATCACGATTTCGGATACCGGCTTGGACTATACCAACACGCCGCTGGTTTATCTTGTGGGTGGCGGCGGGAGTGGCGCTCAAGCCATCGCCACGGTCAGCAACGGCGTTGTCATGGCCATCACCATAATCCATGCCGGTTCCGGTTACACCAATGCGCCCATTGTTGCCATCACGCCGCCATTTCCGCTCCTGCTTGGCGTCGGGACGGCGACGTGTCTCGCGTTCACGAATCTCACCGCCGGCGCCAATTATCAGCTTCAAATACTGCAATCGGGAACATGGGAAAACCTCGGGGCACCGTTCATGGCCGGTGCCGGCAATTATTCACAATACGTTGACGCGGCGGCCAGCGGTTCTTCGTTTCGGCTGGTGGCTGTGCCGATTCCATCTGGAGCCACCGCGACGGCAATATTGGATTATGATTTTGTGGTGGCGGCCACGGTCATTGATGGCGGTTCTGGATATGTTTCTGTTCCGGGAGTGCAAATCACCGGCGGTGGCGGCAGCGGCGCGCAAGCCACGGCCACGGTGGTCAACGGCGTGGTGACGGCCATCAATATCACCGACGCGGGTTTCGGATATACAAGCCCCCCTGCGATTCAAATTGATCCGCCTCCGGTTACGGCGTTCCTGCCCAAAATCACGAACGCGCTTCGGTTGGATTACGCTGGTTTGACGCCCGCTCTGACCTACCAACTCCAAGCATCCCCTGACCTGGCTGGTTGGAGCAACTTCGGCGCTGCCTTTACCCCCGCGGCCAACACCAATTCGCAATACCTGAATTTGGAGACGGGCCGCCAGTTCTTCCGCTTGTCCCTGCCCTGACAGATAAATTCAGTTCGCGGGGGCTTCCCTCACCACGTTTCACATCGGCTTGTCCTCGCCACCCCCGGACGCGGAATGAAAGCCCGGGACATTTTCAGTTGGCAGGCTGCCGGCTGGCCAGAGCCGCATCCGGCGGTCATGGTGTGGAATGGGCGGCCAGCCCGATAGAGTTTCATCTTATTGCCGGCCTTTGCGTGGGCTGGCTGGAGTTGCGGCGCCTTCTGAAAATGGGGCGGCTCGCTCCCGCGGGCGAAGGCTGGAGCCAGTTTCCGGACTCGAACCGGAGACCCACGCTTTACGAAAGCGTTGCTCTACCAACTGAGCTAAACTGGCGTCAACCTCCCGCCACTCTAGGGTTCCATCGAAACGGTGGCAAGTTATTTTGCGCGGTTTTGCCGGGATGGCCGGGGCAAATCGCCGGGAAATCACGAGGATGCAGGCTGGCAAACCCTGGGGAGCCGCTTCGCCTGTTCCCGGCCGCGACCCGCCATGCTCTTTGCTGGGTCTTCGCTTTTTTCCGCCCCTCTGTTATGGTTTGGCTGGTTGATGCCGGATCTTTCATCTTTTCATCTGGATGCAGGCGGTCTGATCGCCTCCCTGTTTTGGGGCGGGATCGGCTTGGGGTTTTTTGTGTACGGCAAGAAACAGCGCTCGGCCCCTCCGCTGTTCGGGGGGATAGCGCTGATCGGCATTTCTTATTTCCTGGCCGATTCGGCGTTTTGGATGAGCCTGGCCGGGGCCGGCATTCTGATCGGGATTTATTATTGGTCGCGGCGCGGTGATTGACCGGCCGCGTCTCCGCCGGGCCGTGCCGCATGGCCTGGGTTGGTTACTGGCCGTTCAGGAAATAGAACAGCCACCACATCAGGCCTGAAATGACCAGGCCCACCAGCACGCCGATAACCATGTTGCGCCAAAACCGCTTGCGCGCCCCGCGGCCCATGCCCGGCATCAGATAGTAAAGGTTGTTTTTATGTGTCCCCTTTTTTCTCACACGCGCAGATTCGCAGAATCCCACCCCGTTTGGCGAGTGTTTTTTTGACGATTTGTGACGGAAACCGGACGCGCCCGCCTCCGCGCTCCGGGCCGTCAGCCGGCGTTGGCGAGGGGTTGGGAGGAGATTTCCAGCATGCGCTCGATGGGCCGCCGGGCGCGCTGGAGGATCTCCCGGCTCAATTCGACGCGCGGACTGAGGCGCGTCATGCAATCGTGGAGTTTCTCCAACGTGTTCAGCTTCATAAACTTGCATTCGTTGCACCGGCAGTGCTCGATGGGCACGGGAATGAACCGCTTGCCGGGGCATTCCTTGCGCAAGCGGTGGATCATCCCGGCCTCGGTTGCGATCAGGATGGCGGGGGCGGGACTCCTTTTGCAGTAATCCACCATTTTTTCCGTCGAGCAAACTTCATCGGCCAGCAGGCGCACGCCCCGGGTGCATTCGGGATGGGCGACGAGCGGGGCGTCGGGAAACTCGCGGCGGATGCGCATGACGCCGGCATGGGTGAATTCCACATGGGCATAACAACTGCCCGGCCAAAGCGTCATTTTCCGCCCGGTCTGTTCCATGACCCAGGCGCCGAGGTTCTCGTCCGGCACAAAAAGCAGGTCGCGCTCCGGGGGGCTGGCGCGGACGATCTTCACGGCGTTGCCGCTGGTGCAGATCACGTCGCTCAGGGCCTTGACCTCCGCGCTGCAATTAATATATGTGACAGTATAAAAATTCGGATTGGACTCCTGCGCCGCCTTGAGTTTTGGCGCCGGGCAGCTTTCTTCCAGCGAGCAGCCGGCGTCGCGGTCGGGGAGGATGACCAGTTTGCCGGGGTTGAGGATTTTGGCGGTTTCGGCCATGAAATGGACGCCGCAGAAGACGATCACCTCGGCTTGGGTCCGGGCGGCCTGTTGGGAAAGGCCGAGGGAATCGCCGACGTAATCGGCCACGTCCTGGATTTCGGGCACCTGATAATTATGGGCGAGCAGGACGGCGTTGAGCTTTCGTTTCAAGCCAAGAATCTCGCGCGAAAGGGCGTCCAGCCGCGGCGGCGGCAGGGGGATGCGCGTGACAAAATCACTTGGGCCGCCGGTCTGAACTGGAGCCGTCTCAATCATGCCCCTAATGTAAGTTCAAAGCGCCAAGTTCAAAGATGAAAGTTTCTCCAATTGTCTTTCCCCGCCGAAACCAGCAAGCCTCGGAACAACGAATGGCCCGCAGCCGCTGAAAAGAGAAGGGGCGGCGGCGGCCGGCTGGAGCGAGTTGGTTCGGCGCTTTCAGTCGCGGTTCCGGATGGCAGAAGAATCCGACTGATGGGACGGATCCGTCCGATCCGACGGATCAGTGCGATGAGGCTGGCCGCTCACCGCATCGCCGGTTGTCCCGATTTTTGGCTGGCATTGCCTTGATTTGCGGCAACAATGGCTCCCGCCACAAATCATGAATAAGTTGCTCCAACAACCCTCGTCCGCCGCGAATCCCGCCCTGGCCGGCAATTCCCGGCGCGCTCTTGTCCCCGTCCTCGCCTTGCTCGCGGTTTGCGCCGCGCTTTCACCCGGCGGCCGGGCCGCGGGCGCCGATGCGGCTGGATTCCCCAACCCGTTCGGTTGGGCCGCCCCGGCGCAGACGGCCCGGCCCTGGACCCGCTGGTGGTGGATGGGCAGCGCGGTGGACAAGACCAACCTCACGCGCCAGCTCGAAATGTTCCAGCAGGCCGGCCTTGGCGGGGTGGAAATCTGCCCTATTTACGGCGCGCACGGTTACGAGGATCGCTTCCTCCAATATCTCTCGCCGCCATGGATGGACATGCTCGCCCACACCACCAGCGAAGCCAAACGCCTCGGTCTGGGCGTGGATTTGACCACCGGCACCGGCTGGCCCTTCGGCGGGCCGCGCGTCCCAACGGAAGAGACTTCCGGCCGGGTCCTCTTCCAACGTTATGAGGTCGCCGGCGGAGCGACGCTGACCACAGCGCTGCCCCAGGGACGCCTCCAATGCCTGCGCGCCATCGCGGAAGACGGAACCCAGCTTGAACTCACCGGCAAAGTAAGCAACGGCCGCCTGGATTGGACCGCCCCGCCCGGAAAATGGCGGCTCTACGCCGTGTCGGAAGTCAACCGGGTAATGGCGGTCAAGCGCGCCGCGCCCGGCGGTGAAGGCAGTGTGCTGGACCCTTTTTCCGGCCCGGCCATGGACCATTATCTGGCGGACATTGACCAGCATTTCGCCGTCTATCACGGAGCCATGCCGCGTTCCCAGTTCCATGATTCTTATGAGTATGCCAGCGCGCAATGGACGCCGGCTTTCTTCACCGAGTTTGCCGCGCGCCGGGGCTATGACTTGCGGACGCAACTGCCCGCCCTGTTCTTCGGGGAAGGGCCGGAGGAAACTGCCGCGCGGGTCAGGGCCGATTACCGCGAAACCATCGCCGATCTTCACCGGGACTATATTCAGCATTGGACGGCCTGGGCGCACAGCCACGGCAGCCTGAGCCGCGACCAGGCCCACGGCTCGCCCTCCAATTTGCTCGATGTTTATGCCGCCGCCGACATTCCCGAAACCGAACAGATGCCCTTCGGCGGAATGGGCGCGCAGAACTATCCCATGAACAAGTTCTCCTCCTCCGCCGCCCACGACAGCGGACGGACGCTGGCTTCCTCCGAATCGTTCACCTGGCTGACGGATCATTTCCAGGCCCCGCTTTCGCTGGTCAAGCAGGCGGCGGATTACCTGTTCCTGACCGGCGTAAATCATATTTTCTTTCACGGCATTCCCTACTCGCCCGCCGAGGCGCCCTGGCCCGGCTGGCAATTTTACGCCGCCGTCAACTTCGGGCCGTACGGGGGCTTGTGGCACGACCTTCCCGAATTCAACGCCTACGTGACCCGCGTCCAATCCGTCCTGCAAAGCGGCGTATCGGCCAATGACGTTCTTCTTTACTACAACGTCTTCGACACCTGGTCCGCTCCCGGAGCCGGCGCCGGCAATCTCATCATTGCCAACCCCATGCCCGCCACTTGCAGCGAGACCGCCCTGGCCCTCCTGAACCGCGGCTACGCCTTCGACTACATTTCCGACCGATTCCTGGGCGCGCTGGACGCGCCGGCGGCCCGGTTCAGCGCGGCAGGCAGGAAAGGCGGAGAAGTGCTGATGCAATCTCAGAGGCCCCTCAAGAGAAATTGGCCCGGCGCCATCCTCGTGCCGGCTTGCCGTCTCATGCCGGAAGCAAGTCTGGAAAAGTTGACCGCCCTGGCCCGTTCCGGCGCGACGATTCTCTTTGTCAAAAATCTGCCCTCCGACGTGCCGGGCTTTGGCAATTTGGAAGCGCGCCGCTCCAAGTTCAAGGCCCTGCTCGGCCAGCTCAAACTGGAACCAACCGCCGACCCGCTGGTCCGGAAGGCCACAATTGGCAAAGGCGTTTTTCTCGTCAGCGACAACGTGGACGCGCTCTTGAAGCAGTCCGGCGCCATGCGCGAGCCGATGATGGACGACGGCGTATGGTTCGTCCGCCGCGCCCATGAGGAAGGCTGCCAGTATTTCATCGCCAATCGCAGCGACAAGCCGGTTGACAAATGGGTGACCCTCGGCACGCCGGCCAAGTCCGCCGTGCTGCTGGACCCGCGATTTGACAATCGCAGCGGCGTGGCGGCGGTGCGCCAGGGAGCGAACGGCGCGACGCAAGTTTATCTGCAATTGCTCCCCGGCGAATCGCGCATCTTGCGGACTTTCAAGTCGAGAACCGTAAACGGCCCGGCCTGGCCCAACGTCGCTCCGGCTGGCCTGGCACAAGATGTCGCTGGAGCGTGGGATGTGAGGTTCGTGGAAGGCGGTCCGGAATTGCCCGCCGCGTTCACCAGCGCAAACCTGTCTTCCTGGACAACCCGCGACGATCCCGAAGCCAAACGCTTCGCCGGCACGGCCCGTTACACTATGACTTTTGATGGTCCCTCTGAGAAGGCCGATGATTGGGTGCTGGAGTTGGGGCGGGTTTGCGAGGCCGCGCGCGTCAAAATCAACGGGCACGACGTTGGCGCGGTCTGGTGCGCGCCCTGGCAAATCAACGTGGGCAAGTTTCTACTGCCGGGCAAAAACGTTCTGGAGATCGAAGTAACCAATCTGGCCCTCAATCGCGTTCGCGACCTCGACATCCGCAAATTCAATTGGAAATACTTTTACGACGCCAACATGAACAGCAAGACCGGCGGGGGCAAGTTTGACGCCTCCCGTTTGCCGTTGCGCGACTCCGGCCTGCTCGGCCCCGTCCGCCTGCAGCCCGTCAAGAAAATCGCAAATCTGTGATCGTCAATTCTATTAACACAAAACCGGCAGCATCTCAGTTTTGGCCGGTAGGGCGAGACTCCGTCGAGCCGAAACTCGATCTCTGGGAGAAAGTCACGGCTCGACAGAGTCTCGCCCTACCGTTTCCCGCCCTCACTGAGGCATTGCTTGGCGCGAACCTCATCCCATGAAAAAGAACTCGCAAATCATTTTGGCCCTGGCCCTGGCCCTCTTCGCCCGGAACCTTGCGGCGGCGGACGCTCCCGTGACGATTAGCGATGACGGAGCCGCATACACATTGGCCAACGGGATTGTCACCGCCAAGGTGGACAAACGCAATGCCAACCTCACTTCGCTGGTCTATAAGAACATCGAAACCCTGGGCCACGGCTCCGGCCACCCCGCCGGCTATTGGGAGCAGGCCCCGGCCGGCGCGGTCGCCGGCATCACGATTGATCCGAAAACCAACGGCGCGGAGCGGGGCGAGGTCTCGGTCAAGGGAACCACCGGCGGCGTTGGCCTGGAAATCCGCTTCACCCTCGGCCGCGGGGAGAGCGGAATATACACTTACGCCATTTTCAGCCATGCCGCCGGCGGCGGCCAGGCGCAGATTGGCGAGAGCCGGTGGGGCGCCAAGCTCAACGCCCAGGTCTTCGATTGGCTGTCCATTGACGCCGCCCGCAACGGGCTGATCCCGACCAGCTATGATTGGGATCATGGTTCGCCGCTGAACATGAAAGAAGCCCGCCGCATGACGACCGGCAATTTCATTGGCAAGGCCGAGCACAAATATGACTATTCGGCCTATCAATTCAGAATCCCCGCCTTCGGCTGGTCCAGCACCCGGCGCCATATCGGCCTTTATTTCATCAATCCGACCACCGAATTCCTCAGCGGCGGCGCCACCAAAGACGAACTGACCGGGCACCTGGATGACAACCCCGGCGGCGACCCGACGCTGTTGGATTACTGGCGCGGCACCCATTACGGGGGAAGTTCCTGTCCCATCGCGGCGGGCGAAACCTGGTCCAAAGTCGTCGGCCCCATCCTGGTTTACGTCAACTCCGGCGCGGCTCCCGATGAATTGTTCCAGGACGCGCTCCAGCAGGCGGCGAAGGAGGCCGCGGCCTGGCCTTACGACTGGGTTGCCGGCGTGGACTACCCGCACAAGAGCCAGCGCGGCGCCGTCACCGGCCAACTCGTCTTGAACGACCCCCAGGCCGCCACCGCCGCCTTTTCCAACCTGCTCGTCGGCCTGGCCTTCCCCGATTCGGCGGGCATGGACTGGCAGAACGACGCCAAGCACTATGAATTCTGGGTCAAAGGCGGCGCCGATGGCCGCTTCATTATTCCCAAGGTTCGTCCGGGAACATACGAGCTTCACGCCATCGCCGACGGAATCCTGGGCGAGTTCGCCCGGCAGGACATCACCGTCGCCGAAGGCCAAAACGTCAGCCTGGGAAATCTGGAGTGGAAGCCGGTTCGCTACGGCAGGCAGCTTTGGGACATCGGCATCCCCAACCGCGCCGGGGCGGAGTTTTTCAAGGGCGACCAGTATTTCCACTGGGGAATGTATCTTCTCTATGCCCAACTGTTTCCCAACGACGTTCATTACGTCATCGGCAAAAGCGATTTTCGCAAGGACTGGTATTTCGAGCAGGTGCCGCACTGCGAAGACCCGAACAACACCATCGAGAAAGGCACGGGAGGAGGCCGGGGCCGAAGCACGGCCTGGACGATTCAGTTTGACGAGCCGGCCGCGCTGCATGGAAAGGCCACGCTGCGCCTGGCCATCTGCGGTTCCGGCGCCAGCGCCATCGCGGTGACACTCAACGGGCAGTCCGCGGGCAGTGTCCGGGCGCCTGCTTACAACGCCACCATTAACCGCGACGGCATTGGCGGCTATTGGTCGGAGCGCGACCTATCGTTTGACGCTTCCCTGCTGAAAGCGGGCGGGAACGTGATGGAGCTGGCCATCCCCGCCGGCAGCCTGACCAGCGGCATCATTTACGACTACCTTCGTCTCGAATTGGACGAAACCGCCGCCGCCCCCAAACCCGGCCCGGCCGCGCCCTAGATTCCCAGCCTTGACAGATGAGCTGTTTTGGCCGAATAGAATGGCATGAACATGGAGTTTATTCGAAAGCGGTTGCACGAGGAGATCATGCCTTTTGCCGTCCGGCTGTCGGACGGCAGGAAGTATGACGTGCCGCACACCGACTTCATGGCCTTGGGGAAGCATGTGGTAATTATTATTGACAGCGAGGGCCACCCCGTCCATCTGGATCCCGTCCACATTGTTTCCCTGGACGACCTGCCCGCCGAAACCGCGCCGAACTGACCGCGCGGACCGCCTCCGCCGCCTTAAGATCCGGCCATTGGGAGATTGACACCGGCCAAATTTAGGGAATTCTATATCAAATTATGAGTATCAAAATGAAAAATATCGTCCTGCCGGCTCTTTTGGCCGGCGCACTTTGTCTCCCTTTGCGCGGCGCGGATTGGCCGCAGTACCGCGGCCCGAATCACGACGGCGCCAGCCCGGAAAAAATTCCCGCCAACTGGCCGGCCGGCGGCCTGCGCCAGCTTTGGAAGACCCCGCTCAATAATGGCTTCAGTTCCTTCACCCTGGGCGAAGGCAAAGTCTATACCCTGGTGACGCGCGACTTTGACGGCGGCAATCAGGAAACCTGCGTGGCGCTGGACGCCGCGACCGGCAAGGAGCTTTGGGCCGTGCCGATGGGCGTGGGCAGTTCCATATACGATGGCGGCGGAGATAGCGGCGCGCGCGGAAACGACGGCGGCGACGGGGCGCGCTCCACCCCATCCTGCGACGACGGCAAGGTGTATGCCTTTTCCTCCCGCCTGATGCTTAAATGCCTCAATGCGTCCGACGGCAAGCAGATATGGTCCTGTGATCTGATGAAAGAACACGCGGGGCGAAACATTCGTTGGGAGAGCGCGGCTTCGCCATTGATTGACGGCGATTTGGTGTTCGTGGCGGGCGGCGGCCTGGGACAAGCTCTTCTGGCCTTTGACAAAAAGGACGGCCACGTCGTCTGGAAGGGCCAGGATGACGAGATGACGCAGTCCACGCCGGTGGCGGCCACGATCCTGGGCGAGCGCCAGATCATTTTCTTCACGGCCAAAGGTTTGGTGTCCGTCGCGCCCAAGACCGGCGCGGTGTTGTGGCGTTATGCGTTCGCAAGCGGCAACGGCGCGGCGGGATGTTCGCCGGTGGTCTCCGGCGACATCGTTTACGTCTCAAAGGCCTACGGCCTGGGCACCGCCGCCTGCAAAATAACCAAGGCGGATGGCGCCTTTGCGGCCACGCAGATTTGGAAGGTGCCGGGCAACGACGAAGCCAACCAGTGGTCCACGCCGGTGGCTTTCAATGGGTTCATTTACGGTCTCACCGGCCAGACGCAGTTCGGCAACGCGCCGCTCAAGTGCGTGGACGCGGCCACAGGCGCGGTCAAGTGGTCCAAGACCGGTTTTGGCCCCGGCGGCGTCGCGCTGGCGGATGGAAACCTGCTGGTGTTGAGTGACACGGGAGACCTGGTGCTGGTCAAGGCAACGCCGGATGCTTACACCGAACTGGCCCGCAGCCATGTCCTGGCCGGCAAGTGCTGGAATTCCGTCGCCATCAGCAACGGCCGCATTTACGCCCGCAGCACCAAGGAGGGCGTGGGTCTTGACCTCCCGGCCAATTAAATGAGGAACCATCAGGCCGACAAGACCGCCGGCCGGAATTCTTCCTCGGGCATTTTAGCCTTTGGCAATTCCTCCCCCGGCCAGGCATCGCCGTCGCGGTAGAGCGTGATGGCGATCTGTTCGTTTTTGCGAATGCAGGCCTTGATCGCTTCGGGGTCCTTCCGGCAGCGCAGGAGGGTCTTCCAGGAATAGATGTGCTTGGGCTTGTGAAAATCGCTGTTGGCCAGAAAGGCCAGGCGCTTGAGGCCCACCGGGGTGAAGATGTTGTTGCGATTGGCGATTTCCCACGCGTCAATCAACGGGGCGAACACTTCCTGGTTTTCCCATAGATAGAGCGTGTTCTTGCCCCACTCGCTTTTCATGAGGTGCGGATGCGAGGCCACGGCCAGCCCGTTCTGGGCGTGGATTTCGGCGATGGTTTCCGGCAAATCCAGCGCCGGGTTGATCGGCGCCTTCAGATCCAGCCCGAGCAAATGGGCGGAAGTCTTCCGGGTGTAGCCGTCCTTGTTGAATTCAATTCCCGCCATCACCAGCATCCGGTATTTGCGCCAAGCCCGGCGCTTTTCCCGGTCCAGCACATCGAAATACTCGTCCAGTTGCTCCCGGCCCAGGGTCAGGCTGGCCAGCTTGCTCAGTTTGCCAATCAGACGCCGCGGGTCGCCCAGGTGGTCCGTGACGCAAATGCAGTCAAACCCGCGCCGCCCGTAAAAATCCACCACCTCCGGCACCGTCAATTTGCCGTCCGAATAGTTGGTGTGAATGTGGAAATCGCACAGCAACATCCGCGTTTCCGCCGCGCCGCCGGAAGGGGCAGGGGCGGGCAAGGCCGGCGGCGTCGCCGGGCGCGCCTCGAAGAGTTTGAGCCGCCGGCTTTGCGGCCCTTCCAGTTCGCATTGGCTGAGGGCCAGTTCGGCCACGCGGATGGAGGCGTCCGGCCTGGATATTTTGGCCAGGTTGTCGCGCCAGCGCTCCCAAATCTCGCCCCCATTCGCAAACGCCTTCGCCACCCATTCGGCGGCTTCCCGGTTCTTCTCCGCCACCACTCCGACCCCGGCTTCCTCCACCAGCCGGGCGTTGCCCTCCTCCTGGCCGGGGAGAATCTGGTTCAAAATCATGGGACACCGCGCCGCAATGGCCTCCTGCACCGTCGCCCCGCCCGCCTTGGTCACCACCAGGTGGTGCGTCAGCATCAGGCGCGGCATCTGATTGGTCCATCCGAGGATTTGCACGCGCCCGTCGAATTTCTCCGCGCGCCGGGACAATGCCTCCTTCAGTTCCGCGTCCCGGCCCACGGTGATGGTCAGGCGCGCGCCGGGAATTTCCAGCAGGCGGTCAATGGCCTTGCCGGTTTTCTTCTTCCCGGTATTTATGATGTACAGAATCTTGAAGGGGGGAGCGCATTTCAATTCGGGCAGGGTCTCCTCCCTTTTCTCCGCGAATACCGGGCTGACCGGGAACCCAAACGCCTTGATCCTGTCCCCGGCCACCCCATGCTGCCGCAGCACTTCCGCCGTCGCCTCGTTGGGCACGCAGAACCAGTCGCTGGGCGCGCGATACCAGGACGAATTGACCGAGATCGAGTCCGTCACCACCGTGATGAAGCGGAACGGCTTTTCGGAATGATCGCGATAAATCTCCTGGATGACATGCCCATAGACCGGATAGGTGGAGAGCACGCAATCCGGCTGGGAGGATTCCAGGATGCCGGCCAGGGCGCTCCTCAACTTGCCGAAGGAAAGCAGCTTTTGTTCGAGCGACGTGGAGTTGTCCAGCATGGCATAGACGCCGTTCCATATCCCGGGGGCGTAGCGGGCCAGCCCGAGGTAGGTCTTTCTCAAAATATCATTGACAATGCCCAGGCTGCTCTGGAACACATCCAGCACCTCCACCTGGACGCCGTCGGAAACAAATTCGAGCGCGTCCGCCACATTGCGGGCCGCCGTGTTATGACCGTCGCCGAACCCGGCTGTCAGGATCAGGACTTTTTTCACGGGCCAAGTTTCTCACAGCCCTGTGACAATCGTGTGGCGATTGTGTGAAATTCTATCCACAAATGCGGGAGGGATTGGGAATGATGAATTTTGAATAGTGAATTGCTTCCGGGGAGCGCTCGCCCTCGCGGCCCGCATCACCCGCCCCCGCATGGCTGGCAGCAGCGATTCCACGCACTGTCGGGCCGAAAACCTAAATCCTGCGCTGGAATGAAAGGCCCGGTCGGGCAACGCCTGTTGGGAACGTGGTTTTCGCAAAGATTTGCCTCGAAATTTCGGAATCAGCCGGCACAATTCCGCCATGGCGAAACCCAGAAAGAAATCCGCCGCAAAGGCGCGCGGGCAAACTCGCTCGTCTGGCAATCGTCCCGGACAAGAGCCGGAGGCAATGGAGTTGCGCGAAGATGCGCCGCCCTATCATTTCCAAGGCGAGGCTTTGCGCGGCGGGCGGACAGCGCCGCCGCCCATCGCCCGCCTTTCGGACAAGAAGAAACTCATCCCGTTCGGCTGGTATGGCGGAAAATTCTCGCACCTCGATTGGCTCCTTCCTCTGCTTCCAGATTGTCATCATTACTGCGAGCCTTTCGCCGGATCGGGCGCGGTGCTCTTGAATCGAGACCCCTCGCCTGTGGAGACGTTTAATGACCTCGACGGCGAAGTGGTGCATTTTTTCCGGGTTCTCCGCGAGGAAAAAGAACGATTGGTCGAAGCCATTGGGTTGACTCCGTTCGCTCGGGAGGAATTTGCCATTGCCTGTGAGGTCAGCCCCGATTTGCCGCCGTTGGAACGGGCCCGCCGGTTCTACGTCCGCGCGCGACAGGTGCGAACGGGGCTGGCGCAAACCGCGACCATTGGCCGCTGGGCGAATTGCAAAAATACCAGCCGCGCTGGCATGAGCGGGGTCATCAGCCGCTGGCTCGGCGCGGTGACAGACCTGCCCGCGGTGGCCGGGCGGCTGCTCCGCGTTCAGATCGAAAATCGTCCCGCCATTGACGTCATTCGGCTCTATGATTCCCCAACCACGCTGTTTTATTGTGACCCGCCTTACGTCCATTCGACGCGCGGGGACTCCAAAGCCTACGGTTTTGAAATGACGGATGCGCAGCATCGCGATCTGGCGAAAGTATTGAATTCCGTTCAAGGAATGGTTGCGTTCTCCAATTATCAGGCGGAAATACTCGACGAACTGTATCCGGCGCCGCGGTGGCACAAAACGATTTCGCCCGCGCGAACCAACCACTCCACGAAGGACCAGCGCGTGGAGATTCTCTGGACAAATTACGACCCGCGGAAAATCAAATCCCAGGGCAGACACTCCAATGGAGAATTGTTTCACACTTCTTGAGGCGGCGCTGCAGCGCGCGCAAGCGAATCTGAGCCGCTCACTGATTCACGACGAAAAAATCGCGGCGCGAGTTCTTTCCGTTGTGAATTGTCCAAGCAACCGCGCCGGGGTGCGGCTGCTCCTGTCATGCGCGCTGGCAAAAGCGCATCGCCCGGAAATTGATCCGCGCAAGCCCTACACAAAAATCGGCGGCAAGGATTGTTTCTCCGGCCGCAGTTATGACGAGCAATTCGTCGGCGACTTTATCACAAAGCACAATCTGCCCTGCAACTCGACCACGGCCTTTCTCACACCGACTTTGCGAAACATGGATCAGACTTTGACGACAAAGGTTGTTTTGGTTGGGCGTCCGATGGCGATGTATCAGGGTGCGCTGCAACTTCTGGATGATGTTCGGACTGGAAAGGTGCCGGCGCAGGATATTTTGAGCGAGTCAATTCGATTGCTATTGCTCGACCGCGATGCGCGCAAAGCGCGTTTGAAGACTCTTCTTTCCGGCATTGGCCAGGTTGCGGATGCGCTTCCCCTTTCATCCGAGGACACGGTGAACTTGGTTGAGCAGCATCTGCGTTGCAAAGGTTCGAGCCGCTTGCCCGTCTTGGTTGTTGCCGCCGCTTACGAAGCCGCTCAAAAGAGACTCGGGGAGCGTGTGCTCCATCTTACCGCTCACAACGCCGCCGATGAACAAACCGGCGCGGTGGGCGATGTCCAAATCACAGTGCTTGGCGATGATAAAGTGGTGACGAGTTATGAGATGAAGAATAAAACTGTGCAGCGCGGCGATATTGACCGCGCACTTCAAAAGATTGCCGCACAAGGGAGAGAAGTTCAAAACTACATCTTCATCACGACGGAGCCCGTCAGCGACGACATTCGGGAATATGCCCGCTCGAAATACGACGAAACAGGCGGTGTCGAAATTGCCGTTCTCGACTGTATCGGATTCCTGCGACATTTCTTGCATCTCTTTCATCGCCTTCGCAAAGATTTTCTCGATCAATACCAGGTCCTCGTTCTTCGCGAGGCGGACAGCGCAGTGAGTCAGGGATTGAAAGAAGCTTTTCTCGCCCTGCGTCAAGCCGCCGAGGGCGCGGATTGACCCGGCTGAATCCCGCCGACGTGTCCACTATATTTGTCCGATTTGCGCCCGGCCTTCCAGCAGGCAACCAAAAGCATGGCGGGCGCCGGTTGAGGGGCTGGCGCAACCGGCGGGTCTTCAAGAAACAATTTTCTGGAGCAAACGATTTTGGGCTGGACACGATTTTCCCAGAATGGGAACACTTTGCTTGCATTGGGCGGCTCCCATCCTCAGTCAGATTTGCAGGAACGCATCGGGAATACGACCGAGTAAAAATCCCCGCACAAAGGGCGGGGCTTTGGGCTGTGGCCTCCAAAGGAGGCCCATGTTGCTCCCACGCGCTAAGCACGCCGTCCGAAATGCGAATGTCGCCACGCCTTTGCGGAGAGCAACTCAACGCGAATCCAGGATTTCTTTCACCTTGCGGTCGTACTGATCCTTGTTGATAAGCCCTTGATCAAAAAGTTCCTCGACTTGTTTGATGCGGTCAGCGGCGTTTGGCTTGGTCTGTGTAGGAGCAGGCGCGGAAGTTTGTGCTGATTGAGGCGCCAGCACCCCGCCTTGGGACTTGAACAAGGTTTGGATTTCCTCGGCAGACAGGGCGCGATTGAACATCATCACGTCGTCCATCAGGCCATCAAAGGAAGCGCCTATTTCGCCCAAAGACCCGTCGGGATTGGAGCGATTGGCGCCGATGGTCAGATCGTAGGGGGTGTGGGGTATTTCTCCCACCCAGTGGTTCGGCTTGCCAACCAGCGACCCATCCACATATATCTTCGCGTCCTTGCCATCAAAGGTGCCGGCGACGTGGTGCCACTTTCCATCCGCCACCTGAATACCGGAAAATGCAGCTGTTTTTCCCGGTTCGATATCCACCTGGCCTCCGTACGATATTCCCTTGTTGTCAGCCTCATTGCCACACATTGACAGAACATAGCCCTTGGTCGTGCCCTTATCAAAAATGCGCCGCCAAACCCGGTCTGTATAGGAGGTCTTGATCCATGCCGCCAGGGTCAAGCGCGGCGGGTTGAGTTCATCTTTATTAGCCACAGTGATATAGCTGTTCTCGCGGCTGAATTGGAAAGCTCCGCCGCGCCGCCCTTGCGCCGTCCATTGGACATTCACCACCCGTCCGTCGTTGCCCGAGCCGCTTTCATCCCGGACCACGCCGTTTTTCGGCGGTTCATGGAAGCTGAAATAAAGCACCAGACCGCGCTTCCAATCCGCCGTGGCGGCCGGGTTTGGCGCTGTCCCTTGCGGTGGCGATTGCGCCCCGGTTGTGGCGGATGGCGCGGGGGCAGGCGTGGTTGAGGGTGTTGGCGTGGAGCGCGCCTGCTCCGCCTCCGTTTCAGGGGTTTGAGCCGAAGCTGTTGTTGTCACCGGCGCGTTGGAATGGTCACGGCGCAGAATGTCTTTCCGCAGCCAAAAAGCCACGGCCATCACCAGCGCCACTATCCCAACAGCCGCCAACTTCCGCCCATAGCCCGACGGCCTGGAGCGGCCCTCTCCCGCCGGCTCAACCGCCGCCGCCTCCGAAACGGATGGCCTTTGGGGAAGAAGCGCCGCCGCCAGACTTTCCACAGAGGGTTTCGTCTCCAACTCCAACCCGATCCACTCCGCCACCACCCGGGCGCGTTGCGGCCTCTGCCCCGGCTCCTTCGCCAAACACGCCATGACCAGCGCCGCCGCCTCCGGCGGAATGTCGTTCTGCATTCCCAACTCGGCCAGCCGGTCCTCCATTGGCTCCGGCGCTTGATGCAGCACTTGGTGGGTGATGTCCCCGGTATGAAACGGCGGCTTGCCTGTCAATAATTCGTAAAACGTCGCCCCCAATGCGTAGATGTCGTCTGTCGCCTGTGGCCGCTGGCCCGTCAACTGCTGCGGACTCATGTAGGGCAGCGTCCCGCTGGTCGAGTGCCGCACCGAGATGCGGCTCATCGAGTCGCTCGCCACCGCCGCAATCCCAAAATCCGCCAGCTTCAACCGCCCCCGGCTGTCCACCATCAGGTTCGCCGGCTTCAAATCCCGGTGGATGACCTTCTCGCCATGCGCGTACTCCAGCGCCGCGCAGAGTTGCGCGACCAGGGGCCGCAAATATTCCCAGGACAGCACGCGGGAAGGTTGCTGGAGCCGCAGGGCGGCCAGCGTCGGCCCGTCAATGTATTCCATGACAATGAACGCCATTCCATCCGGGTCTTCGTGCAGGTCGTGAATGCGGACGATGTTGGGATGGGACAATTTGTGGCTGCGGGCGGTTTCCCGGCGGAGATCGTCCAGAGCGCCCGCATCGCCGCGAATTTCCGGGGGCAGAAACTTCAGCGCCACCGGCTCCCGCAGCCGTTCATCCCGGGCCAGCCAGACCTCGCCCATGCCGCCGCGCCCCAGGCGTTGGACGAGGACAAACCGCCCCCGCGCAAGAGTCTGTCCCGGCTGCAATGGCATCGCTTCTGACATCGAACAACTTCTCCCGGAGCTTGTAACAAACTGTCCAGGCGCGGAGATCAATTCAAATTGAGTCCAGGATTTCCTTCACTTTGCGGTCGTAGTCTTCCTTGTTGATCAGGCCTTGATCCAGAAGTTGCCTGGCCTCTTTGATGCGGTCGGCGGCGCTTGGCTTGACTTGGGTTGCGGCAGGCGCGGAGGGTTGGCCCGATTGAGGCGCCAGCACTCCGCCTTGGGATTTGAACAAGGTTTGGATTTCGTCGGCAGACAGGGCGCGATTGAACATCATCACGTCGTCCATCAGGCCATTGAAAGAAGCGCCTATTTCGCCCAAAGACCCATCGGGATTGGACCGATCGGCGCCGATGGTCAGATCGTAGGCGGTGTGCGGTATTTCTCCCACCCAGTGGCTCGGCTTGCCAACCAGCGACCCATCCACATAAACCTTGGCGTCCTTGCCATCAAAGGTGCCGGCGACATGGTGCCACTTTCCATCAGCTACCTTAATTCCGGAATATCCAGCGGCTTTTCCCGGTTCAATACCCACCTGGCCTCCTTGCGACTTTCCGTTGCTGTCAGGCACATCGCCACCCATTGTCAGGACATAGCCCTTTTCCGTGCCCTTATCAAAAATGCGCCGCCAAACCCGGTCTGTATAGGACGTCTTGATCCAAGCTGCCAGGGTCAAGCGCGGCGGGTTAAGCTCATCCTTATTCGTCACGGTAATGTAACTGTCGTTCAGGGCGAATTTGGCTGCGCCGCCTCTATGGCCATCATTGACGAACGCAACGTTGACGGCCAAACCATCATTCCCATGACCGCTCTTGTCGGCAACCTTGCCGGCGAGCGGCGGGCTGTCGAAGTCGTAGTAGAGAATAAGACTCTGGCGGATGCCCTCAGGCACCGCGGACGATCCCATTGGAATGTCCGCTCCAAGCGAGCCAACGGTGAGACAAATAAAACCCATGGTCGCAATGAGGGGCATCGTGTTTGGATGGGTGGGCTTTGTTTTCATTGTCGTACAGTTATGATTTTCGGGTTCGAGGCGTAATCTGAGGGCGATTTTGGGCCGGTTTCGCATTTTCGCAAGTTTTTTTGACGAATTTCCGGGGTGACCAGGGCTGCTCTAAGGTCGCCTCTAAACCACCAGGGGCAAGGAAATTCAGCGGCTTTCTGCCGAAAGCCGCTACGGTGCGCAGGTGTAGCGGCGGATGGCAATCCGCCGCAGACTTTTTATGCCGCCGGTGTGCGACGGTGGCGGCACAGCTTTCGAGACTTTAGAGCGGCCCTGCAATTTTCTGGAGCAAACGATTTTGGGCTGGACACCATTTTCCCAAAATGGGAATGCTCTGCTTGCATTGGGGCGGTTCCCATCCTCAGTCAGATTTGCAGGAACGCATCGGGAATAAGACCGAGTGAATGCGGAGGAGTTTTAATGAAAACAAAAGTTATTAAAACGGAGTCTGAATATGCGGCGGCATTGGCGCGAGTGGACAAACTCATGGATGCCAAGCCCCACACTCCACAAGGAGACGAGTTGGAGATTCTTTCCTTGTTGATTCACGATTACGAGGGAAGGGTTTTCCCTGTCGCCAAGCCGGACCCAGTC
>JBEKIA010000016.1:0-29048 GCA_050011995.1 Verrucomicrobiota bacterium
TTTCATTATCCGAAAAAACGCGTTGGCCCGTTTTGGTGAACTCTCGCAAGAGGCCTAACGTTATCACCGGCATTATAACCTTAGTCTGTGAATTCTTCAGCATCCGCTCAATTTCATTTCGGCAGAAGCTTTCGGTTTCAACGGGCGGCATTTTTTGATTGTTAGCCATTTTGAGACGGTAATAGTGAACTAAGCTTGGCGGGCTTCCAACATTTTTTTCTGAAAAGAGGCGTAGAGAAACTGATATTCCCACCGGCTGATCGTTGGCACCTTGATTTGCAACTGGGGCATCAGCCGCTTCGGGCCCGATGAACGGAAATCCGGGTGCCGTTGAACCCTTGGAAATGGCACGCCGGGCCCGGTCCACTCTCGCATGACCTTGAAGTCGTTTTCCATACTGCCCCCGGAAAAGTAGACGGCCTGAATCTCCAACGCACACCATCGGAGCATCCCGCCTTCCGCGTTCACGAGCACCTCGTCAATCTTCCCAACCGCGTCCTGGTCCGCCTCCTCGTCAGCGTGAGTTTCGCCCATCAGAAACGGCAATTCCGAAATCACCAGCGGACTGGGTGTCCCAAGCAGGGTTTCGCCGACCCACTGTGCAATCAAGTTCGCCTGTAAGAAGCGATTCGGGCAGGTCGTTACAGGTTCACCCTTTCCCTCGACCCTTCCCTTTTCATCCAGCACAAACTGACGGAGGGAACACACGCCACCTTTCTTGTTGCATTTGGCCACCGGCTTTCCCGGTGGCACCGGTTTGAAGGGACACACCAAGCTCGTGTGCGGAGCCGAGGACAACTCGCGAATCTGCGCGGGCGCGAGCCCGCTGAAATCAAAGCCATATAGTTCACCAGTGCCGAAACGCGAAGGCATGGCATACATTACTCAAAGTCGTTGAGCATGGAAAGCCCCCGTTTTTGAAACCGCCGATGACGGCCAGGCTGGAAGATGTGGCGATTCAGTTCACATCTGCCGGCTCCATTGTGCGCCCAACGCCGACAACACGGCGGCTCAGTCCGTCCCTTTTTTATGTTTGGCCGGTTGTTAGGGTGTTACATTCAAAACGTGGTTTCATACCCAGTTCGTGAGTCAATACACTGTTCCATGGGCTTGTTCATGAGTTAAGACGCTTCCCCGATCCACCCCGCACATTGGAGGCATTACCTGATTTATTACCGAATTGCATTCCGATTACCTAATTCCCCGTTTTTTCCCAGCGAGAGGATCGTCCGCGACCCAGGCAGCGGACTTTTTTCTCCGAGCGCAATTGGTCGAGGACGTGCCGGATCATATCCAAACTGACGCCGGGACAGGCGTTTTTCAGGTCCCCAACGGCGAACGAACCGATCTGGCGTTGAATGGCAGCAACAACCACGGCGGTCTTTTCGCCGGGGATGCTTTTAATTTCGCCAAGGCGCTGCTCGAACTCCTTGCAGGCTTGGGTGAGGATGTAGAGCAGAAAATTCAGCGCCGGCCACGGGTCGTGTTTGCCTTCGTGCCAGCCGTGCGAACTTTGTTCGAGAACTTCATAGTAGCGCGCCTTGTTGTCCTCGATAAGGCGTTCGAGACGGCCATGCCGGTTAGAGCTTGGCAGGATAGACGCGGGCAAAGATCATGCTTTCATCCACCTGAAAAGAGGCGGGAGGGTTGCCGTTCTCCCGCAAGGCCGCCTGGGCCAGGGCGATGCCGACGCCGAACCGCTGAACCAGATGCAACACCCGCATGGCTTCCGCCAGATGAGGGTTGCGATAATCGGCGTTGCCCGGCTGGCCGAAGTTGGCCGCAGTGACATTGCCGAAGGGGCCGCCGGGATTCATGATTTCAATCCGGTCGTCAAACCAATAGACGCGCGCGGGGGCATTGGTGGACTCGTAGGTCCGGTGCATGACCGCATTGCGCGTCAATTGCTGAAGAGCAACGGGGGGGTATAGGAAGCGCCTGACCTCGCGGTCCTGAGAAGTGAAGTCCACCGCCACGCGGTTATGCGCGGCCATCTTCTCGTCCAGGCGCCGGATCATAGAGGAGAGATGGCCGTCCAAAACCGCTTCATCCACAATGGGATCACTCCATTCCTTGCCCTGCACCCGCAGAAATTGAACGTAGGCGCCCGGCAGCCAGCGGGCAGGCGCGCGGGACAGAACCAGCAGCCCGAGCACCGTGGGAATGGGTTCGTCCTCAGCGACAATCATGCGGCAGGCCGAAAGACGTTGTTCGTAGCTGCGCGCGTTGGCCGCGAGTATTTCGGGCGCGAAGGCTCCGGGCAGATATTCCTCCTCAAAGAAGGCGCGGCTGAGGTCGCCGAGCTTGGCGGAAGGCCGCGGCCAGATGTCGAACGGTATATCCTGATGCCGCCGCTTTTCGTTGAGGATGCGCTCATCCTGTGCCGTGGCCATGCGGCGGCTGGGGCCGACGCGCAGCCATATTCTGCCTTTGTAACGAACCGGAGGGGCATCCGCCGGCCAGACAGTGACGACCGCGATGGCAGCGCCTTTGAGAACTCGCTTTTCAACCGTCATGGTTGGCGGTGGAAGTATATTTCCATTGGCCCGGGTGTCAGCCAGGGTCGTCAGCAATTGGTCGGTTATTGTCAGGTTCGTCGGATTTCCACCGTCATCAGCGCCAATAAAAAGCACCCCCGGCTGCCGGTGGTTTGGCAGGTCGTTGGCAAAGGCGCAAATGGTCTGGCACCCTTTGTCGGGCGCGTCCCCCGTCCAAGACTCCTTGCGCTCAACCCGGTCAGATTCGAGATCGTTGAGCAGAGCTTCAAGTTCGTCGTCCGTTAAACGAGTCATAATGGATGCCATCTGAGTTACGCCGTTATCTTAGCGAATCAGGCGGCGGTTGCAAGGATTGGAGTTGCGGCCGGCGCGCGCTGGAGAGGATTACAGTTCAAATTGTTCGACGCGGCGCAGGCCCAGGCGGAACGGGAGCCAGCCCACCGCCGCGGAAAGCGCGGCGAAGCCCGCCCAGCTTCCCAAAATCCAGAGGACGGAAGTTTCCCCGTGCCAGCCCCAGGGGGAACCCATGGCCAGCAGCGTGACGGAGCCGGCAATGTAAAGAAAACTGGCCACCAAACAAAGCGTGCCGCCGAATCCGCTGACGATTTTCGCCGGATGTTCCTCGCGGAAATTGGGAAAGAGCGCGCCCAATCCCGTGGCCAGCGCGGTGAGGGTGAACGTCATCGTCCCGATGATCAGGCCCAGATAGAGCGCGCGGCCCATGGGGATGCGCAGCAAGTGGCAGGAAAGGAGGATGAGGCCCAGGCTGACGATGAGGGCGGCCCGGCTGGCCAGCCAGAATTTTATCCGCAACACCCGCGCCAGGCCCAGCGGCGCCAGGCCGATGATCCAAAGCCGTTTGCCTTCCATGGAGAATTGCGGATAAACAAAGCGCGTGGTCAGCGTGGCCAGATTGAGCGCGCACGCGCCGAGGTTCAAGTAGCAAACCAGATGCGCCCAAAACGGATTGGTCAATTGCTCGGAGAAATGGCGCAGATTGATAATATAGACGGCCAGCAGCCCCAGCAGGACCAGCGTCTGGCCCCATTGGGCGGTGTCGCGCCAGAACAGGCGGGCGTCCTTGACCAGCAGCGCCAGGGTGTCGGGCGGCGGGTGGAAAAGCAAGCGGAAGAATTTTTCCATCGGGCTGATGCGATAATCGAATCGCCGGTTGCGGCGCCGCCATTGTTGGAACCAGCCCCAGCGCACGAAAATGCTGTCCCGGCTTTGCACCCTGGAAAGGGACTCCTGAAAGACCTTTCCGGCGCAAGCAAATGAAATGGAGCCAAAAAACAGAACATGACTGAGGAGCACCAGGAGAAAGAAACCGGCCGAGGCCAGCGCGCCTTCCGCCCACTGCATCATGCCGGTGGAAAGCCAGAAACTGGGCAGCCACGGCCATTCGGCAAACCGGGTGCGCGTCAGCAGCATGTCCAGATTGGACAAGACGCGGGTGTCCATCGAATCTTCCGGCATCGCTTGCGGCCGGAACCAAACGGCCAGCAGCGGCAGCAACACCAGCAACGCCAGCAGGGCCAGCACTTGAAAGGCGCGCCGGTCCAGATACCGCGCCAGGACCAGCGCGACCCACGCCCCGGCCACCCCCGGCAGAACAATGAACAAAGCGATGGACACCCCCGTCATCGGGTAATAATACCACGGGACGCCCCGGCTCAGGCCGTAAGCCGCCAGCAGCGGGGCGATGAGAAACAGAAAAGCCCACGAGGCCAGCACGGTGGATTCGATGAATTTCCATTGAAAGATCACCCGGGCCGGGATGGGCAGGCTGAGGAGATGCTGCGTTTCGCGGTTGCGGAAGTAATTGCCGTAGCCGATGACCAGATTGCTGAAGAGCAGCAACACGAGCAGGAAGGCGAAGAGCAGGAAGAAGAGCCGCTCCAGCAACAGCGCCCCCAGGGCCGGAAACTTGTTGACAAACCGGAACCCGCGGGAGAAGAGCAGGAAGGAGAGCGCCTGATAGGCGACGACGAACGAGACGACGGCCAGCGCCAT
Source organism: Verrucomicrobiota bacterium (assembly GCA_050011995.1). Lineage (GTDB taxonomy): Bacteria > Verrucomicrobiota > Verrucomicrobiia > Limisphaerales > Palsa-1400 > JBEKOF01. The sequence goes on from JBEKIA010000016.1 coordinate 4,512, forward strand.
CGCGCCCGAGGTCTTATGAACGGATTTCAGCCGCCGCCACCAGTTCAGGACGTTGACGCGGACCAACAGGAGCAGCAGGCTCTGACCATTCACGGCGGCCAGTGTAGGGTTCCAACCGCCGGGTTCAATGCAAAAGGATCCATGGATGGAATTTCCGGACTGCCGGCGACCCGCAAAGATTTGACTCGAAATTGTGTGAAGCCTTCGACAAAATTACGCCATGCTGAAACACGGAAAGAGCTCCCGCTCAAAAGCGCGAAAGAGGGTTCGCCCGCCACCCAGCCGCCCCTCTGAAAAGCCAGCGGCCTTGGTTTTGCGGGAAGAACCGCCTCCGTACCTCGGGAGCGGCGAGGGCATGAATCCAGGAGAAAAGCTGACTGTTTTAGACACATTTGCGGGAGCTGGCGGATTCAGTCTTGGATTTGAGTTGGCCGGATGCAGAGTTGTCGGCGGGATTGAGGTTGACTCGTGGGCCAGTGAGACGTTTGCCCGCAATCACAGGGATGCTCTTGTCATCATGCGAGATATCCGATTGATCGGTGATGACGAGCTTCGGGATGTTTTTGCGAGACGCCAGCCAGACATTCTGCTCGGTGGCCCTCCCTGCCAGGGTTTCTCCGTTTGCCGGAAGAGCGCTGGCGATCCAACCGATCCCAGAAATTCCTTATTTGTGGAATTCCTTCGTGTTGCGCGGGCGCTGCAGCCGGATTACGTGATCATGGAGAATGTTCCAAACATCGAAAAAGCGCGCACGCATCATGGTGAATCGGTAATCGGAATTGTCGAGCACGAGTTGAAGGAATTGGGCTACCATGTAACGCACAGTGTTCTTGAGGCAACTGACTTTGGCATTCCGCAGATTCGAAAACGTTTGTTCGTTGTTGCCTCGGCTCGCGAGCTGGAGAGGCCGTTCCCGAGCGCCACGCATTGCATTGGAGGCGGGGTGAACGACTTTTTTGGGGGTTCGTTGGAGCGTTGCCCGACTTTGTGGGAGGCAATTTCTGATTTGCCGGCGTTGGAAGCGGGCGAGGGAAATGAAATCCAGGATTACACACGAGAACCGCTGAACGATTATCAGCGCGCTATAAGAGCGGGCAGCGTGCGGCTTTGGAATCATACGGCGATGCGCCACTCCAAACGCATGGTGGAGCGCTTTTCCGCGATGGCCTGCGGCCAATCCGTTTCTGACGTCGCTCAACACCTGCGTCCGCTGAAGCGCAACGGCAACGGGCAAATTTCTGGCAAGGTTTATGACCAGAATAATCGTCGGATGCATCCGGACAGGCCTTGCCACACCATCCCCGCTTCGTTTTACGCCAATTTCGTCCATCCCTATCAGCACAGGAATTTCACACCGCGCGAGGGGGCAAGACTTCAATCCTTCCCGGATTCCTTTGGGTTCGAAGGCAAGCCGACGGTGGTTAGCCACAAGCTGCTGGCTCGCGAAGGCCGCACCGAGGAGAAACATCTTTGCCAATATAATCAAATCGGCAATGCGGTGCCGCCGTTGTTGGCGAAGGCGATTGCGGACAACTTGCTGACCCAAACCAAAACCGGATTCAGAACTGAATATGCATGTTCACGGTGACAATCTTCAACAGAAGGAAACCACTGAGGTCAAGTACGCCGATGCGGAGTCCCGGCAGTTCTTGAGGGAGATTCGCCAACAATATGAAGTGTGGCGAACAGCCAATCAGGAATTGAAAGGGCCAAGCAGAAGCGCAATGCCTCAAGACACAGACACGCTTCGTCAACGCATCGCCCATTTCACGACTTACAAGAATTTCATTGACCAACAAAAGTATGCGGAGAAGTTTGACTCGCGCTCGAATCTCCACTCATCCGTTTTGGAAGAATTCATTTACTTCCTGTTCCGCGATCTGGTCCGAGAATTTACCGAGAACGCGCTCATCGGGAAAGCCAACACATTCAAAGATATATTCTTCATGCCGCCAAACTACACATCCATGCTCGAAACGCCTCATGCGCACATTGAGAAAAAAGATCATGACTTTGCGATCGGTGTCAGCGTGAGCGCGCGCCTAAACTGCGCCGGCCAGGAAAAAGGGGAACTGCATCACTTCCAAATTCCCGCCGTGGCCATTGAGTGCAAGACTTACCTGGACAAGACGATGCTGGAAGGTTCTTCAACCGCTGCCGAACAACTCAAGTTTCGGAATCCAAACGCCCTTTACATCGTGGTTGCCGAATGGCTGAAATTGACTGAAAACGTAAATCTTCGGAAATTCAAAGTGGACCAGATTTATGTGCTGCGGAAACAAAAGAACACAGACCGCGAGTATCGTTTTCTGCCAGATTACGAAAAGAATCCGATCTATCCCGATGTTGTGGAGCACCTTTTTAACACCGTCAGGACGCATCTGACCACGAATTGGGAGGGCGGTGTTTCTTACGGGTTGGAGCGGGGTTATTTGCTCTGAATGGAACCCACATGACTGGCGGCGATCACATTTTGGTAACGGGCGGCGCGGGATTTATCGGCTCGCATCTGGTGGAACGGCTGCTGGCGGAGGGGAAATGGGTGACGGTCATTGATGATTGTTCGACGGGCCGGCTGGAGAATTTGCAGGCCGTCCGGTCCCATCCGCGGCTCCAAGTCATCGTGTCCAAAATTTCCCACTGCCCCGATCTGGGGCGGGTGGCGGCGGAGGCGGAGTGCATTTATCATCTGGCGGCGGCGGTGGGGGTGGAGTTGGTGATGAATTCCGGGCTGGCCTCCATCGAGACGAATTTGCGGGAGACGCAGGCGATTCTGGACGCGGCCAGCGCGCACCGAACCCCCTTTTTGCTGGCTTCGACCTCGGAGGTTTACGGGAAAAGCCAAAGGCCGGCGTTCGCGGAGGAGGACGATTTGCTGATCGGGCCGCCGCATTTGAGCCGGTGGGGTTACGCGTGCTCCAAATTGATGGACGAGTTTCTGGCGCTGGCCCACGCCCGGGAGCGGAAAACGCCGGTGGTGATCGCGCGGCTGTTCAACACCGTCGGGCCGCGCCAGACCGGACAATACGGGATGGTGCTGCCGCGCTTTTTGCAGGCGGCGCGGAGCGGGGAGGCGCTGCGGGTGCATGGGGACGGGCGGCAGACGCGCTGTTTTTGTTATGTGCTTGACACAGTGGAGGCGCTGGCGCGGCTGCAGAATTGCCCCGCCGCGCGCGGGCAGGCGGTCAATGTCGGCGGTTCGGAGGAAATCAGCATCCGGCGGCTGGCGGAACTGGTGATTGAGATTTTGCAATCGCGCTCGCCCATCGAGCTGGTGCCCTACGAGAAGGCTTACGCGGCGGGGTTTGAGGACATGATGCGGCGCAAACCGGTGTTGGACAAGCTGGCGCGCCTGACCGGATTTCGCCCGGGCACGACGCTGCGGGAAATTGTGGCGAAAACGGCGGCGCAGGAAATGCCCGGATCATCTTTGCGCGCATGAAAGCAGCCGTGCTCCACGGGCGGGAAGATTTGCGGGTGGAGGAAGTCCCGCCGCGCCCCCTCCAGCCGGGGGAGGTGCGCGTGGCCATCGAGGCCGCGCTGACCTGCGGGACGGACTTGAAGGTTTTCAAACGCGGTTATCACGCCAAAATGATTTCCCCGCCGGCGGTCTTTGGACACGAGATGGCGGGGCGGATATGCGAACTGGGGCCGGGCGTGACGGACTGGCGCGCGGGCGAGGCGGTGGTGGCGGGCAATTCCGCGCCGTGCGGGAGTTGCCGTTATTGCCGGGAGGGGCGGGAAAACCTTTGCGACGACCTGCTTTTTCTCAACGGCGCCTACGCGGAATCGGTCGTCATCCCGGCGCGGGTTGCGCGGAAGAATCTCCTCCGTCTCAAAGCGGGGACGGCGTTCGCGGACGCGGCGCTGACCGAACCGCTGGCCTGCGTGGCGCAAGGCTGGGAGGAGTTGCAGCCGCGCCCCGGCCAGCGGGCGCTGGTGATTGGGAGCGGGCCGATTGGGCTGATGTTCGCCGCGCTGGCGCGGCACGGGCAATGCGCGGTCACGATGGCCGGACGGGGAGCGGAGCGGCTGGCGGCGGCGGCAAAACTGGGGGCCGGGATCGTTGACCTCGCGGGACGAAGCGATCTGGCGGAGGCGGTGAACGGCGCGTGCGGGGGCGGCTTCGACCTGGTGATCGAAGCGGTGGGAAAACCGGAGACATGGGAAGCGGCCGCGCGGCTGGCGGGCAAGGGCGGGAAGGTGAATTGGTTCGGCGGCTGCCCGGCGGGAACCCGGGTGACCCTGGAAACCGAAAGGCTGCACTATTCCAGCCTGACGCTGCTTTCCAGTTTTCACCACACGCCGCGCGCCCTGCGCCGCGCGCTGGAACTGATTGAGACGGGGGTGGTTTCGGCGCGGGATTTTGTGACGGGCGAATGCGCGCTGGCGGACTTGCCGGAACTGTTTCGCCGCATGAGCGCGGGCAATCGGGCGGTCAAAACGCTGGTGCGGACGCGGCCATGACTGGATGGCTCATTTGGGCGGCTTGGCCCAGTTCATGTTGGATTTGGTCTTGACGGTTGTCAGCACGTTGCCCTTGCCATCCAGGAGGGTGATTTCAATGGTGTCGGCGCTGAAGAGGGCCGGGCCTTTGGACTCCGGCGGGACGCTGACATGGACCAGATTCAAACCGGGGCCGGACTTGACGGGAACATCCTCGGATTCAAACCAGTCGGCGCTTTCCGGTTTGGCGGAATCGTAAATGCGAAGATGGATCAGGCCGGAGTCAGCGCCCAGGTTGTAACGGACGGTGACCGAACCGCTGAAGGCGTTGTTCTGCTTGACGCTTTCGATCTGGGGGGCGCTTGGGGAGGGGGGGGGGGAGGCGGCGACGGTCGCGGCGGCGGGGGCGCCACCCGGAGGATGCCACATGAGAAGCATGGTGGCGCTGGAGATATATTGTTTTTCACCTGCCGGCCCGGCCAGATAAACCCAGATTTTGTCGGTGCCGAAGGAACCGCCTTTGGGGACGGCCCCGGAGGCGGGATTGAACTTGACGGGAAAGAGGACGAAAGGGCGGCTGGTCTTGCCAATTTCTATGGCGGGACTGGTGAAATAGGAGCTGGCGGACGGGTCATCGGTGCTGGCGAAGTCAACGCCCATCGTGCCCAGGGCGTCGGCGGCGGCGTAGGCGTATTCGACCCCGATGGTCATTTCGCTGCGATCCAAGCTGCGGTGGAGAACATCCACGTTGCTGACCTTGGTTTTGGCCGTTTTGGAAAGGACGAAGGAAGGCCCCCGGGCGGAGGCGGCAGGGGTGATGGGGGCGATTTTGGCTGCGGCCTCGGCGCTGGCTTTTTCGTCGGCGAGGCGTTTTTCTTCAGCCGCTTTCCTGGCGGCGGCTTCGGTCTTGAGGCGCTCGGCTTCCTGGGCCTGCTTGTCTGCCTCCGCCTGGAGGCGGGCAAGCTCCGCGGCCTTGGCCTCGTTTTCCAGCCGCAATTTTTCCTCCGCCAGACGATTTTCTTCCGCAATCCGTTTGGCTTCGGCGTCGGCTTTAGCTTGCGCCTCGGCCAGGCGCTTTTCCTCGGCGATCCGTTTGGCTTCCGCGTCGGCCTTGGCCTTTTCCCCGGCCAAGCGCGCTTCTTCGGCGACGCGCTTCTCCTCGGCAACCCGCTTCTCTTCCGCGAGGCGCTTTTCTTCCGCAATCCGTTTGGCTTCGGCGTCCGCTTTGGCTTTTTCATCGGCCAGGCGCTTTTCCTCGGCGATCCGTTGGTTTTCCGCCGCAACCCGCAACCGTTCGGCTTCGCGGGCCTGCGCCGCCGCTTGTTCCTGCAAGCGCGCCAGATCCCTGGCTTTGGCTTCGTTTTCCTGGCGGGCTTTCTCCTCGGCTATCCGTTTTTCTTCCGCGATCCGTTTGGCTTCGGCATCCGCTTTGGCTTGCGCGTCGGCCTTGGCCTTTTCCTCGGCGAGCCGCTTTTCCTCGGCGGCGCGCTTTTCTTCCGCCATCCGCTTTTCTTCCGCAACGCGCTGTGCTTCCGCAATCCGTTTGGCGTCGGCGTCGGCTTTGGCCTGTTGGTCGGCCAGCCGCTTTTCTTCGGCAACCCGTTTGGCCTCGGCGTCGGCTTTGGCCTTTTCATCGGCCAGGCGCTTTGCCTCGGCGATCCGTTTGGCTTCGGCATCGGCCTTGGCCTGTTGGTCGGCCAGCCGCTTTTCCTCCGCAAGGCGCTTCTGTTCGGCGATCCGATTCTGCTCCGCCACGCGCTTTTCCTCGGCAATCCGCTTGGCTTCGGCGTCCGCTTTGGCCTTTTCATCGGCCAAACGCTTCTGTTCGGCAATCCGCTTTTCCTCCGCGAGGCGCTTCTCCTCGGCAACCCGCTTCTCTTCCGCAACCCGTTTTTCTTCCGCATCCGCTTTGGCTTTTGCGTCAGCCAGCCGTTTTTCTTCGGCCAGACGTTGTTCCGCGGCGAGACCGGCAATCCGTTTGGCTTCGGCGTCCGCTTTGGCCTTTTCATCGGCCAGGCGCTTTTCCTCGGCGATTCGTTTGGCTTCCGCGTCGGCCCTGGCTTTTTCGTCGGCCAAACGCTTTTCCTCCGCGAGGCGCTTCTCCTCGGCAATCCGCTTCTCTTCCGCCAGGCGTTTTTCTTCCGCAATCCGTTTGGCTTCGGCGTCCGCTTTGGCTTTTTCATCGGCCAGGCGCTTTTCCTCGGCGATCCGTTTGGCTTGCGCGTCGGCCCTGGCCTTTTCCTCGGCCAACCGCTTTTCATCGGCGACGCGCTTTTCCTCGGCAACCCGCTGGGCTTCCGCAAGGCGTCTTTCTTCCGCAATCCGTTTAACTTCGGCGTCCGCTTTGGCTTTTTCATCGGCCAGGCGCTTTTCCTCGGCGATCCGTTTGGCTTGCGCGTCGGCCTTGGCCTTTTCCTCGGCCAAACGTCTTTCATCGGCGACGCGCTTCTCCTCGGCGGCGCGCTTCTCCTCCGCAAGGCGTTTTTCTTCCGCAATCCGTTTGGCTTCGGCATCGGCTTTGGCTTTTTCATCGGCCAGGCGCTTTTCCTCGGCGATCCGTTGGTTTTCGGCCGCAACCCGCAACCGTTCGGCTTCGCGGGCCTGCGCGGCCGCTTGTTCCTGCAAGCGCGCCAGATCCCTGGCCTTGGCTTCGTTTTCCTGGCGGGCTTTCTCCTCAGCCGCGCGTCTTTCTTCCGCGATCCGTTTGGCTTCGGCCTCCGCTTTGGCTTGCGCGTCGGCCCTGGCCTTTTCCTCGGCGATCCGCTTTTCCTCGGCGGCGCGTTTTTCCTCCGCCATCCGTTTTTCTTCCGCGAGGCGTTTTTCTTCCGCAATCCGTTTGGCTTCGGCGTCTGCTTTGGCCTTTTCATCCGCCAGGCGCTTTTCCTCGGCGAGCCGTTTGTTTTCGGCCTCGGCTTTCAAACGCGCGGCTTCCTCCTTGAGGCGGGCGGCGTCGCGGGCTTTTTGTTCGGCTTGGGCCTGCAATTGGGCCAGTTGGTTGGCGCGCGCCTCGGCCTCGGCTTGGGCGCGCTGGGCCGCCAGCTTGTTTTCGGCGGCCAATTGCGCGGCCTTGGCATCGTCCACGGCCACAACCGCGGCCCGCTGCAACGGGACCGGTTTGATGTTCGGGTTGCCCCATTTGATGGTTTTGAGGACGGGGCTTTCACCGATCACGCTGTTGCCGCCCTCGTTGAGCATCAAGACGCGGATGCGGTCGGTGGTCAGTTCGGGCGGGACACCCGGTTCGTCATTGAAAAACTTGATGTGGACCGTCACGGTGGCGCGGCCCTGGCCGACCAGCCTCGTTTCGGCTCCAAACCAATGCGAGACTTCCGGATTCTTCCGGTCGGTGATAATGGGAACAATGCGCGCGCTCTGGCCGCGCGTGCCATCGTAGGTGACGTCCATGGTCAGGTCCAGTTCCGTGCCGTCGGCGGAGGGCGCGCCGACGCGCACGTTGGAGATGTCGTTGATGGTCATCGAGCCGCGCCCCTGCGGCTGCAGGAGAATCTGGCGGGCGCAGAGAGAGGCCAGGCCAATCTGAAACGCCAGCAACCCCGCACTGCAACGAATGAGCGATTTCATGGAAGCGTTTTCTTTGGCAAAGATATCGAAGGCCGGCGAAATGTCAAAGTGCTTTGGCAACATTTCTTCGGCTGTTTGGGCGAGTGGCCATCCAGGTTACTCGGGGCAGGGGACGATGCCGGCGTTTTGAATTTCCACGCGCGGAGGGATTTCGGCGTAGGAGAGGACGGTCAGCTCGGCAAAGGCGGTCTCGAAAAAGCGGCGGAACCCCAGCCGGAGCTGCGGGGCGCACATCACCACCGGGGGCAGGCCCGCTGTCAATAATTGCTGGATGCGCTGGGACAGGGAATCCATGACGTGGCGGGCGAGTTTGGGTTCGAGAGTGAGGCTGATTTCGGTGGGGGTTTGGCGCAGGCATTGGGCCATTTGCTGCTCGAGCCGCGGATCCAGGGTGATGGCCTGCAACCCGCCTTTGTCGCCCTGGAAGGGCTTGATGATCTGGGAGCCGAGGGCGCGGCGGGCGTGCTCGGACAATTCGTCGGGGTTTTTGGTGACGCTGGCGTAATCGCTGACTTTTTCCAGGATGCCGGCGAGGTTGCGGATGGAGACGCCCTCGGCGAGAAGATTTTGCAGGATGCGCTGGACCTGGCCCACGTTGAGCTGGGCGGGAATGAGTTCGGAAACGACGGTGCCGTGGGTTTGCTTGAGGTTGTCGAGGAGGGTCTGCACGTCCTGGCGGCTGAGGATTTCGTGGCAGTTATGCTTGACGGTTTCGGAAAGATGGGTGACGAGGACGGAGGCGGCATCCACGACGGTGTACCCGTTGACCTCGGCGTTTTTTCGCTCGGCGTCGGCGATCCAGGTGGCGGGGAGTTTGAAGACCGGCTCGACGGTGGGCAGGCCTTTCAAAATGGTTTTGCTGTTGGAAGCGTTCATGGCCAGCCAATGGCCCGGCATCAACTCGCCCTGGACGATGGGATTGCCCTTCAAGAGAAAGCGGTATTGATTGGCTTCCAATTGCAAATTGTCGCGGAGGCGGATGGGGGGGATGATGACGCCCATTTCCTGGGCGAAGGTTTTGCGGACGCCGGTGACGCGCTCGAGCAGGTCGCCGCCTTTGCGGGTGTCGGCCAGGCCGACCAGGCCGAAGCCCAGTTCGATTTGCAGGGCGTCCATGGAGAGGAGACTCTCCAGTTTGTCGGCCGCGCTGGCGGCGGCGGAAGTCTTGGCGGCCGGGCCGGTGGATTCGGCGCCGGCATCGGCGGTCTTGAGGAAGGGTTCGTGGGCATGCAATTGATAAGCCAGCGCGCCCGAGAGGGCGGCGAGGGCCAGGAACGGAAAAGCGGGCAGCCCCGGCACAATGGAAAAAACCACGAGCATGGCGGACAAAATGGCCAGGACTTTGGGAAAGGCGAGCAATTGGCGGGTGAGTTCCTTGCCCAGTTCTTCCTTGGAGGCGGCGCGGGTGACGAGGATGCCGGCGGCGGTGGAGGTGATGAGGGCGGGGATCTGCGAAACCAGGCCGTCACCGATGGAGAGCAAGGTGTAGCGCTGGAGGGCCTCGTTGACGGTCATGCCCCTTTGCATAATGCCGATGGCAAAGCCGCCCAGGACATTGATGAGGGTGATCAAAATGGCGGCGATGGCGTCGCCGCGGACAAATTTGCTGGCGCCGTCCATGGCCCCGTAGAAATCGGCTTCCTGCTCGATCTTGCGGCGGCGGAGGCGGGCCTCGGTTTCGTTGATGATGCCGGCGTTGAGTTCGGCGTCAATGGCCATCTGTTTGCCGGGCATGGCGTCCAGGGTGAACCGGGCGGCGACTTCGGCGATGCGGCCGGCGCCCTTGGTGATGACGATAAAATTGATGAGGGCGAGAATCAAAAAGATCACCAGGCCGACGACATAATTGCCGCGCACGACAATATTTCCGAAGGTTTCGATGATATGGCCGGCATAGCCGTTGAGGAGAATGAGGCGGGTGGAAGCGATGTTCAGGGACAAGCGGTAGAGGGTGATAAAAAGGAGGAGGGTGGGAAAGCCGGTGAACTCGGCGGGCTCCCGGACGTAAAGGATGGAAAGGAGGATGAGCAGGGAAAGGGCGATGCTGACGGCCAGGAAAGCGTCCAGGAAGAACGGACGGACCGGCAGGATCATCAACAAGACGGTGCCGAACAACCCCAGGACCAGGAGGATGTCGCCCTGCTTGAACAACAGGCTCAGATTGGATTTGGGCTTGGCGTGAGACATGGCTTCAATGGGTCAGCATTGACTTTGTTCGCGATAGTAGCGGTAGGCGTTGACGCGATAGACCCACGCCAGCACCTCGGCCACCACGGCGTAGAACTGAGCAGGAATCTCGCCACCCACGCGGCCATACTTGAACATCAGTTGGGCGAGCGGCTTGTTTTCCACGATGGGCACCTGGAATTGGCGGGCGATTTCCCGGATGCGCAGGGCGTTGAGGCGGGCGCCCTTGGCGACTATGACGGGGGCTTTCATGGTCTTTTTATCGTAACGCAGGGCGACGGCGAGATGGGTTGGATTAGTCACAATCACATCGGCCTTAGGCACTTCCGCAAGCATCTTGCGCTTGATAATGGCCTGGCGGCGGCGGCGCTGGCGCGCCCGAACCTGGGGGTTGCCATCGGTGTGTTTGCTTTCCTCCTTGACCTCCTGTTTGGTCATTTTGAGATCCTGGCTGGTTTTCCAAAATTGGTAGCCATAATCCACCGCCGCCAAAACCACCAGCGCCACGGCGGTTTGCAGGATGATGCGGAAGGCAGAATCTGCCATGAACCCGGCAATCCTTGCCAGATCCACGGCGGAGTGAAAAATCGGGTCTTCCAGCACCCGTTTGGTAACGTTAAAACAAAGGGCGATCACGACGGAAAGCTTGACAATCCCGATTCCGGTGCTCACGGCGGCGCTGCGGGAGAAGACCCGCTTGAAACCCTCGACCGGATTGAGTCTTTGCCAATCCACCGCCAGCACGTCCGAGGTGGCGCGAAAGCGGGTCTGGATGCCGCCGGCGAGCAAGCCGCCGACCATGGTGGCCGCCAGCACCGGCCACACACATTGTCCCAACAAAAGCGCGCTGCTGACAGCGTAACCCGGCATGGTGTCCAGGCTCAACGGAGTGTCGTGCAAATGGCTGAGAGTGGAAACCAGGGTTCTGCTCATCAGCCGCCAGGTTTCCCCGCCGGTGAACTTCAAGGCGAGCAACCCGGCCATCAAGACGAAGACCGTCTGCACCTCGCGGCTGCGGGCAATCTGGCCTTTTTTCAGCGCCTCTTCCAGGTGCCGGACGGTCGGTTGCTCTGTCTTTTCTCCGAGTTGTTCGCTCATGGCCGTGGCGTTAGTGCGCTCCCAACAGTTGCGCCACCCGCAGCATGTCTTCGGGCAGACGCCGCAAATAGTTGACGATATGCTCGGACATCAGCTCGATGGTCAGTCCGAAAACACTCAAACCGACCAGCGGCCGCACGGCAAAGCACTCGTTGAAAACATTCATCTGCGGGACGGCGCGGCCCAGCACGGAAAAAATCAGGGAAATGATGAAAGACACGGCCATGAGCGGGGCGGCCAATTGCAGGGCAATGACAAAAATGCCGCTGGTCCGCCCCACGATGTCCGCCAGAAAAGCCTGCGAGACATGCGCGCCGCCCACCGGCAGAAAACTGAAAGTCCGCTGGAAACCGGCGAGCATCCAGTGGTGCATATCCAGGGAGAGCCACAACATCACGGCCAGATAGTACAAAAGGGTCCCGGGGACGGTCATGGTGGTGTTGCTCATGGGATCAAGTCCGGCGGGCATGCCCAGGCCGATTTCGATGCCGACGATGGCGCCGGCGATTTCCAGGGCGAAAAAAACCATGCGGCTGGCAAAACCGAGCATGAGGCCGATGGCGACTTCCATGGCCATCTGGCCGGCCAGCCCCCATAGATCTTGGGCCAGGACAGGGTCGGGCAGGGTGGCGCTGACCAGCAGGGCCATGAGGGCGCCGAGGGCCAGGCGCAACTGGACGGGAAAATTCTGCGCGGAGAAAACGGGGAAGACCGCGAGCATGGAGCTGACGCGCAAAAAAACCATCAGGCCGTTGGTGAGTTCCGGGGTCATGCGGGGCTACCGCACCATCTGCGGCATTTTTTCGATCATGGCGGCGGCGAAATCCACCAAGGACCGGAGCATCCAGGGCATGAGGAGGATCAGCAGGCTGAGGATGCCGAGGGCCTTGGGCACAAAGGACAGGGTCTGTTCCTGAATGGAAGTGACGGATTGGAACAAGCTCACCGCCAGGCCGATGGCCATGGAGGTGAGGAGAATCGGGGTGACGATGGCCACGGCCTGGAGCATGAGGGCCTTGAGGAGTTCGGCGGCAAATTGGGGGTTCATAATCAGGTGGCAAAGCTTTGGATGATGGAGCTGACAACCAGATGCCAGCCGTCCACCAGCACAAACAAAAGGATTTTCAAGGGGAGCGAAATGGTCATGGGCGGCATCATCATCATGCCCATGCTCATCAGGACGGTGGCGACGACAAGGTCAATAAGAATAAAGGGGAGAAAGAGCAGGAAGCCCATCTGGAAGGCGGTGCGCAGTTCGCTGATGATGAACCCCGGGATGACCACTTTGAGCGGCAACTGGTCGGCGGGCATGGGGCCGAGCTTGGCCAGCCCGGCGAACAATTCCACGTCCTTGGGCCGGGTTTGATGGAGCATGAAGGTGCGGATAGGCCCGGAGGCGCGCTCCAGCGCCTCGGCGCTGGTGATTTGTTTGGCGCGGTACGGCTCGAGCGCCTCGCGGTCAATTTTCTCCCAGACCGGCGCCATGATGAAGAAGGTGAGAAAAAGCGACAAGCCGATGATGATCTGGTTGGAAGGGGCGCCGGGCAGGGAGAGGGCGGAGCGGACGAAGGAAAGGACAATGACAATCCGCGTGAAACAGGTCATGAGCAAAATAATGGAGGGGGCCAGGGTGAGCAGAGTCATCACGGCGAGGACCTTGATGGCGCTGTCCACATCCACGGGCTGGCTCAAGCCGTTGGCGCCGAAGTTCAAATTGATGGTGCCGCCGCCGGCGTCGGCCCGGGCCTGGAAGGCGCCGCCAATCAGCAGAACCAGCAAGGGCAGCCACCCGCGCCAGGACTTGCGCGCCGGGGTTGGCGAATGGACGGGGGCGCGGATCATGATTGCTTTCGGGCCAGCACCTGTTGAAAGGCTTCGGCAAAACTGAGCCGCGCGGCCGGAGCCGTTTTTTCCTCCTCCGCCTCCGGCAAGTGGCTCAAGAGGGCAACGCCGGCGGGGGAGGAGGCCAGGAGCATGCGCTGTTGCTCGTAACCGACGACATAGATGGCCTGGCGGGGACCGAGGGACCTGACTTCCAGCACGCTTAATTTGGGGAGCGCGCCCCGGCGGCGGGCGAGGCGCTGCCAGTTTCTGAAGAGCCAAACGCCGGTCAGGAACAGGCCGATGACCAGCGCCAGAGCGCCGCCCATGCGCAGGACAGAGCCGAGCATGTCCGGGCCGGCGGCCATGGGAACGGGGTTGTTCACGAGCCGGCGCCGAGCAGTTCGGTGATTTTGATGCCGTAACAATCATCGGCCACGACGACCTCGCCGCGGGCGATGCGTTTGTGGTTGGCGTAAAGGTCCACCGGGGCCTGGGCGGCCTGGTCCAGCTTGACGATGGCGCCCGGGTTGAGCTGGAGGACGTCGCGCATGCGCATCTGGCAGGAGCCCAGTTCGATGCTCAGTTGCACGCTCACGTCCAGGAGAAGCTCCAGATTCGGAGGGGGGCTGGATTTTTCGTCCATAAGGATTTGATTTAATGTTTGACAACTTCGGTCAGCTCGACCGCCCAGCAACCGGCGACCAGGCCGGGGCGGCCTTGAAATTTGGGGCGCCCGCCCAGGCGGACCTCGACTTGGCGGGCGGCGGCGGGATGGATGCGCAACACGTCGCCGACCTTGAGATGGAGCACCTCGCGCGCGGGGACTTCGCAGCCGTGCCAGGCGCCGGTCACCGGGATGCGAACATCGTCGAAACAGGGATTCCAGGCGCAGGGGGCGGGCGGCTCCGGCGGGGGCGCGGCGTCCAAATCCGCCGCGAGGCGGCGGAGCAACGGTTCCAGCGCGGCGAAGGGGAATGCGATCTGGATTTGTTCCCGGCAATCGTCCAGGGACGCGTCCAGCGCCACCAGGAGCATGGGGGCCTGAGGAGGGGCGGTCTGAAGAAAGCGGGCGTTGCCTTCCTGGCCCAGCAGGACGGGTTTCAATTCCTGGAGCGGCGCGGCCTGGCCGCACCATTCGGCGGCCACCACTTGCGCCACCTGCTCCAAAAGGGCGTTCTCAATCGCGCCCATTTCCTGGCGGGCGGGAGCGGGCCGGCCGGAGCCGCCCATCAAGCGGTCCACGATGGACAGGCCCAGGGGAGCCGGAATCCGCAAAATGGAAACGCCGCGCAACGGCTCGGTCTTGAACAAGGTGAAATGGGCCGGATCGGGCCAGCTTTCGGTCAGGCGTTGGTAGGGCAGCAATTGGATGCCGGCCAGGGCGAGGGTCACTTCGGCGCGGAGGAAAAGGCAGAGGCGGGCGGCCAGGGCGGCGGCGAATGCCTGGTGGTGCGATTGCCATTGGCGCATCTGGCAGGGTGAAAGCAGCGGGGAGCGGGCGTGGCGGGCCGGGGCGGCGCGCTGGAATGGCGCTTTTGCCGGGGATGGGGAATCGGACAGCCCGGACGGATCGGACGGATCGGACGGATCGGACGGATCCGACTGACCGGACGGATGGGGCGGATGGAATACAGCGGACATACCGGACGGATCGTCTGTTACTGAATGGCCTGCTCGGTAATGTAAATGTCCTGGATGACCGGGCCGCCGAGCGCGTTGTTGAAAACAGTCAACAATTCGGACCGGATGAGATTGCGCGAGCCGGGTTTCTCCAGGTCGGCGATGGTTTTGGTCATCAAGCACCCGTTGGCCAAATCCATGAGCTGGTCCTTGTTGCCGGTGATGCGCTCTTTGAAATCGGGCGTGTTTCCCACCAGCGTCATGCTCATCGTCAGGTAGCGCGTCATCATGGACCCCGCCACGTTGACGAGAATCTTGGGGAGCGGGGCCAGCACTTTTTCCTTGCCCGCCGCCGGGGCCGGGCTGCTGTTCTTCTCCTTGGCGGGGGCGGCGGCCGGTTCGTCGGGGCTGGCGGCGGCGGCTTGGGACATGGCTTGCTTGATTTTGGGCAGGAGGATGAACTGGGTGGCCGCGTAGGCCAGGGCGGGCATGGCCACCACCGTCGCCAGCAAAGGGAGCCAGGTGATGAAGCGCGCGGGAGGCGCCGGTTTTTGGGCCGGGGCTTCGGAGGTCTCGTCGGGTTGGATGTCTGGTTCCACCTCGCGGGCGACTGGGGTTGTGGCGCGGTCGGCCATAGCAGCTTTCCTGGAAAGGATTAACGTTTCATGTTGACCAGCGTTTGGAGGACATCGTCGCTGGTGGTGACAATCTTGGAGTTGGCCTCAAAGCCGCGCTGGGCGGTGATGAGGTTGGCCATTTCCGTGGAAAGATCCACGTTGGAGATTTCCACATAGCCGGACTGAATCTGGCCCAAATCGCTGGTCCCTGGCGCGGCGGGCGCGGACTGGATGGGGCCGGCATTGGCCTGGTTGGAATAAAGATTGCCGCCCTGGTTGGTGAGGGCTTGCGGGTCCTGGAAGTCTTGCAAAAGGACCTGGGCGCGGGTGAAGGTCGTCCCGTCGGAGAGCGTGACGTTGATCTGCCCCTGGGGATTGATGGAAAAGGAGGAGACGGTGGCGCCCGGGGCGGCGGTGGAGGGCGCGCCGACAGCATTGATTTGGATCGGGGAGAGCGTGGTCGAGGCGCCGTTGGTTCCCAGCACCTGCTGGCCGCCGGCGGTGACCAGATAGCCGCTGGCATTGATCTGAAAACTTCCGTTCTGCGTGACGTACTGCGTGTTGGAGGTGGGGTCCTGGACCACGAAGAAGCCGTTGCCGGAAATGGCAAGGTCGGTGTTCACGCCGGTGGCGTTGACTGCGCCCTGGCTCCAATTGTTCGTGATGGCCTGGTCATAGACACCCGTGCCGATCTGCACGGTGCCCGTGCCGGCCACCAGGGTGTCGCTGAAGGTATCGGCGAAATTGACCATGCCGGCTTTGAAACCGTCGGTGTTGATGTTGGCGATGTTGTTGCCAATGACGTCCATGTCCTGCTGGAAACTGTCCAGTCCGCTGACGGCGGATGAGAGTGCGTTTAACATAATTTATTTGTTATTTAGTTTGAGGTTTGAGTTGTGGTGGAAGTGGCGGCCGGGGTTGAAACGGGCGGCGAAATGGCGGTCACCTGGCTCAAACTGTAAGTTTGGCCGTTGACCACGACGACCGGCGTGCCGGACTGAATCTGCACCGCGCTGACCTGGCCGGTGACGGGGGCGCTGGCCCCGGCGGGAGCCACGGTGACGATCTCGCCCATCATGGAATTGGCCTGCAAGATGGACATGTCCTGCGACATGGCCTGGGATTGCTGCAAGGCGCTGAATTGGGCCAGTTGCGCCGCAAAATCGGTGTCGCTCTCCGGATTCAACGGGTCCTGGGACGACATCTGGGTGACGAGCAATTGCAGGAAGTTGGCCTGGGTCAAAGTTTGTCCGGCGGCGGCGGCGGCTTGCGCCGGATCGGCGCCGGTGATGGAACTGATGGCTGTGCTCATAACAACAGGGTGGAGTGAGGGAGCGGGGGGGTGATGGGATTTTGGGATTGGGAAAGGCGCATTTTCATTTTGGAACCGGTCTCAGGCCCATTTCTCCCAGCCGTGATAGTAGCGGGGTTTGTTTTTGGATTTGGTCAGGCCCACAGCCGTTTTGATGGCGTCGTCCGAGAGCTTTTCTCTTTCCGGCGCGGGCGGGAGCGACGGGGGATGCCGGGCGGGCGGCCCTTCCTGGAAATTCTTTGGAGTCTCCGCCGGAGCGCCGGAGGACGGGCTGGCGGGGAAGGTCTTGTCTTCCAAGGGCAATAAATGGACGTTCTGGCGCGCGAGGGATTCCTGCAATTGGCCCCAATGGGCGCCCAAGGCGCGGGCGTCGCCCTGTTCACAGCACACGGAGGCCTCGATCCCGCCGTGGTGATTCGTCAACTGCAAAAACAAGCTGGTGCGGGCATCCACTTTTAAGGAAACGGACAGGGCTTCCGCGCCGGACTGGCGAACCATGACCACTTCGCGGGTAATCAGGCGTTCGACCTGCTCGATGGACCCGGGGGATGGCGCGCCGCCCCCCGCGACATTGGTGGTCAGCGTCGGAGCCGCCTCCCCTTTGGCCGTCGTGTCCATGATCATCCAGGACGCGGCGGATTCCTTCGGATCGGAAAAATCGGCCGCGATGCGGAGCAGGGGCGCGGGGATTGCCTCATCCGCCCCGGCAGTGGCGGTAACAGATTGGCGGTCCGGCGGCAATTTTTGCGCCGCAGACCCGGCAATTTCGTTCTTTTGCAAGGCGGATTTCATGCGCTGTCCGTTAATAGCAACGGGCGTGCCACTTGACGGAGGCGGCGGCGCCAAAGGTGGCGGGAGGTCTCCGTCCAGGGCCAATTCCGCCCCGGGCGGTACGATTGCCGGAGCGGGGGTGGAAATTGGGAGTGAGGCGTCCAACCCGGCAATTTTGACCGGAACGGCCGCCGGATCATGAATGGGCGCCGGATTGGCCGGTTTGTCGTTGGCGGGCGCGGTGTTCGGCGGCTGGGCGCTGACAGGCTCCGCGCCAGCCAGGGGGACGTTCTCGTGAATTGCGGAGTGAGGATTGTCCTGAATTGCGAATTGCGGATTGCGGGTTGCGGATTGAACAGGCTCCGCGCCAGCGGAGGGGGCGGGCTGGAGAATTGCAGATTGCGGATTGCGGATTGGGGATTGGACAGGCTCCGCGCCAGCCAGGGGGGCGCTCTGGAGAATTGCGGATTGTCCCGATTCATCGGGACGGATTGCGGATTGGACAAGCTCCGCGCCAGCAGAGGGGACGCTCTGGAGAATTGCGGATTGTCCCGATTCATCGGGACGGATTGCGGATTGAACAGGCTCCGCGCCAGCGGAGGGGACGCTCTGGAGAATTGCGGATCGTCCCGATTCATCGGGGCGGGTTGCGGATTGAACAGGCTCCGCGCCAGCGGAGGGGACGCTCTGGAGAAGTACGGATCGTCCCGATTCATCGGGGCGGATTGCGAATTGGACAGGCTCCGCGCCAGCAGAGGGAACGGTCTGGAGAATTGCGGATCGTCCCGATTCATCGGGACGGATTGCGGATTGGACAGGCTCTGCGCCAGCAGAGGGAACGCTCTGGAGAATTGCGGATCGTCCCGATTCATCGGGACGGATTGCGGATTGAACAGGCTCCGCGCCAGCCGAGTGGACGCTCTGGAGAATTGCGGATCGTCCCGATTCATCGGGACGGATTGCGGATTGAACAGGCTCCGCGCCAGCGGAGGGAACGGTCTGGAGAATTGCGGATTGTCCCGATTCATCGGGACGGATTGCGGATTGAACAGGCTCCGCGCCAGCGGAGGGGACGCTCTGGAGAAGTGCGGATTGTCCCGATTCATCGGGACGGATTGCGGATTGAACAGGCTCCGCGCCAGCCGAGTGGACGGTCTGGAGAATTGCGGATTGTCCCGATTTATCGGGACGGGTTGCGGATTGGACAGGCTTCGCGCCAGCGGGAGGGATGTTCAGGAGGCTGCCGCCTGGCGCAGGGGGGTTGATTTGCGCTTTGGGCATCTGGGCGAGCATGGCCAGCAAGAGGCCTGCAATGGAGGCGTCCGTTGTGGAGGGGTTGTCTGGCGGGGCGGGTTTGCTTTTGGTTGCGGCGCAAGTGCCGGCGGGTGACTCGGCCAGGGTGGACGGAGCGGAGGGATCGGACCGATCAGACCGAGCCGGCGGACAGGGAGGAGGAACGGACAGGCTGGCGCGGCCGGTTCTCCCCTGTGCTGTTTGGGCCTGGCCCATCAGTTTTTGGAAATCACCGGCGCGGGAGGCGTCTGCGGCGCAAGGCGGGGTGGAATGGGCCGGCAGCGCGCCCCCGGCATGATTGGCATCCGACAAAAGGAGTGAAAGCGCGGTCATCATTTGGCCACCGCTGCTTTGGAGGCAATGGAAAGACGGACATGCTCGGAAATGGCCGCGGCCCGTTTTGCCTCGGCGGGGCCTTTCTTGGCCAGCGTTTCCAGAATGGCCGCCGTTTCGCTGTCCTTCATAAAAGACATGATTTTGACGATGACGGCGTCATCCATCTGGCTCATGACGGTGGAGGCGGAATCGGGAGTCATGCCGGCATAGACCTTGGCCAGCCTCTTCAAGTTGGGCACTTCGGCCTCCTGGACGCGCACGACGGACTTGTCAAAATCGTCCTGCAATTTGCGGACGGCGAGGGTGGCGGCGGCCAATTCCTGCCGCTGGGCGTTGAGGCGGGATTCCAATTCATCCAACTGCTGCTTGCGCAGGGCCAAGGCTCCTTTTTCCGACTTGAGTTCGATGATGAGCTGGTCGGCTTCCGGGTTGGTGAAATCCCAGGAAGGACCGTGGAAGGCAGTCGCGGGGCGGGAGCGGTTCAGGGCGGCTGGCAGGGGGGTCTTCCAAAACAAGAGCATGGAGGCCAGAAAAAGCAACGCGCCCACCGGCACGCTGGTCCAGGGTGATGTCAATAACTTGATCATAAGACGGCTCCTTCAGGATGCCAGGCCAGGATGGGGCGTCCGCGGCGGGAGGAGAGGTCGTCCAAAAGTTTTTGCTCCTCGCGCCATTCGGCGCGCTGGTGGCGGGCGAATTGTCTGGCGCGGAAATTCTCGACGATCTTCCTGCGCTGGCGGGCGGCCAGCATGGATTGAAAGGCGGTCTGGACGCGTCGTTCGGCCAGGGCCAGAGCGAGGACCAGATCGGCCTGCTGCTTTTCCAGGGCGCGTTCGTATTGGTGGGCCTGGGCCAGCCGCGAGGCGGCGCAGCCCGCGGCGAGAAGGCTGTTGATTTCCTGCTGGTTGCGGCGGATCTGCTCCCGCGCGGTTTCCAGCCGGTCCAGGGCTTGCTGGCGCGCCAGGAGGGCATGGACGTAACTGTCCATGGCCTGTTGCTCCTGGCGGCGGCGCAAGACTTGCACGGCCTCCAGGGTGAATCGGAAAGATTTCATATCGGGTTAGGTCCTTTCCTCAAGCCGGCGGGGGCGGGCCTGGCGGAGGGCGGCGCAGCCATGATCTGGCCGAGCAGCGACCAGCTTTGAGCGGCGGCAAAGCCCTGGCCGGCGGGCTGCTGCAAAAAACCCTTCAGCGGCTCATGCAGTTGTACGCTCCAATCAATGGCCGAGTTGGTGCCCGGCGGATAGGCGCCGATGTTGATCAAGTCCTGGTTCCTGCGGTAGGTGGCCAGCGTCTCCCGCGCCTGGGCGGAGACTTGTTGCTGATCGGGCGTGGTTAAATCGCGGGTCAGGCGGCTGACGCTTTCCAGGACATCAATGGCAGGATAATGGTTTTGGGTGGCCAGCTCGCGCGTCAGAACCACATGGCCGTCCAGGATGGACCGGACCGAGTCGGCGATGGGATCGTTCATGTCGTCGGCTTCCACCAAGACGGTGAACAGGCCGGTGATGGAGCCGTGCTCGCCGGCGCCGGCCCGCTCCAATAATTGGGGCAGAAGGGAAAAGACCGAGGGTGTGTAGCCGCGGGTGGTCGGCGGTTCGCCCACCGCCAGGCCGATTTCCCTCTGGGCCATGGCAAAGCGCGTGACCGAATCCATGAGGAGCAACACATTCTGCCCCTGGTTGCGAAAGTGCTCGGCGATGGTCATGGCCACGAAGGCGCCTTTGAGGCGGGCCAGGGCCGGCTGGTTGGAGGTGGCGACCACGACGACGGATTTGCGGCGGCCAGTTGAATCCAAATCTTTTTCCAGGAACTCGCGCACTTCGCGGCCTCGTTCGCCGATCAGGGCGATGACGTTGACGTCCGCCTCCGCCTGGCTGGCGATCATGCCCAGCAGGGTGGATTTGCCCACGCCGCTGCCGGCAAAAATGCCCAGGCGCTGGCCGCGTCCGCAGGGGATGAAGGTATCCAGGGCTTTGATGCCGGTCTGAAAGGACTGGCGGATGCGCTGGCGCTTCAAGGGATGAGGGGGTTGGAGGTGCAGGGTGACATGGTCGGCGGCCTGGATGGGTCCCCCTTCGTCAAGCGGGTTGCCCAGTCCGTCCAGCACGCGGCCCTTCAACTGCTCGCCGACCGGCACGCGCAAAGAGGAACCCAGGGCGATGACTTCGCTGCCGGGATGAATTCCGTGAACTTCGCCCAGGGGCATGAGCAAAACGTGATGGTTGCGAAAGCCGACCACTTCCGCCAGAGTGGAGCCGTCGTGGCGGGCGGATTCGATGCGGCAGATTTCCCCGACGGCGACCAGAGGGCCTTCGGACTCAATGACCAGGCCGATCAATTGGACGACGCGACCGTGGTTGCGGAGCACCTGGGTCTTCTCCACGCGGCGGAGCAGGTGTTCGAGGCGGTTGACCGGCTGGATGTCCGTTTCAGTCATTAGGTCAGGAGGTTTCGTTTTAAGAGGTCAAATTTGGTTTCGCGCCGTCCGTCCACCGTGCCGAAATTGGTCTCCACCAGGCAGCCGCCGCGGGTGACCTCGGGGGAAACCAGGAAGCGGAATTGCTGGCCGGCGGCGGGAGTCAACAAGGGGGAACCGGCCTTTTGCAACAATTCCAAATCGGCCCGGTTCAGGCGGACGGTGAAGCGGGCGGCGCCTTCAACCTGGGCCAGGGCGTCGCGGACGGCGGCTTCGACCATCTCGGCGGAAATGGGCAGGCCGGCCACCAGCTTTTGCGAGACGGCCAGGGCGAGGGAAACCATGGTGTTTTCCGTGTCGCGGATGACCTGCGGGACGGCTTGGCGCAAGGATTCGAGAAGGCCTTGCGCCAACTCATGCAATTCGGCGCGCTGCTGGATCAGTTTTTCCGTCAAGGCTTTTTCGCCGTCGGCCAAACCGAGCTGGTAGCGCGCGGCTAACTCCGCCTGGCGGAGGTCCTCCGGGGACGGCGGGGCGGCGGGCCCGGCCAGGCGGGTGTCGCGCAAAGGACGCGCAAGCGCAATGGTTTCAGACCAGGAGCTCATTGCGATAGGTGTTGCGGAGGTTGTTCAGGTCCAGTTCCCCGGCGTCTTCCAGATGGCGCGCGGCGTTGACAATGCGGCCCTTGGCGTCCTCGATTTCTCCCGTGCGGAGCGGGCCGAGCATGGAGATTTCCTCGTCCACGCTGGCCGCCGCGCGCTTGGAGACGGCGGAAAGGAGGATGTTCTTGAGATGGGCGCCGGCGGTCTTGAGGGACATGGCCAGGTCGCGCAGATCAATTTCGCGCATGATTTTTTGCAGGGCGGCCGGGCCGAGCAGAACCAGGTCGTCGAAGGTGAACATCTTCTGGCGGATCTCGCGGCCCAATTGGGGATTGCGTTTTTCCAGGTCCTGCAAGACGGACCGGCTGAGATTTTTTTCCAGGGAATTGAGGAGGGCGGCGGCGGTGCGCAGGCCGCCGGTCTGGCTCAAGGCGCGCGCGGGTTGGGGGCCGGCCTTGCGGGTCAGGACCTGGACGACGCGTTCGATGACTTCGACCGGGGCCGGCCCCATCGTGGCAAGCCGTTCCACCACTTCGTCGCGGGCGGCGGGCGGCAGGAGGGCGAGGAGTTGCGAACTTTTTGCCGGCGTCAAATAACTGACCAGGAGGGCGATGGTTTGCGGTTGCTCCAGCTTGAGCAGATTGCAAAGCTCGACGGGGTCCATTTCCAGGAGCGGCTCCATGCCGGGCGCCGGGGCCGCGTCCGGGGCGACGCGCCGGATGATGTCGGAGGCGCGGGAAGGGCCGACGGATTTTTCCAGGGCTTTTCTCGCGTAGCCGGGGCCGCCGAGGACGGCGGCGCTGGCGGCGACGGCGACGGCGGTGAATTCCTGCAAGATTTCCAGTTGCATTTCCTGGCTGATGAAGGTCAGGCGGGCCATCTCGGCGGAAACGGCTTCCAGTTCGTCCTCATCGAGGTTTTTGAGAAGCTCGGAGGCGCTGTCGGCGCCGAGGATGATGAGGAGGGCGGCCAGCTTTTGCAGCTTGGTCATGGAGGAGCATTGCAACAAGGGGGCGGCGGTTTCCATAAAAGGGTGGGAAAATCAGTTCTCGCTCTTGGCGCGGCCCAGCCAGGAGCGCACGGCTTGGGTCATGTTCGACGGGTTCTCCCGGATCAACTGGTTGAGGACCTCCACGGTGACCACGCCCTTTCCGGGCAGGGCAACCCGGCCCTGGCCGTTGCCGTTGCCGCTGGCGCGGCCGTTAGCCAGGGGAAAGGCCAGGCGGATTTCCTCGGTTTTGGCCTTCTGGAACATGCGCCAGAAGGCGAAAATGACGCCCAGGGCCAGGGCGGGATAAATGAGCTTTTGCGCCAAATCCAGCCAGACCTGCCGCTTCTCCTGCTGGTCCAACTGCTGGGTCAGCTCGCGCACCGGCTGGTCGTTGAAGGGCATTTCTTCCAGCACGATTTCGTCTTGACGCGGGGAGTCGCCGGCGGTCTGGATGCCGAGGGCGCCCTGGACGATGCGCTTTAACTTCTCCACTTCTTCCGGGGCGCGCGGCACGGCTTTGCGGGCGGCGCCCTGGCCTTCAAAGCGCTGGGCGACGAAGACGGCGGTGGAGAGGCGTTTCAAGCCGCCGGCCGCCTCGATGATGTTGCTGGTGATCTTGTTGATTTCGAAGCTGTTGCTCGTGACTTTTTTGCGGGTGCGGCTGCTGTTGACAGGCCCGGCCGCGGCGTTGGTGTTGTCCGGATTGGCGCTGGCGTTGGCCTCGGTCCCGGGAGAGCCGCCGGCGGCGGTGATGGTGTCGGTGTCGGAGTCCTCGTCGTTGACGGTGGTGGTGCGGGCGACCTGGCCGTCGGGGTCATATTTTTCCTCGGTGCGGGTGGTGGTGTCCCAGTTGATCTCGGCGGAAACGCGGACGACGGCCTGGCCCGGGCCGAGGACTTGTTCGAGCATGCCTTCGGCTTTTTTGGAGAGGTATTGCTCAAAGTTGCGGCGGGCGGCGAGCTGGTTGTTGGAAAGGCCGGCGACGGAATCGTTGTCGTCGTTTTGGGAAAGGACGTTGCCCATGTTGTCCACCACGGAAACATTGTTGGCCTGCAACCCCTCCACGCTGTTGGCCACGAGGAAGCGGATGGAATTGACGGCGGAGGCGGGCAATTGGGCGGCGCCTTTGACGCGGACAAAGACGGAGGCGGTGGGCTTGCGCTGGGTGTCGGTGAGGAGGCGGTTCTCCGGCATGACGATCATCACGCGGGCGGATTCCACCTGGTCCAACTGGCCGATGGTGCGGGCCAGTTCGCCCTGGACGGCCCGGGTGTAATTGGCCCGCTGCACGAAATCGGAGATGCCGAAATTGGCCTTGTCGAAAATCTCGAATCCCACGCCTTCGCCCCGGGGAATGCCCTTGCCGGCCATCTGCATGCGGACCTGATAAACCTTGTCGGCGGGGACCAGGATGGCGCCGCCGCCGCGGCTGATTTGATA
>JBEKIA010000017.1:0-29012 GCA_050011995.1 Verrucomicrobiota bacterium
GCCCGCGGTTAGCCGGTTTAATATCACGTATGAAAATGCAAAGATGTGGCCGGCGAGGGCGCCGGCCACGACACGCGAGGGCGCGTGTGCTCCCCGGAAGCATGAAAGCCGGCGAGGGCCCAATATGCATCCAGTGGTGTTGCTCATCTTGTTTTCTCGCGATGTCGTGGCTCAAAAGAGGCGCAAGTCCTTTGCCAATTGATCTAAGGTTTCCTTGCTAACGCCGCCTTCACGATGTTTTCTGAACGGATCGTTGCACTTTTTGCGCTCGGCCGTCTCGTCCTCGTATTTTTTCAGGTGCAGGTCCAGCTTTCCGCGCTCGATCCGCAGCCATTCGGCGTTGTGGTCGCCCTTGCGCAGCCTGGCCAGGTCCACGCCCCACTGGCGCAAGCGTTCGAGCTGCGCGGCGGGATCCTCCTCTGCGGAAGGGGTCTGTTGCAAGGCGACGAGGATGCGGGCGGTCAGGCAAAGGGCCAATTCATCGGCGAGTTGTGCGCCAGCCGCCCGGCTCAATGAAGGGGCGTCGGCGCGGAACCTGCGGACGGCTTCCAAGGCCTCTTGTTGGGCTTCCCAGTCACGGCAGCGGCTGAGCGGGACGCGAGGCGCGGCCCGCGGCACGCGAGGGCGCGTGCGCTCCCCGGAACGGTTCGCCCCGGTTTTTGGTTGCGGGGTGCTACAGATGGCGCGGCTACGGCGATTGATTCAACCCGTTTCAGGGTTGATGAATTTGTGGTTCCTCCCCCCAGGGTAGCTCGTTCCTCGCAACCCTGGGCTGAATGATTTTATCCCGTTGGGGTAAAAGGCCCAGAGCATCGGACAGCTTGGAGAACAAGCGAGTCGGCGGCTCTCGCAACCCTGGGCTGAATGATTTTATCCCGTTGGGATAAAATCCCTTCGGGATAAAAGGCTCACACCATCCGCCAGTACTTGCGGGTGAACCATTCGGCGGCGACGAAGGCGATGAACAGCCAGAGGTAGAGCCAGCGGTCCCATAAGGCCTCGCGGCTGATCACGGTCTCCGTGACATCCGGGACGGTGTTGAGGTGGGCCAGGGCGTTTTTCAGGGAGGACGGCTGGGTGAGAAAGCCGCCGCTGGCGTCGGCAAGCTCGCCCAGAAGCGGCAGGTTGCAGAGGGGATTGTTCATTTCGGAGTTGATGGCCGGGTCCACGGCCAGGATTTGCTCGACCGGGTCGGAGCGGCCTTCGGCCGCCAATAAGATTCCGACGGCGGCGCCGCCGGCGCGGAGGGTGACGGAGCCAGGGGAAAGGTTGTCCAGGGTGCCGCGGTAAGCGCCCGGGGAGCCGGGTTCCTCGTGCAAAGGAATGACGGCGATGGAACGGCCATTCTGACGGGCTTCGACGTTGCATTGGGCGCCGGCGACGGGCTGGCCGTTCAGTTGGGCGAGGCGGAGACCGATCTGGGCGGTGTCGCCCGCGGTGTAAGTGGTTTTGTCTGTGAGAAGCCGGACGGTCTTGGAGCCGGTGCTCATTTCGCGGGCGATGGCCCAGCGCAAGAGCTGGCCCCAGAAACGATGGTGATAGAGGTCGCCATTCTGGTAGCGGAGTTGATAGGTGACAGGGGCGGCGACATAAATGACGCGCCCCAGGCCGATGTATTGCCAGGAAAGGAAGGCTTCCTCCTCGGCGCTGCGGCGGGGTGTGGTGGCGGCAATGAGAACATGGGCGGTGGGCTTGGGTTTGGAGAAGGAGGAGAGGTTGTAGATGGGCAATTTGGCGCTCATCTCGCGCCAGATGCGCTCGCTGGCCAGCGGGTCGTCGTCCAGTTGGGTCGCCACCGCGCTGCTGCCTTCGGCGGTGACCGCCAGGCTGAAGGGCTGGGTGGGGTTGCTGGGTTCGCTGGAGGCGGTGGCCGGGATCATCGCGCCGAGCGGCTGGCCGTTGAAGGCGGCGGGCATGGCGGTTTGGCCGGCGATGACGACCAGGTTGCCGCCTTCTTCGGCCACATATTTTCGGAGCATTTCCTGCTGCGCGGGGTTCAACTGCCTGGGGCTGACGTCTCCGAGGATGACGACGCGGTATTTTTGCCATCCGGCCATGTCGCGGGGAAAGGAAGGCGGGGCCAGGGAGAGCGCATCGTCGTTCGGCTCGAAAAGGAGTTGCTCGAAAGCAACGTGCTTGTCGCGCTTGAAGAGGTTGACAATGTAGCGGAACTCCCAGCGGGGCAGGTCGTCGGCCACGAGGACTTTGATGACATCTTCCATGACTTCGATTTCGACTTGCTCCTGATTGTTGTCCAGGGTCAGTTCCTTGGGGACGGGGAGAACCTTGACTTGCAAGCTATGGCGACCGGGGATGAGACCCTTCCATTCAAAGCTGACACGGCCGTCGTACATTGCGGCCGTAACGTCAATAATATGTTTTTCGACGGTGACGCCGTCGCTGGACAGTTCGACCTGCAATTGTTCGCCCTCGCAGGAGTAGGCGGTGACCATGGCATCAATGACGGCGGTGTCGTTTTTGAAAACGGCGCGCGGGGCGTGCAGGTGGTGGAGGATGACATCGCGGGGCATCTCCTCCGCGCCAATGGGAACGATGAAAAGCGGAACGTCGTGAAGGGCGGCGGCGCCTTGGCGGGGGTCGCCGGGGGCGTTGTGGCCGCCGTCGGTGATCATGACCACGGCGTCCACGGGTTGTTTGGCCGCTTCCTGCGCGGCGCGGTTGAGGGCGGCGGCCAGATCGGTGGAACCCGCGACGGGGTTGGTGTGGGCGGCGCGCAAGGCCGGGCGCCAATCGTGGCCGGCCAGGGGCAGAACCTCGGAAGAAAAGGTGTAGCGCTCGATGGCGGCATGATCGGCCACGTCTTTGAGCCAGGATTTTTCGGCCGCCTCCAGCCAGTTGGCCACCTTGTCATTTCGTGACAGCTTGGATTGCACAGCCAAGCCGGGCTTGTCCTGGGCGGCGGAATTTTTTTCGTAGGCAACGGCCAGGTTGTGGGACTGGCGCTCGATTCGTTGCATGGCGGCGGTGACGAAGGCGGCGGCTTCGTCCAGGCGGTCTTCGGGGGATTTGGGGCCGGTTGTTTTCCAGGGACCCATCGGGGCGGCATTGTCCTTGAGAAAGGCGGCGACGCGGCCCAGTTCCGCTCCCGCCTCGGCGTCCGCGCTGGTGACCGGGGAGACGAGGGATCCAAGGCCGCCGGCGGCGGAAAGGACGGAGCGGTGGATTTGATCCCAGAGGATCTGCCCGCGCTGATCGGGGTCGCCGCCTTCGGTCAACTGGCGCAATCGCGCCACGTCGGAGCGGGCGGATTGCAGGGTTCCGATGACTTCGTCCAGCGCGGCGACGGGAGGAGAGGCGCGGAGTTTGGTTTCCGGGCCGGTCCAGCGAACCGTTTCGCCCGAGCCGTCCACGGGATCCGCCAGTCCCATGCTGTCACTGGAGTCAACCATAAAAAGGACGGACTTGGCCCGGGTATCGCGGCGGACGGTGACGGCGGAGGGGCCGGCGAGCATCCAAACTGCCACGGCCAAAGCCCCCAGGCGGAGGAGAAGAAGGAAGGCGGATTTTTTCCAGGAGCCCGAATCCCTGGCCCAGCGCCAGGCCAAATAAGCCATGATCCCGGCCAGGGCCAGGCCGAGCAGAAGCAAATGGGCGGGCGAGAAAGGCCCTTGCCAGGCAAATTTTTCGATGGTCTCCGAGTGTGGCATCAGATCAGGCATGAAAGGCGGGGGCCATGGACACACCGGGACCGGAGGCGCGGCGCTGGCGGTCGAGCCAGAAAGCATAAGCCGCCTCCAGGGCCATGAAGACAAGCAAGCCCAGGAGAAGCCAGGAAGCCAGCGCCCGGGGCGGGGCGGCGACACGCTCGGTGCGCGTTTCGGAAAGGGGCTTGGGGCCAAATCCCACTCCGCCCGCCTCGCGCAGGGAGGCGATTTGTTTGTCGGTCAAGGGGGTGAAATCGGATTCCAGGGGATCGCGATTGACCTGGAATCGTTCGGGAGCCTGGGTGGCGCCGGAAATTCTCAGGATATATTGGCCCGGGAAAAGCGTTTTGGGATAACGATATATCATGCGGCCCTGCTCTTCGCGTCCGGCCACCCGGGCCAAACCGCCGCCCGGGGTGTCCACGGTGGCGCCGCCGTTGCCGGAATCCGGCGCGGCGGCAATTTGCAAAGGCTCGCCGGGCTGGAGGTTGCGCCGGACCATGCCCGATTCGGTCAGGTACCAGAGCCACTCATGCACCATGACGACGAAGGACTGGCACAAGGGCAAGTTGCTCCAGGAGACGTTGAGGGGCACGGCCTGGACAATGACGCGGCCGCGCCCGAAAGTTTTTTCCACCGCCAGGGCGGAGCCGCCCTCGGCCCGGAGCAGGACGGAAATGGATTTGTCGCCGCCGGTGTCAAGTTGATGGCGGCGGAAAATGTGGACGTGGTCCATATCCAGGCGATGAGTGTCGGCCAGCAGGATGGTGGCGGGATGTTCGGCGGAGGGGGGCGAGACGGAGGTGAACTTCTCGCGGTCGGAGGCGTCGCCCGCCGGCTGCCGGAGGGAAGCGGGGGAGAGTCCGGCGCCCGAGGCGAAGAACACTTTGTTGAAGGCGGCGATTTCGGTTTGGTCGCCAAGAGCCATCCAAAGGCCGCCGCCGGAATTGACGAAGCGGGCGAGCTTTTGCACCGTGTCGGCGGAGAGATGGGGGACGTTGGCCAGGACAACGCATTGATAGGAGGCGAGGGCTTCGCGGTCCAGTTTTTCATAGTTGATCAGCTTGGGGCGGAAGAGGGAGGCGAGCGCGGAGGTCTTGACGGCGGAATCCCCGCCGGCCTGCCAGCCGAGGGCGGAGAGGAGATAGGCGCTGTCGGATTGCAGGGGATCGAAATGGGATTCGCCTTCGACGACGAGAATGGGGGCGGACTCGGTTATGTTGAGAAGAAAGCGGGCGGAATCGTCCAGGCTTAAATCATCCTGGCCGGAAAGCTGGCAGGAAATATCCACCACGCCCGGATTGGCAAAGGGCTGGCTCAAAGTGACGGTGGTTTCAGCGCCCGCATCCAGCGCCGGGACGGCGCTCAGGCCGATGGATTGTCCTCCGGCGGACCAGGCGAGCGAACCGGCCTCGCTTTTCAGGGCGCCCGTATTCTTGACAGTGGCGGTCAAAGCGACGGGCTGGCCGACGGCGGCGACGGCGCGGGCCGCGGCCAGTTTGGCGACGGCCAGATTGGAGGCGGGGCCGGAATCGGCCGCCGCCAGGACGGCGCGCAGGAGGACCGGGGGCCGCGCGCGTTGCGAGAGGGTAAAAATGGAGGCCCATTCGGCGGCGGCGTCGGCGCGCCAGCCGTGGGCCTGGCCGTCGGTGATGAGGGTGACGAAGCGGGTGACTTCCTGGCCGGCGGGCTGGCCTTTGATGGCCGTTTGAAGGGCCTTGGGGATGTCGGCGGCGCCCTGGTTGGGGGACAATTGGCGCAGGCGCGAGATCAAGGCCTCCTGGCCGGCGGGGTCCGCCGCCTGGGGCGAGTCCGTCAGCCATTCCGGGGCGGGCGAAGCGAGCAACACGCGCACCAAGTCGGCATCGCGGAGCTGGCGGATGAGTTTGGCCGCCTGGTCCAATTCCTGGTCAAAGACCGTGCCGGAACCGATCTTGCGGGCGGTGGACATGGAATTGTCCAGCACGAGAATGAGGTCGCGCGGCCCGGAAGAGCCGATCCAGCCCATGGAAACGATGGGCCGGGCCAGGGCGGCGACAAGGAGGAGGACAATGAGGATGCGGAGCAAGAGGAGCAAAAGGTCTTTCAACTTGAGGAACCGGCGGCGCGGGGCATTGCTGGCCAGGAGGAACTCCATGGCCGCCCAGCGGACGACATCGCGCTGTTTGCGGCTGAAGAAATGGATGAGGACCGGGAGGGCCATCAGGGGCAAACCCCAGAGAAATGCTCTTGATAGGAAGTCCATGCGCTATTTCAAGGCCGCGCTTCTGCGCCGCAGGTAATCGGCCAGCGCATCGCCGACCGGCCGGTCGGTGGACATGGGGATGTAGTCGCAGGAACATTCCGCGCAGACGCGCCGGATGCGGGCGAGGAAGACTCTGAGGCGGGAGAGGTATTCCGCGCGGATCGAGCCGGGATCCAGATCAATATGGGGGAGACCCGACTCCATCGGCTCGAAGCGGGTGAAGCGGGTGAAGGAAAAGGAAAGTTCCTCCGGGGCCATGACATGGAAGAGGAGGACCTCGTGGCGGCGGGAACGGAGGAGCTTGAGCGACTTGGCCAGCCGGTCCATGCTGTCAAAACAATCGGAGAAGAGAAGGATGATGCCCCGGCGCTTGATGCGCTGGATGATTTGGCCCAGGTCCTCGGCCATGGAGGTGGGGCCGATGGGGGAGGACTCGCGCAGGCTTTGGCTGATCACGTCCAGGTGGCCGGCCCGCGCGCGGGGCGGGATGAACACGCGCACGCCCCCGCCCATCACGGCCAGGCCGGCGGAATCGCGCTGGCCGAGGACGACGCGGGCCAGGCAAAGCGAGGCGGCTTGGGCATAAGCGTATTTGGTGACGGTGCTCATGCCAAAACCCATGGAACCGCTGGCGTCCATGGCGATGATGGCCTGAAGGCTGATTTCCTCCTCGTATTGTTTGATAACGTAACGGTCGCTCTTGGCGAATACGCGCCAGTCCAGCAAGCGGACTTCATCGCCGGGGCTGTAGGCGCGGTGTTCGGCGAACTCGGCGCAGCCGCCCTTCATTTTGGAGCGATGCCGCCCGGCGAGCAAGCCGTCCACGATGAACTTGGAAACCAGTTCCAGATGGGCGGTCTTGGCCAGATCGTCGGGATCCAGGTTGGGGGCAACCGGATTCATGCGCTCCTGCGTAAGGTAGGTTGCATCGGGTTTCCAGCCGGGTCAGGTCTTCTTGAGATTGGACAAGCCTTCCTGTATGCGGGGAGGGGCGGGGACGGGCATGGCTGGCGCGCGGGGTGGGGGGGATGGGCGCTTTCCCGTGGCCTCGGCGATCAATTGGCGGATGATGTAGTCGGAATTCTGTCCGGCCGCTTCCGCATGGAAAGAGGGGATAAGGCGGTGGCGCAAAACGGGCAGGGCCATGGCACCAATGTCTTCGGTGGTGGCATGATAGCGGCCCTGGAGAATGGCGCGAGCCTTGGCGGCAAGGACGAGAAAGATGCAAGCCCGGGGACCGGCGCCCCAGGTGACCATCTGGGAGATGAAATCGCCGTTGAAGTTGCGGGAGGGGCGGCTGCGGCGGACCAAGTCCACCGCGAAGGCATAGACATGGTCTCCGACCGGCAGGCGGCGGACTAATTCCTGCATGGCCAAAATCTCCTCCACGGTCAGGACGGGGCTGGTTTCATAATGATAGGCGGTGGAGCCGCGTTTGGTGATGGTAATTTCCTGCTCCCGGGAGGGGTATTCGACCTGGATTTTGAACATGAACCGGTCCAGTTGGGCTTCGGGCAGGGGATAGGTGCCCTCCTGTTCAATGGGGTTTTGGGTGGCGAGCACCAGGAATGGGTTGGGCAGGGGATAGGTCTGGCCGCCGACGGTCAATTGGCGCTCCTGGGTGGCTTCCAGGAGGGCGCTTTGCGTTTTGGGCGGAGTGCGGTTGATTTCGTCGGCCAGAATCATGTTGCCAAAAAGGGGGCCTTTAACGAAACGGAAGACGCGCTTGCCGGTGGTGTGGTCTTCTTCGAGAATGTCGGTGCCGGTGATGTCGGCGGGCATCAAATCGGGTGTGAACTGGATTCTGCGGAAGGTCTGGTTGAGGAGGGAGGCGAGGGTGGAAACCATGAGGGTCTTGGCCAGGCCGGGAACGCCTTCAAGAATGCAGTGGCCGCGGCAGAGCAGGGCGGCCAGGAGTTGTTCGATGACCTCCTGCTGGCCCACGATGACCCCTTCCATTCGCTGGGTGAGCAACAGGTATTTTTTGTGAAGCTGATCCACGGCCTGCACCTCGGCATCCGCTTCCGGGCCGGTATTTATGTCTGTCATGTGGGTGATCTTTTTTTCCTGATACCAATTATGGTGCTTGCAATGGGCCGGTCCAACGGCCAGCCCGCGTTAAGGTGCTTCTGATTCCGGCGGGCGTCAAATGTTAATGGCGTGCGACAATGACGCATGACAAATTAAGTCAAAAATCCCCTTGCTTAATCTTCAGGTTTGAGGTACTTTTATGTTTTATGAGCGCGGTTCATAAGCCGCCAATCAGCATGAAGCGAAATATCTAATAATGTAAAATTATGAAGACCATAACAGGTTTCCTAGGAGCAGCCATGCTTATTGGCATGGCTGTCCAACTCAACACAAATCCAACCAGCCCGGTTCAACCCAGCGCGAGCAGCCCGTCTCAGACGGGCTTTGTTTTGAAACGGCTTCCCTTCAGGGTCGGGCATCCCCAGCCGGCTGCCTTTCCCCGTATCCGAGGGCAAGCCGACCAAAGCAGCTATAACTGGAGCGGCTATGCAGCGCCGTACGACGGCAAAATCAACGGCGTTTCCGCCACGGAGGTCTTCAGCGGCGTGTCCGGTTCTTGGACTGTCACTGGGCTGACGGGCACTGGCAAGACCGCCGCCTACGCGGCCGCCTGGGTAGGCCTTGATGGCTATGCCAGCGATACGGTCGAGCAGACCGGGACCTTGCAGGAATGGACGGGAAAAACGGCGCAATACTATGCTTGGTTTGAAATGTACCCGGGTCCTATGTACGAGATCAACGCAACAGTGGAGCCAGGTGACGTGATAAACGCGTCTGTGGAATACGTGGGAACGACCACCGTGTCAAAAGGGAGGGGAAGGAGCGAGACAGAGTACGTCTTCAACGTCACCATTGAAGACGTGACACAGGGTTGGACCTTTGCCAGTGTTCCCGATGGCTACGCCAGCTATACAACGGTCACCTCGGCGGCCCGGGACTCAGCCGAATGGATCGTGGAAGCGCCCGCGTCAGGCAACGAGATTTTGCCACTGGCGGACTTTGGCACCATCGATTTCACCGGCTGCGAAGCAACTGCAACTGCTGGAACTGGAACTGGTGCATTCGTTGGGACAGGCCCCATCAGCTCCTATTTTTGGGATGAACTGACCATGGTGTCAAAGAACAGGGCAGAGACGCTGGAAGACAGCGTATCTGGCCTTTTGGCGGACCCCATTGTCGGCGATGATTTCACCGTCAGCTGGCTTGCCCAATAGTCCTGCGTTCTACTCGTAAATTTCGTAAACCACGCCGTCCAGAACAAACTGGACGTTCTGGCCGAGAGCCAGCCAGGGCAGGGCCTGCTGGTTCTTCGCCAGGAAATCAAAATACTCCGGCGAATTGAACTGGAGGCGGGTGTGTTTGGCGGCTTGGTTCTTTTGCACCTCGCTGTCCGTCCATTGGGCGCCGTTCTGGAAGAAGTTGCGGCCATTGACGAATTGAGACTGTTGGGAGTATTGGATGAGTTGTTCGCGCGCCCTCGCCGCGGCGGCTGGCATGGAGGGTGCAGCCGGGGCGGCGGCGCCTGCGGCGGGCAAACCCAGCGACTTTGCGGCGAAATCATAATTGGCGCCGCCTCCACGGCCTCCTCTTCCTCCGCCCATGCCGCCGCCTTGGGGCGCGGTCACAATCGCATTCTGCAAGCTGCGGTTGAGCTGTGCTCCGGCGATGGCGCTGCTTCCATCGAGCACCGAATTCAGGCTGCTCCAACTTTGCGCCGCTTCCCGGCGCACGGCCATGTCTCTGTCCATGTTTTGCAGGGAACGCTGGTTGACCGCCACGCCGCGGCGGGCTTCGTCTTCGACAATTAAATAGGCGGTGTAAGGGGTGACGATGCCGTATTTGCGGGCCAGTTCTGTGACTTCATCGCGCAATTCGGCGTTCTCTCCATGAAGACGGATTTCATCCAGCAAAATGCCGACGCGCCGGGTGGCCCAGAGGCGGGGAATAAATTCGTGATCGGAAGATTCCTCCGGGAACTTCATTTCGTAGGTGTATTGCCGGGTGGCGCCGTTGACCATGCCTTCGATGGTCAGGGCGGAATTGCCGTGGCCGGCATAACGTCCGGCCAGCACCAGTTGTTCGCCTTTGAAAAGGTCCGGCAGCGGCGACGGATAAAGTTTCGTGGCGCGAACATCGCCGGTGAACTTCAAGGCCGGATTGGCCAGCACCGGGTCCTTGATCTTGGCGAAGAAGCTGGAAACCTTCAGCTCGATATCCTCCTCCGGCAGGACGTAGGTGCTGTAACCGCGCGATTGTTCGGTCAGCTTGTCGAGCAGGTGCGTGTTGACATCGGTGCCGATGCCGAAACAGAAAATCCGCGTCTGGCCCGCGTCGTGTTGCTTGACGCTGGCCAGAATCTGCGTTTCGTCGGTGACGCCGATGGTCGGCATGCCGTCGGTGAGAAAAATGATGACGAAGGGGCGGGCGCTGTCCATCGGCCGCAAGGAGAGGGCCTTGTGCAGGGCATCGTCAATCGCCGTGGCCCCGGTGGCCTTGAGATCCTTGATGAAATCCTCCGCCCGGTCGCGGTTGGCCTGGGAGGCGTCCTTCAATTGGTCAAAGAGCGGTTCCACTTCCGTCGAGAAGCGGACGATTTCAAAACGGTCGCCCTCGTTCAGGTTCTCCACGCAGAACTGGAGCGCCTTTTTGGCCTGGTTGATTTTTTTGCCGGCCATGGAGCCGGATGTATCCAGCACAAACACAACGTCCTTCAACACCACCTGGCGTTCTTTGGTGTCCATCCCGGGCGAAGCCAGGAGCAGAAAATAGCCGTCTTCCCCGCGCGTTTTGTAGGTGAGCAGGTTCAGGCCGACGTCATCCCGCTCCGGCGCGAAGAAGAGCGCGAAGTCGGTGTCCGGCTGGACATTGGCGGCCTCGTAACCGATGGTGGCTTTGTTGGATCCGTTGCGTCGGATCTCCACGTCGTGGCTGGGGGAATAGATGGCTTTGAGGGGCTGTTTGGTTTCCAGTTCCACTTTGATGCTGACGTTCTGGATCGGTT
Organism: Verrucomicrobiota bacterium; assembly: GCA_050011995.1. Taxonomy (GTDB): domain Bacteria; phylum Verrucomicrobiota; class Verrucomicrobiia; order Limisphaerales; family Palsa-1400; genus JBEKOF01. Next base: position 10,943 of record JBEKIA010000017.1, read on the forward strand.
TGGCGGAAAACTTCTCGGTGTTGAGCGGATAAACATAGCTGACCATGCCGGCGTCGGAGGGGAGCACCTGCGAATAGGAAAGGGTGATGCGCTTGCGGCTGTTTGGCTCGATGGGGAAAACGCGCACCTTGAAAACATCGCGGCCCGCGTATTCGAGCAGGGCCGGGTCCCTCAATTTGCGCACGATGTCCTCGTAAATGGCGCGCGCCTTGTCGGCGGACAGCAACTCGGCCTGGACCTGTTGTCCGGCGATTTCCATGGTGAACTTGTCAATCTGGCCGCCCTTGGGGATCGGAAACAGGTAAGTGCCTTCCAGCCGCTGCGGGTTGGGATTGTAGAACTCCTGGTCCACCGAGGTGGTGGCGATCTGCCCGTCAATCTTGACGTTGACGTGATGGTAGATGACTTCCAAGGGCGCATAAGGCCGGGGCATCGGCCGCTGGGAGATGACGGGCATTCGTTGCCAGTGAATTTCATCAATGATAATCAGCCCGTCCGCGAACAGGGACGAGGCGGAGCCGAACATAACCGCGCAAAGCGGGAGCAAAAATGATCGTTTCATAATGGGTTAGACGGGGTTCACGCAAAAATGCTCCCGCTTTTTTCCTCCCTCTTAACGGGAAAGGCGATAGAAGGCGGGGCTGGCGGCGGGGTTGAGTGTCACGGAGACGGTGGTGTTGGTAATCAGGCCGGCGGCGGGGACGGGGGACCAGGAAGTCGGCGGGCTGAGATTGGTGGTTTGCTGGAGATTAAAAAGGGTGGGAGTCCAGGGCCAGGAGACCACCGCGGCTCCTCCAGAGAGGGAGAGATTGAGCGGGAGGGGGGAGATGGGATAAAATTGGAAGGCCAGGGCGTAGGTTTCAGAGAGGGTCACTTCGGAGAAGCCGCCGTATTTGACGACCTGCAAATCGTATTGGCCGGGCGGCAGACTGGGGACATAAATGTGCTGGACGTTGTCCACCGTGCTCACGCTGTTGGTCACCAGACCGCCGTTGGCGCTGTTGTAAAGGAAAAGGGCCAGATTGTTGATGTTGGTCCGGCCGGCGCCGCGGTTCCAAACCAGGGTGGCCGTGAGGGTCAAGGCGGCGGCCGGATTGGCGGAGTTGTCAAAATAATAATGATTGACGATGTCTTCCACGGGGCTGGAGCTGGCGGTTGCATAGTCCCATCCGAGCAGGGAGGGGATGATGGACGATGGCGTCCCCGGCGGGTGGGCGCTGCCGGCGGGGATGGGCTGGGAAACGCCGTAAGATTGCCGGCCGGCGGCCAGTTGCTGCTGGGAGTAGAACAGGTTCAGAACGCCCGCCCCGTAGCGGGGGTCCAACGGCGCCGGAGGGGTGTGCGTCCAATCGCCGGGTTTGATCGCCCCGTTCAGGAGGAGGGCTTTGATCGTGCGCATGTCCCCGGCGGCGGAAGTGTCCGGGCCGCCATCGCCGCGGGCGGCGGATTGGAGGAGGACGGCGGCGGCGCCGGCCACATAGGGGGTGGAAAAGCTGGTTTCAAATCCCGGCGCCACCAGGTCCGGTTTGCTGCGCCCGTTGTCCGAGGTCGGGCCGACACTGGAGGCGGCGCCAGTGGCGTAGGCCCCGGCGCCCAGGCCGTTATAGGCCGTGCCGGGCGCGGAAGGCGGGCCGCCATTGCCCACGGCAGAACAAAAGAGAATCCCGGTGTTGGCCATGCAGGTGTCGTAAGTGGAGTCCACGGTCGTCTGGGGCGGAGTGCCGCCGTTAAAAATGAAACTCTGATTGACAACATTGTCCGTGATGGCCAGCCCGCCCGCCACCACCATAAAATAAAAGTAATCGGCCTCGTAATTGTCCACATGGAGAACTCCGGGGGCGACTCCCGCCGCGCCGCCATAGAAGCAGTATCCGACCCCGTCCGCGTGGCCGGATTCCGTGCCCAGGGAGTTGGGAAATTGGGTCGAACTGCCGTTGGTGTTGATCCAGGCAAAGAGGCTGGCAACCTGGCCCGCGTTGGGCGGATTGACTTCCCAATCGTTGTTGCCGGTGGCTTGCGCTTCCGCCTGCCCAACCGTGATTCCCGTCCCGTCCAAGTTGGTGTCATTGGCCCGCAGGCGGGCGACGCCCATGGTGACCAGGTCGCCGGCCTCACACGACAGCCCGAGGCTGACAAACAGCAAGACCAAGCTCAAGGTCGTTTTCATGCTTCAACAACGATGACAAAATGCCAGTGGAAACATGATGCGCAAGTGTTTCATTGAAATCCGCCGCCGCCGCAAGCATTCTGTGGATCCATGAATTGGCGTCTGCTCATAGAGATTTGCCGGCGAAAACAATGAAAATAGCCCTGGCCCAGATCAACCCCACCATCGGCGACTTCGCCGGCAACGAAGCGAAAATCCTGCAAGCGGCCCGCCGCGCCGAGGCGGAGCAACTCGACCTGGTGTTGTTTCCCGAATTGACCATCCCGGGCTACCCGCCCCGCGATCTGTTGCTGAAAAAGGATTTCATCGCCCAAAACCTGGCGGCACTCCAGCGCCTGGCGGCCGCCAGCGCAAAAACCGCCATCATCGTGGGTTACGCGGGCGAGAACAAATCTTCGCCCGGCCGCCCCGCGACCAATGAAGCCGCCCTTTTGCAAGGCGGAAAAATTGTGGCGGCGCGGCTGAAAACATTGCTGCCCACCTACGATGTCTTTGATGAGGACCGTTATTTTGAACCGGGGAAGGACAACCTGCCCGTGGCCGTCAACGGGCATTCCTGCGGATTGAGCATTTGCGAGGATATCTGGAACGACGAGGATTTTTGGCCGCACCGCCTCTACCGCTCCAATCCCATCGCCCGGCTGGTTTCCGCCGGGGCGGAGATCATCTTGAACATCTCCGCCTCGCCCTGGCATGTGGGCAAGGAGAAATTGCGGCAGGACATGCTGGCCAGCGTGGCGCGCAAGTCGCGCCGGCCGGTGCTGCTCTGCAACATGGCGGGCGGCAACGATGAACTTATATTTGACGGCGGCAGCATGGCCTTCAACGCGGCGGGGGAGCTGATCGCCCGGGCCAAATCGTTCGAGGAGGACTTCGTGGTGGTGGACACCGCGAACAGCCCGGTCATCACGCCCCCGGCGGCGGCGGACGAGGAGAACATTTACAAGGCGCTGGCGCTGGGGCTGCGGGATTACATGCGGAAATGCGGGTTCAAATCCGCCGTGCTGGGATTGAGCGGCGGCATTGATTCCGCGCTGGTCGCCTGCCTGGCCGTGGAGGCGCTGGGGGCGAAAAACGTGCGCGTCGTTTCCATGCCGTCGCAGTATTCCTCCCAAGGCAGCCTGGAGGACGCGCGGCTCCTGGCCGGGCGGCTGGGCATTGCCTGCGATGTCATCCGCATCGAGCCGCCGTTCGCCTCCGTGCGCCGGCAATTGCAACCACTGTTCCGCGGCCTGCCGGAAGACACCACCGAGGAGAACATCCAGGCGCGGTTGCGCGGGGTGATTTTAATGGCGCTGTCCAACAAGTTTGGATCGTTGGTGTTGACAACCGGCAACAAGAGCGAACTGGCGGCCGGCTATTGCACGCTTTACGGCGACATGTGCGGCGGGCTGGCGGTGATCAGCGACGTTCCCAAAACCATGGTCTATCGCCTGGCCCGATGGATCAACCGCGAGCGCGAACTCATTCCGGCGGCCTGCCTGACCAAACCGCCCTCGGCGGAATTGCGCCCCAACCAGACCGACCAGGACTCCTTGCCGCCGTATGAAATTCTGGACGCCATCCTGGAACAATCCGTGGTGGAAACCAAGTCCTTGGCCGAGATCGTGGCGATGGGATACTCCGAGGCCGACGCGCGGCGGGTCGTGCATCTGATCGAACTCAACGAGTACAAACGCCGCCAAGCCGCGCCCGGATTAAAGGTGACGACCAAAGCCTTCGGGGTGGGCCGCCGCATCCCCATCGCCCAACGCTACCGCGAGGCGTAAAAAATCAAACCCGGTAGGGCGACACCTGTCGAGCCGAAACTCGATTTTCCGGGAAAAAGTTACTGACTGTGGCGAAGGTAGGGCGGGCAGTCCTCTGCCCGCCGCGGCGCGCACGGAGTGCGCGCCCTACCACCCGAGACCGGCGCATTCCTCAGCCGCCCGGCATAATTGACTTGCAAATTTCGACGAATTCTTCCGGGTTATCGGGCGAGAAGGCAATGCGTTTGAACAGACCGGACTTTCTTTCCAGCAAAACGTGACGGCAAAGGTCGGAATTATCGAGTTTGATTCCCCACGCAAAACCTTTCCAGCCGCCGAAAACAGACGGGCGGACCTCGACGGCCTGAATTTCCTTCGCCGGAACGACGACGGTGTGAAGAAGAAACCACGATTGCAATTCCAGCCGGTCCTGGTGGATGCGATAGCGCTGCCACAGACTCTTGAGCGTGCGTTTCGATGTGTAAAGAGGCGTCTCATTCATAAGAACGGCGCAGCGGTTGGCCGCACAATGTTTGCTATTCTATACAGGCGGCGCAAGTGTGCCAGGGCTTGCTTCAATGGCCAGCCGCGTTGGCTGGCGCGATCTGGGGGACGAATAATCACAATTATCCCATCACGAGATAGAAAACGCTGAACAGATAAACAACGCTGGCACAGACCAAGAGTTGCCGCAACCACGGCGGCGGCAGAGGCCGTGAGGGAGCACGCTGGCGTGTTTGCACCCAAAACGCCAAACAGAGCCAAGCCACAGCAAATACACCGGCGAAAATCATCACCTGCGTACGAAAAATCTCAGTTGCGGATCCAGGAACGATGCTCATGGCTGAAAAGCCGAAGATGGCGAGCAGGCTCATCAACGCACAGACCAGTGACATGACGAAAAGCGTTTTCATGATGTGTCGCCTAAACCGACCGCGCAATGTTTGATATTTTGCCACAACACGGAAGTATGCCAAGTGTTATCTTCGGGTGAGGAGAAGAGCGGGTGCAGGACAGAATTCTTCACGTCTTTGGTAGGGCGGCGCTGCTGCGCCGCCCAAGAGTTTAGGGCAGAGCGGCAGCTCTGCCCTACCAGGAAGGCGAAGAGTCTTGTCCTGCGCCCGAGAAGGGCCAATTGTTTTCCCGAAGATTGCATTCGCACTCGATTTGGTGTTTGCTGCGGGATGCTTTTGAGAGCGAAATCCGAGGAACTGTTTGCCGAGGCGCTGCGTTATATCCCCGGCGGGGTCAATTCGCCGGTGCGGGCCTTCCGCGCGGTGGGCGGGCAGCCGTTTTTTGTCAACCGTGCGCAGGGAGCGCACATCTTCGACGTGGATGGAAATGAGTACGTGGATTATGTCGGAACGTGGGGGCCGGCCATTCTGGGCCATGCGCATCCGAAAATTGTCGCGGCGGTGCAAGGCGCAGCAGGGCAGGGGACCAGTTTCGGCATCCCCAATCCGCTGGAGGTCCGGATGGCGCGCTTCATCTGCGCGGCCATTCCCAGCGTGCAAAAAGTGCGGATGTGCAATTCGGGAACGGAAGCCTGCATGTCGGCCATCCGCCTGGCGCGCGGTTTTACCGGGCGCGACAAAATCATCAAGTTCGACGGCTGTTATCACGGCCATGCGGATTCGCTGCTGGTCAAAGCCGGGTCGGGCGCGCTGACCTTCGGGAACCCGGACAGCGCCGGGGTGCCGGCGGCCTTTACGCAACACACGATCGTGCTGCCCTTCAACGAGACGGAGCCGGTCGGGGCGGCGTTCGCGGCCAATCCCAACCAAATCGCCGGGATCATCGTGGAGCCGGTTCCCGGCAACGCCGGTTTGTATTTGCCCAAGCCGGGCTACCTGGAATTTCTGCGCCAGATCACCGCCGCGCACGGCGCGCTGCTGATTTTCGACGAGGTGATGACGGGCTTCCGCCTGGCGCTGGGCGGCGCGCAGGAACGCTTCGGCCTCAAGCCGGATTTGAGTTGTTTTGGCAAAATCATCGGCGGCGGTTTGCCGGTCGGCGCCTTTGGCGGGCGGGCGGACATCATGGATTGTCTGGCGCCGGCCGGCCCGGTGTATCAGGCCGGCACACTGAGCGGCAACCCGCTGGCCATGGCGGCGGGCCTGGCCGCGCTGGAGGAGCTTTCCTCGGGCCATGCTTACGCCAGACTGGAGGAAACCGGCGCGGCGCTGGAAGCCGGCATGAAAGAAGCGGCCCGCAGCGCAAAAATTCCGGCGCAATTCAACCGCCTCGGCTCGATGTTCTGCTGCTATTTCACCGATCAGCCGGTGCATAATCTGGCGGATGCCCTGCGCAGCGACCGGGCGCGGTTTGCCAGGTATTTCCACGCGCTGCTGGAGGAGGGGATTTACATTGCGCCCTCGCAATTCGAGGCGGGCTTCATCTCGCTCGCCCACACGCCGGAGGACATCGAAAAAACCGTGCGCGCCGCCAGAAAGGCCTTCCGCAAGCTCTGAGGAACACGATGCAGGTGTGAGGCAAAGTTCTTGCTTCACAAGGTAGGGACGCCTCGCCGAGGCGTCCGGGCGTCCCGGCGGGACGCCCCCACCAAAAAAGAGCCTTTTCGCGCATCCCGCAGTGGATTCGGAACTGGAAAAATCTTGCCGGAGGCTAATGTGCTGGCCTACATTCTAATTAGGATGAAAGCTGAAACATTGCGCCGTTTGATTGAAGCGACTCCCTTCCAGCCGTTTTCCGTCAATCTGGCGGACGGGCGGGAACTGAAAGTGCCGCACCGCGACTTCATTTCTCATTCGCCGAATTATCGAATGTTGACGGTCTGGCATGAGGATGATTCATGTGATCTTGTGGATTTTATGCTTGTCATCGGCTTTCATTCTCCGCCTCCCTCCAACAATCAACCGTAGTCAGGGCCGGAGCAGTAGCTCGAAGTGGTGGCGGCGTGTTTCTTGAGATAGCTTATCTGGCAAACCGCCGGACGATGAGGATATGAAAAGAAGTCGAAACCCAGCGAAGCGCAGAGTCATCCGGTTCGGCACGGCTGATTCCCAAAAGTTCGCCAAGACGTTGCTGGCAGCACCAAAGCCTAACCGGCGGCTCAGAGCGGCCGCCCGCCGTTACTCGACCGTCGTCTCCGCGTGAAAATCGCCGCATATCGGCGACTGTTCTTGCCAATGAGAACCATCGGTCAATTATTTCCCTGAATATGCGCATCCTCGCCTTGGATCATGGGACGAAACGGATCGGCGTGGCGATCAGCGATGAGACGGCCACCCTCGCGCAGCCGCTGGAATTCATCGCGGCGCAGCCGTTCGCGAAATGTTTGGACCGGATCCGGGAGATTGTTAAGGAACGGCAGGCGCGGGAAATCGTGGTCGGTTTGCCGCGCAATATGAACGGCACCTACGGACCAGCGGCGGAATCGGCGCGGAACTTTGCCGCCGCGCTGCGGGAGACGCTGGGCATCCCCGTCAACACCTGGGACGAGCGGCTGACCTCGGTCCAGGCAAACCGTTTCCTGATCGAAGCCGGGATGAGGCGCGCACAGCGCAAAACCAAAGCGGACCAAAGCGCGGCGGCGATTTTGTTGCAGAGTTATCTGGATGCCGCCGCGTTGCGCTCTGAAAATCCGGCGGATAGCGGCCCGTGAAATTCAAGCTGACCATCGCTTTCGACGGCACGCATTATGCCGGGTGGCAGGCGCAGAAAACCGGCGTGGGCGTGCAGCAACGGATCGAGGAGGCGCTGTCAAAAATTTTCCCGGGAGCGGACATCGGCCGGTTGCGCAGTTCCAGCCGCACCGACTCCGGCGTTCATGCCCTGGGCATGGTGGCGCAGGTGGAAATCCCGGGCTGCCGCATGCCAGCGTCCAAACTGGCGCTGGCCCTCAACGCCTGTCTGCCCGCCGACGCGCGCGTCATGGCGGTGGCGCGTTGCCGGGCGGATTTCGACGCGCGCTTCGATGCCACGGGAAAACAGTACCGTTATTTTGTGTGGAACGCGGCGGCGATGAATCCGTTGTTGCGCGCGCAGGCCTGGCATGTGGCCCGCCCGCTGGATCTGGCCGCGATGCGGGCGGCGGCGAAGTTTTTTCCTGGTCAACACGATTTTAAATCCCTCGCCGGCGCGCGGAGTTATGAAATGAAATCCACCGTGCGCACTTTGCGGCGGTGCGACATCCTGCGGCGCGGCCCGCTGTTGACATTCATCATCGAGGGCGACGGTTTTCTCTACAAGATGTGCCGCGGGATTGTGGGAACGCTGGTGCAGGCGGGGCAGGGGAAGATCGCCCCGGACGACATCGCGGAAATCCTGCGCCGCAAAGACCGCCGCGCCGCCGGCATGACGGCCCCCGCGCACGGCCTGGTGTTGTGGAAAGTGTTCTACGGAAAGAAACGGAGTGATGTGAATTGTGAAGAGTCTTCGCCATGAATGTCGTTTTGGTTGAGCCTGAGATTCCGCCCAACACCGGAAACGTGGCGCGGCTTTGCGCAGCCACGGGCGCGACGCTGCATTTGATCGAGCCGTTCGGCTTTGCGCTGGAGGATAAACATCTCAAACGCGCCAGTCTGGATTACTGGCAGCACCTGGCCTGGCATCGGTGGGCCGGGTGGAGCGAGTTTGAAAAACAGCTTCCGCCAAAGGCCCGCCTCTGGCTGATTGAATCCAACGGCCCGCGGAATTATGCCTCCGTGAATTATGCCCCCGGCGATTACCTGGTTTTTGGACGCGAAACAGCCGGACTGCCCAAGCCGATTCTGGAACGTTATCGCGACGGTTGGCTGCGCATACCGATGTTTCACGACCGGGTTCGTTCGCTGAATTTGTCCAATTGCGTGGCGCTGGTTCTTTACGAGGCGCTGCGGCAGCAGCGGTTTGCCGGCGAAGTCCGGCAGGGGAATGCCGGCCGGCGCGGATTTGGCTCGCCAAGGGCCGGGGAGGAATTGTAGAGTTGCGCCGGGGCGATTAGCGCAGTGGTAGCGCAGCAGCTTTACACGCTGTTGGTCGGGGGTTCGAATCCCTCATCGCCCACCATCCACAACCAACAAAATGGAGAATGCAGAATGCGGAATGCAGACTGGTTCGAATCCCTATAAATAGTGTTTACAAGCTGTGCCGGGATGCTCACTTCGTGAACCGGAAATTGGCCACGTCGTAGTCCTGCATCACGTAACTCTTCAATTCCAGCCGGAGCTTGCCGGCGCGCTTGGCCTGCGTCTCCCCGCCGGCCGCCGTCAAATCGGCGAAGCTGATAATCTCGGCGCGGATGAAGCCCTTCTGCATGTCGGTGTGGACTGTGCCCGCCGCCTCCCAGGCGGTCGTCCCGGCGCGGATGGGCCAAGCGCGGTTCTCCTTGCCGCCGAGAGTCAGGAAGCAGATGTAGCCGCTCTCGGCCAGCGCGCGCACCAGCAGCGCGTCCGGCGCCGCCAAATCCGCCTCGCCGGCCACGACCACCGGGCGGTTGGTGACAAAGGCATGCGCCGAAACCGCCGCCAACTCCTCCGGCGTCAATCCGAGCCGGGAGACGGGCGTCTCGCTGACCAGGCCCTCGGCCATTTTTTGCAGCACCTTTTTCTCCGCTTCGCCTGCGTCGCGTCCGAGGCGCGTCTCGACAAAATCCAGGTCCTTCATCAGCAAGTCACTCAAGGCGGCGCGGCTGGTGAGGATGGCGTCGCAGACGGCCAGTTCCTTGTCGCCGGCCAGAACGACCTGCGCATAGACCTTTTTTTGCGCCTCCACCAATTTGTCGGCCTGGTCCAGCCGGGGGTCCTTGACGTTATGATTGCCCGCCGGGATGCCGGTGATGCCAAAGAGGCAAATTTTCATGCCCAGTGCTTAGGTTGCCATGCGCCCCAGGTCAAGAAGGAAAGGAACCAAATAGGACGCGCGAGCAGAATCAGCCCTGGGGAAGACCGACACATAAAACGCCCAATCCATCGTCCAGAAAGGATGCCATCAGGCGGTTTGACAAAAGGCCACGTTTGGCCCACATTGGGCACATGAGCGCAATTGCCAAAAGCCGTATTGACCCCGAGCTGAAACGCCAGGCTGAAGCCGTCTTGGAAGAGATCGGACTGAAACCACGGGCCGCATTGGAACTTTTTTACAAACAGATCATCAAGCGCCGGGCCATCCCGTTCCCTGTCCAAGCAGACAGCCCGGAGGATGAGGTTTTGAGCCCTGCCACCCGCCGCAATACGCTGGCTGATGAGTTTTAGGGATGAGAACTGTCCCGCAACCTGGCGAAGTTTGGTTTATTGACATGGGCATGGTTGGCAAACAGCGTTATGCGCTCGTTCTGGCTGCGCAAACCGATGCCCGACTGGCACTGGCCAGCGTGGTTTTGATCACCACACAGTTTGAGGACACGACTTACGAGGTGACACTGCCCCGCGTGCCGTGGTTGCTGGAGCAAAGCTACATCAACGTCCAGAGCATCCAGCCGGTGAAGTTCACCGAATTCGTCCGCAAAGCTCCCGGAAAATTTGAGGCTCGCGTCATGAGCGAAGTGGAAGCCGCGCTCAAACGCTGGTTGAAGCTCTAATAGTTCGGGACAGGGGGCAGGACGTCTTGCGTGTCGGGCGGCGGCGACGAGAACCGGGGTTCGGAACGCCGTCACCGCCACTTCCGACCATGGTGCCTTGGCGGGTGATCAGTGGTACACTCTCGTGCGAGAGAATACGCAATGCAAGGGGGGTGGACGTTCTTGGACGCACTTGATATGAATATAACAAACATTGTGCGAAATAACTGCCCTGTGGCTCTTGTGAAGCGGTGCGCCAACAAGCGTTGACGCGATCTGGGGTCGTTTGCCGGAAGGTTCAGGCCAAAATCAAGCCCCGGAATCTCTCATGCGCCGCGGAACCGGCAACGACGGTTTGGATGAGAAAGTTGGTGTCGAAATGAATCATGCCGAATTATCCGGGCATCAACGTCTGGCTTCGCGTACGGAGGTCATCCATTCCGCCGCCTTTGCTGCATCAAGGTGAAGATGTTTTTGCAGTGATTCCAAAGCCTGCAACGGCGAGATGGCGGCGCGGTTCACGGCATCCGATTGGAAAATGGTGAGCAGGCCGGAGGCTTTTTCGGGCAGGCTCTCCGCGCCTTTAGCCAGAACGTGTCCGTGGTCAAGTTCGACTTCAACGGTCCGATAACTCATGCCGTGAACTTACGCCTCCGCCCGCCTGGCCGCAAGCGGCGATTTGCGGTTGTTGGGACGCTGATCAATCGGTGGTGAAGCCGAAACGGCTGGAATACGGCCAATAGACAAACCAAGCCTTGCCGATGACGTTCTGTTGCGGGAAATCTCCCCAATAACGCGAATCGGAGCTGTTCTTGGTGTTGTCGCCGAAGACGGCGTAGTGTTTGTCGCGGACTTTCAGTTGGTCCGCGGTGGTGCGGAGCGGGTTGAGGCGGAAATCGGGCGCGAGGATGTGCCCGCTGTAGCGGCTTTCGCGCGGCGGCGCGTTGGTGTCAAATCCATAGACATTCTTGAAGTGCGGCGTGGAGGCGTCCAAACGGACTCCGTTGACGCGGACATGGCGGTCGTCGCCAATGGTGATGGTCTCGCCCGGCAGGCCGATGAGGCGCTTGACATAAAACTGGTCCGCGGCGATCTGGGGAATGTCCCTGGTTCTGAAAACCACAATCTCTCCGCGGGCCGGCCGGCGGAAATTATAGGTCAGGCGGTCCACGAACAAATGGTCGCCGCTGTACTCGACGGATGCTTGATGATAGATGGCGCCATGCAGGGCAAATTCCCACGCGCGCTTCCAGAGTCCCGGCATGACAAAACTCGGATCGCCGCGGCGGTCTTGCACCGTGACGCCGTACAAAGTGGGCTGCATGGAGCCGGTCGGTATCTTGAAGGGTTGGGCGAAGAAGGCGCGGACGCTGATGGCGATGACGATGGCCATGAGGAGGACTTCCACGTTTTCGCGCCATTCGGGGTGCGGATAGGGCCGGAGCGATTGTTGGGCGGCCTGCTCCAATTCGAGGTCGCGCGCGGCCAGGGTTTCGTCGCCGGCATCGGCATCGAGGGCGGCTTTGGCCTCCCGCAAGGCGGTGTCGAGGAGCTGGAGGTCTTGGGGGGCGAGGAGGTCGCTTTGGGTGTCGCGGAGGTTGCGGAGGCGGCCCCACAAATCGGAGGTTTGGCGGAATTGGCGGGAGAGGAACCAGCGGAAGGTCATGGCTAGGCCGGGGCGGCGGAGTGGGACGGATGGGACGGATGGGACCGATGGGACTGATTTGGAATCGTCATGCAGATGGTGTTTTGGGTCAGGCTTTGAGGACCTGGATGAAGGCTTCCTGGGGAATGTTGACGGAGCCGAAGGATTTCATGCGCTTCTTCCCCTCCTTTTGCTTTTCGAGAAGCTTGCGTTTGCGCGTGATGTCGCCGCCATAGCATTTGGCGGTGACGTCTTTGCGCAGGGCGCCGACGGTTTCGCGGGCGACAATTTTGCCGCCAATGGCGGCCTGGATGGCGACCTGGTATTGCTGGCGGGGAATGACTTCCTTGAGCTTGGCGGCGAGGATGCGTCCCCTGCCCTCGGCCTTGGAACGATGGACGATGCAGGAGAAGGCGTCCACCGGCTCGCCGTTGACCAGCATGTCGAGTTTGACCATGTCGGCCTCCTGGTAGCCGGCGTGCTCGTAATCCATGGAGCCGAAGCCGCGGGTGATGCTTTTAATGCGGTCGTGGAAGTCAATCAGAATTTCGCTCAAGGGCAGCGTGCTGGTGAGCATGACGCGGCGGGGATCCAGGGTTTCGGTGTGGTCCACCAGGCCGCGTTTTTCGGCCAGGAGGGCCATCATGTCGCCGATGTACTCGTTGGGGCAGATGACGAAGGCCCAGACCATGGGCTCGTCAATCTTTTGAATATAGTTGACTTCGGGCAGGAAGGCGGGGTTGTCCACCTCCTTGAGGGCGCCGTCGGTCATGGTGACGCGATAGATGACGCTGGGATACGTGGCGATGATGTCCATGCCGTATTCGCGGCGAAGGCGCTCCTGGACGATTTCCAGATGGAGCAGGCCGAGAAAGCCGCAGCGGAAGCCAAAGCCCAGGGCGAGGGAGCTTTCCGGCTGATAGACGAAGGCGGAGTCGTTGAGCTGGAGCTTGCCGAGGTTGGCCTTGAGGTGTTCGTAGTCGGCGGTGTTGATGGGATACAGGCCGCTGAAGACCATGGGATGGATTTCCTTGAAGCCGGGCAGGACGGGCGACGGATTCTTGGCGTCGGTGATGGTGTCGCCCATCTTGACGTCCATGGGGCTTTTGATGTTGGCGGTCATGTAGCCGGTTTCGCCGACTTGGAGTCTTTCGCGCGCGTAAGGCTTGGGGTTGAAGCTGCCGACTTCCTTGACTTCGACGGTTTTGCCGGAGTGGAGCAGTTGGACGCGCATGCCGGGAAACAATTCTCCATTGAAGATGCGGACATGGGTGACGACGCCTTTGTAGGTGTCGAAATAAGAATCGAAGCCGAGGGCCTGGACGGAGGGCGCCCCGGTGGGTTTGGGGGGCGGAATGCGCGCCACGATGGCTTCCAAAACATCGTCAATGCCGATGCCCTCCTTGGCGCTGGCCAGAATGGCGGTGTCGCCGGGAATGGCCAGGATGTCTTCCATCTGGATTTTGGTCTGGGGGATGTCGGCGTGAGGCAGGTCAATTTTGTTGATGACGGGGATGATGAGCAGATTCTGTTTGGTGGCCAGATGGACATTGGCCACGGTCTGGGCTTCGACGCCCTGGGCGGCGTCAATGATGAGCAAGGCCCCTTCGCAGGCGCTGAGGCTGCGGGAGACTTCGTAGGAGAAATCCACATGGCCCGGGGTGTCAATGAGGTTCAACTCGTAAGTTTCGCCGTTTTTGGCCTGGTAGAGCATGGTGACGGGATGGGCCTTGATGGTGATGCCGCGTTCGCGCTCCAGGTCCATGGAGTCGAGCAATTGCTCCTCCATTTCGCGGGTGGCGATGGTTCCGGTGCGATGGAGGAGGCGGTCGGAGAGCGTGGTTTTCCCGTGGTCAATGTGGGCGATGATGCTGAAATTTCTAATGTGCGCGGCGTCCATTTACGGGGGAAGATTAAGGGGAATGGTGAATTTTGAATAGTGAATTGTGAAAGGGGCGCGCGATTTGGGGAATGAGACGAATGGGGCGGGCGGTTTGGAGGCGTTGGCGGCGGTAGGCGGGTCCCCTGCCCTGCCCCGGCGCTGTGGGAATTAGAAAATTGCGGCGGTCAAAGCGTGCTGGACAGTTTTCCGGCGCGGGGGCAGTTTTGGGCCGCCATACCATGTGGAAACAACAGCGCAGAAAGAAGTTGCAGTCCACTCCATTTCCTCCTGCCTGGAGGGGAATTCTGGAGGCCCGCGTGCCGCTGTATGGGCGGCTGCCCGAACCGGATCGGCGGGAGTTGGAAGGGCACACCCAAGTGTTCCTGGCGGAAAAGAATTTCGAAGGGTGCGGCGGGTTGGCGATGACCGAAGAGATCCAAGTCTGTATCGCGGCGCAGGCCTGCGTGCTCTTGTTGCATCGCGACACGGACTATTATCCCGGATTGCGCTCCGTGCTGGTGTATCCGGGCAGGTATTTCGCGCCCACGACCCGGCACTTGGGGGCGGGAATCGTGGAAGAACGCCAGGAAGCCCGCTTGGGTGAAGCGTGGCCGGAAGGGACAGTGGTGCTGGCCTGGGACGCGGTGCGCGCCGGCGCGTCGGACCGCAAAGCCGGGACCAATATTGTCCTTCACGAGTTTGCGCATCTGTTGGATTTTGAAGATGGCTGGAGCGATGGCGCTCCTTTGCTTGACAGAGGAGAATCGCCATCGGCGGGAAGGAGCAGAAAGGCTTCGTGGGCGCGAGTGCTGGGCGCGGAATTCAAAAAACTTCGGGCCGGAGCGCAAATGGGTGAAGAGGCGGATTTGGATGTTTATGGCGCGACAAACCCCGCCGAGTTTTTCGCCGTCGCCACCGAATCGTTCTTTGAGCGGCCACAGGAGATGCAAGAGAAACACCCGGAGCTATACGAGCAGCTCAAGGGGTTCTATCGGCAGGACCCGGCGCGGTGGGAAAGGGAAGCGGGCGCGGCGAACGCGCCTGATTTCACTCTGGGGGAATCGGGCGGATCAAGCGCATAATGTGGAGGCGTTGGCGGCGGGAGCCGGGTCCCCTGCCCTGCCCGGCGGAAGTTCAAAATCGTGCGGGGAGGACGCGCATGACCAACGCCACCTTTCAAGGCTTGCCACAAAGCAGAAAAGGTGTCAACTTGCAGGCATGGGTTCAGCAGATTTGACCAGAATCGCACTTGAATTGCCGCCCGCAGACAGGCTCGACTTGGCGCGGCGTCTGGTGGAGAGCGTTGTGGCCCCCGATTTCCTCAACGATGAAATTACCGAGGGAATTCACCGAATTGAGGACATCGCAACCGTCACGGGGGTCATCACGGGGGTCAAACCGTACTTTTGCCCAATCATCGGTGGAGTATTTTATCTTGCTCTGTCCTCCATGCCCAAGCGCGTCAAGGGAAATGAGCAAAAGCATGTTTTGACATGTGGCCTGCACGGAGTCGAGATAATGATCGGCCACCTCCCAGCCAGCATTGGCTACATACCAGTCGAACTGCTGTTCCACGTCGGCGATGAATTCATCCGTTTTGCGGACGTTCATTTGGCCGTGGATTTAACCTGCGCTCGCGCTCGCTCCCGGATGGCTATGAAATCCGCCGCGGTCAGCGGGGTGGCGGGCTTTTCCGCCGCTTCCAGCAACCAAGCTTCGAGGTCGGGCGTGACGGGGAAAGGTCGGGACTGTTGGTCGCGCAGGGAGCGAAGGACATCATTGACGAGGTTGCTCGCATCAGTGCAGTTACCCGCCTGAACTTGCTCCTGCAGGAAATCTTCAACGTCTTTGGCCAGTGCAATCGTCATGCACTCAATATGCCGGAGCGGGAAGGATGTGTCAAATGCTCATGGGGCAGATGCCCTTCATTGACTTGGGGGATGCGGGACGCGAGGAAGTTGGGGCGGAGGAGCACCTCCGCCCTACCGTGAGGCGGGACGCGCGCTCCCAGGTAATATCGAAATGCGACGGTCATAGACCGCCGCTACATTTTTTTGTGGTTCACTCCCCTGCCCTGCCGTGGCGGTTCTTCCTTACGGCTTGCCGAACAGTGTGCCGAGCAGGCCGTAAAGGCCCAGGCCGAGTGCGGAGAGGGAATCTCCCGCGATCAATCCCCCGCCTATCAAGGAAGAGTCGCTCATGTCGTCGGGCACGGCGGGGCCGTCCGCCAGTTTTGGTTGGCGGCTTTTTTTGCGTTCCTTCAACCCATCCATCAGGGAACCGGCCACGCCGCCGACGCTGAACCACGTCACCGCCGGCAAGTCAACAAAACCGCCAAAAGAAGAGGCGTAGGGGCTGGAAAGGAGGAAGGCGTCCAAGACGAAATCGGCGGCGCGTCCTTTGGGGCCGGCTTGGACGAACTGGCGCCAGGGCCGGCTGTTTTTGATGAGCTTGCGCAAGGCTTCGATGAGGAAACCGGCCCCGATGCCGATTTCCAGGGCGGTGGTGAAAATGGCGTTGGGATGCGTCAAGTTTTGCAGCGCGCCGACGAATTTGTAGGTCATGGCGGAGGCCCATTTCTCGGCGCCAGGGACATTGTGGTGCTCAAAAGTATTGACGCGCAGAACGGGGTAGGCTTGCATGAAGACCCGGGCGAGCGCGACGGAGAGAACAGCGCCCATGAGAATGCCGATGACCTGGTAACGGAACTGGTTGGCGCGATTGGTCCCCAAGCGCCAGCCGGTGGAACGATCCTGCTGCATGTCCACGCCGGAGCTGCACGAAATGAGGAGGATGGAGGCGCACATCAGGCCCACGCCCGGATCTTTCAATCCCAGGGAAGCCATGATGACGACGGAGACGACAAAGGCGCTGGAAATGGGGTTCCAATCCGAAATGCCGTCGGCGATGCCGTTGATCAAAACGAAAACCAGTGTCAACAAGATGGCGACGGCGACAAAATAGAGAGGCAGGCGCAGGATATGGCTGGCGACAAAAGCCAGGGCGGTTCCCCAGCAAACTTCCCAAACCAGGAGGCGCGGCGTGCTGACGTTTTTCCAATCTTCGCCCGGCGGCCGGGGCGCGGCCTTCTTTTCCCGCCACTGGGCGACAAATTTGCAGGCGATGATGGACAGGTCAATGATGGCGGCGCCGAGAATGGTTCCCAGGGCGATGACGAAACCGATTTTGCGATAGGTGTCTTGCGGGCCGAGCCAGCCGATCTGGCGCAACCACGGCGTGAGCGCCTTGCCGGCCAGCGCCAGGATCAAACTGGGGATGGCAATGCGCGCGCCCACCACCATGCCGGCCCCGATCGTTCCGCCGGAATAGTCCAGACTGTCAAAACGCGCCGCCGCCCCGGGGCCGGCCACGGCCTTGAGAAAGTTGGAGCCAAACCCGCCCGCCAAGCCGGCCAGAGCGCCGCCGCCCAGTTTGGCGATGGACCGCTTGAGGAGGGTTTTGTCGGTCAGGGCGCGCAAAATATTGGCGACAGCATAACCGGAAGGGTAGGTCAATTGCATCTTGTCCACGAGGATGGGGGTGTAAAGCATGCCGGTGCCGACGCCAAACATGCCGATGCAGGTAAAGAACAGGATCAATTGCCAGACGGGCGGCTCCGGCAATCCCAGCCAGACCATGGCCTGAATCAAGACGCCCATGCCGGCCATGCCGGCGACGGAAGCGGCCATGGTCTGCATGTAATTGGCGCCGTGTTTGCCCTCGGAGCCGTAGCCGAAAGTGACGACGCTGCCGAGGATTCCGGCCAGGACTTGGCCGCCGACAAAAAAGCCGAGGGAGAAATTCATGTAGGCGGCGGAGATGCCGCCCAGGGGACCGAGGATGAAAATCGCCACCGCCCCCAGAAGGAGATGGTATTTGGGAGTGTTGATGGGAGGGAGAAAGGACCAGGCCTTGATCTTGCGGTCTGGAGGATTTGTTTCGGCGATCATGACGGTTCTCAGAATTATATAATGGGCCTGTCTTGGGTGGTAGGGCGCGCACTCCGGGCGCGCCGCGGCGGGCAGAGGACTGCCCGCCCTACCTTTTCCCCGTCTGACGCATTGCCCGATCTTTACAAACCCCCTTCCATTCCGCCAGAAATTTCTTTCCGCGACCACCGGCGGCGCAC